>NZ_DALZMB010000145.1:0-7970 GCF_032007265.1 Paracoccus sp. (in: a-proteobacteria) | reverse complement strand
ATAGGGCGCTGTAAACAATCAGAAAAAAGATGACGCTGCCTCGGATCATCCGGGGCATTTTGCATTTATGGCACTCCACCAAAGGCACGACCTGCATCCCTGGCAGTCAGAGGAAACAGAAGGCGAGCCGCGCCCAAAGCCGCGCCACAGGCCCGGACAGCACGCGACATCGGCCCAAGCCATCCATCACATCCTTGACGCGAATCGCGGCCCTGTCGCGCCCTAGAAGCGCGAGAAGGGGCAATGAAAAACCCGCCGCTTGACGATCAAGGCGGCGGGCGATTTTCCTGTGATGGATCGTGGCAAGCCAAGCTTATTGGCGCGCAAGCCAATCGGTGATCGGACGGCGCAAATTGGATACCCCCTGCGCGAGCCCCTCATCGATGACCTCACGCAGATCGGTCAGATTGACCCGGCGGATCAGATGTTTCACCGGACCGATTGATGCCGGTCGCATCGATAGCCTGCGAAAGCCAAGCGCTGCGAAAGTCACGGCCTCGATCGGGCGGCCCGCATCCTCGCCACAAAACGACAGGGGCACATGGGCCTCGTCACAGCGTTTACGGATCAGATCAAGCAAAGTCAGGTAAGAGCCGCTGAGCGTGTCATAGCGGCGACGCACCCGCTCGTTCTCGCGGTCCGCCGCAAAGAAGAACTGCTTAAGATCATTCCCGCCAATCGAGATGAAATCACACATCTCGAAGAACTTCTTGGGCGCATAGGCCATCGAGGGGGTCTCGATCATCGCGCCGACGCGAATATCGCTTGGCATCGGATGACCCAGCCGCCGTTCGCGGGCCACGGCCTCCATCAGCATGCGATGGGCCTCTTCGAATTCCTGCATTTCCGCGATGAAGGGGAACATCACATAAAGCGGGCGCCCCGCTGCAGCGCGGATCAGCGCCTGCAGCTGCATTTGCAAGACGCCACGCTTGTCCAAGCCTACACGAATCGCACGCCAGCCCATGGCGGGGTTCGGCTCGTCCTGCGGCTTCATATAGGGAAGCACCTTGTCCGAACCGATATCCAGCGTGCGAAACATCACCGGGCGACCAAGGGCGCTGTCAAGCACGTGCGAATAAAGCGTCGCCAGCTCGCTGCGGCGCGGGAAATGCGTGCGCGTCAGAAATTGCAGCTCTGTGCGAAACAGCCCGACGCCTTCGGCGCCCGAGCTTTGCAGGCTGGGCAGATCCGCCATCAGACCGGCATTCATGTAAAGCTGCACCTGCGCGCCGCACAAGGATTCGGCCGGCAGGTCGCGCAGTCCGGCGTAACGCTTTTGCGCCTCGGCCTGCATCGCGATCTTGTCGCGGAAGGCGGCTGCAATCGTATCTTCAGGGCGCAGATGCACCACGCCCATATCGCCGTCGATCAAAATCGGATCGCCGTTCAGCGCCTCAGAGGTGATGCGGTTTGCATTGATGACCAGCGGGATCGCCAGCGAACGGGCGACGATCGCGGCGTGACTGCCGACCGAGCCCTCTTCCAGCACCACGCCTTTCAGCTTGCGGCCATAATCCAACAATTCGGCTGGGCCGATATTGCGGGCCACAAGTATCGGGTTCTCAGGCATTTCGGCGCCGGTGTCGCGCCCCTGCCCGGTCAGAATGCGCAAAAGCCGATTCGAGAGATCGTCCAGATCATGCAGGCGATCGCGCAGATATGGATCAGCTGCACTTTCCAATCGCGCCCGCGCAAGAGACTGCTCTTTTTCGACGGCCGCTTCGGCGGAAAGGCCCAGATCGATGTCCTCTTCCATCCGGCGCAACCAGCTGCGCGAATGGGCGAACATGCGATAGGCCTCCATGACCTCGGTATATTCCTTGCCCGCCGCATCCGAGGCCGCAAGCATGGTATCGACATTGCTGCGCAGCATCGCGACCGATTCCAACAGGCGCGCACGCTCTTTCTGGGGATCATCGCCGATGGGGTTGGTGATCACGACGCGCGGCTCGTGCAGCCAGACACGCCCCTCGGCCGCGCCCTCTTGCCCCGAGGTGCCCCGGATGGCGATGGCAAAGCGGTGCTGCATCTGCGGGTTGTCGGATTGCTGGTCCAAAAAGGCGCCGAGTTCTGCCATTTCAGCCAGAACCATGGCGACGACTTCCAGACCATAGATATCGTCATCGGTAAAAAGTGCCGCTTCGCGCGACTGCACGACCAGAACGCCCAGCTTTTCGCCGACGCGCTGGATGGGGACACCTAGAAAGCTGGGGAAAATCTCCTCGCCGGTTTCGGCCATATAGCGAAAACCTGGCTCGGCGGGGGCATTGGCGGTGTTGATTGGCCGGCCATGTCGGGCAACGCGCCCCACCAGCCCCTCGCCCAATCGCAGGCGCGTCTTGTGAACGGCCTCGGCCTTCAACCCTTCGGTTGCACAAAGCTCTAAGGTCTGGGCATCGCGGAAAAGATAGATCGAGCAAACCTCGGTCCCCATCGAATCCGCGATGTGATGGGTAATATTGTCCAGACGGTCTTGGCCGCCGCCCGGTGCAGCAAGGGTCTCGCGCAGCCGCTTCAGCAGTTTGCGCGAGTCGCTATCGTTGCGTCCTGCCATTCTTCCTCGCCTGTGAGTCAGGCCCCGATATCAGGCCTTTTCGAGATCAAAGGCATCATGCAGTGCCTGAACCGCAAGTTCCATATACTTGCGCTCGATCAGCACCGAAATCTTGATCTCAGAGGTCGAAATCACCTTGATGTTGATATTCTCATCAGCAAGTGCCTTGAACATCCGCGCTGCGACGCCAGCGTGGCTGCGCATACCGATACCCACGACCGAGACTTTGGCGACCTCGGAATCAACCACCAGCTCGTCATAAGCGATGTGACCAGCCGATTTTGCCTCTTCCATGGCCTTGCGCGCACGCGCGACCTGGTTGACCGGGCAAGAGAAGGTCATATCGGTCACCGAACCGGGGTGATCCTCGTAATCTTTTTCCGAGATGTTCTGGACAATCATATCCACGTTCACCCCAGCCTCGGCCAAAGGTGCAAAGATTGCCGCCGAAATGCCCGGCTTGTCCTCGACGGTAACCAAGGTCAGCTTGGCCTCTTCGCGCGAATAGGCAACGCCGTTGATGACTTTCGATTCCATGATTTCATCCTCATCGCAGACCAGCGTACCCGAATTCTCGTCGGTTTCCTCGAAAGAAGACAGCACGCGCAGGCGGACTTTATAGCGCATTGCCAGTTCGACCGAACGAGTCTGCAGGACTTTCGCGCCGAGGCTGGCCAGTTCTAGCATCTCTTCGAAGGCAATCTTTTCAAGCTTGCGCGCCTTCGAGGTGATGCGGGGGTCGGTCGTATAGATGCCATCGACATCGGTATAGATGTCGCAGCGTTCGGCATCGAAAGCGGCCGCAAACGCAACGGCAGTCGTGTCCGATCCACCGCGGCCAAGCGTGGTGATGCGACCCTCGGGCGACAGACCCTGAAAGCCGGCAACCACCGCAACCCGCATGCCTTCGGCGAATTTCGCGTCCAGATTGGCACGAGGAATATCGAGGAATCGGGCCGAGGAATGCTGTGCAGTGGTGTGGATCGGCACTTGCCAACCCTGCCAGCTGCGCGCAGGCACGCCCATTTCCTGAAGGCGCAGCGCCATCAGCCCCGCCGTGACATTCTCGCCTGATGCAACAACAGCATCGTACTCGCGCGCATCAAACATTGGCGAAGTCTGCTCGACCCAACCGACCAACTCATTGGTCTTGCCCGACATTGCGCTGACGATGACGATAACATCATAACCGCGTTCGACTTCACGCTGCACTTTTTGGGCGGCGTTTTTGATGCGGTCCAGATCGGCGACAGAAGTGCCACCAAATTTC
Source organism: Paracoccus sp. (in: a-proteobacteria) (assembly GCF_032007265.1). Lineage (GTDB taxonomy): Bacteria > Pseudomonadota > Alphaproteobacteria > Rhodobacterales > Rhodobacteraceae > Paracoccus. Next base: position 4,143 of record NZ_DALZMB010000145.1, on the reverse strand, counting down.
ATCACCAGAAGCGGCATTTCTTGCCCCCAGTAGCCCATGATATACGGGGTGCGTTCTAGGGGTGGGCCTGCGAAACCGCAAGGGCAGTTCGGTGCAATTACCGCCTAAGTGCAGCGACCTGCGTTTGAGCAACACAGTCTTGCCCGATCAACCCCTTATCATCGACCCGGCGCGCGCCATCTATTTGCCTGATTTCGCCCGCCGATCCCTCGCAAATCCCGCAGATTTCACTTCCAGCGCAGGAAGTCTGCACGAACTCGTCTTGGCACCCTTGCGCAGCGCGAAAGGACAGGCTAAACCCTGCCCTGCCTCGACAGCGGTGGGTTGGCGGAGAGGTTACGCACCGGATTGCAAATCCGTGAAGACCGGTTCGATTCCGGTACCCACCTCCAAGTCCTTCTGGCTTTTCCCCAAAAACTGACGCGCCCACCAAGGGCAAACAGCCCGAATCATGGCAAGTTTTGATTTTTGCGGATTTTACCGGATTTTGACGCAAATCATCCCGGCCCCAAGCGCGCCAATCGGCGCGCCGCGTTCTGGTAGGTGTGATTTCTAGTTGGTGCGATTGCGCGGCATGAACGGCAAAGGCATGACATTGATGCCCTCCTCCAACAGCTGACGCGCCTCTTCGATCTTGGCCTCGCCATGGATCGCGCGTTCGGGGCTTTGACCCTCATGCATGGCACGCGCCTCGGCGGCAAAAGACATGCCGACATAATCCGAGGTTTGCTCGACATGTTCGCGCAGCTTTTCCAAGGCTGCCTCACGGTCATCGCGTGGCTTGCGCAATTCGGACGGCTGGGGGCGCGCCAAGGCCACACCCGGCGCCATCAGCGCCTTTTCAACCTTGATCGAGCCGCAAATCGTACAGCTGACCTGACCCGCGGCCCGCAGGCTGTCAAAGCCGTCGGACGAGCGGAACCAACCGTCGAAATCATGGCCCTGATCACAGCGCAAATCATAGCGGATCATATCGAATTCCTTTCCGAGCCAATATCGGAATTTGATCAGCGGGAAGCAAGGTTGCGCCGCGCCAATTCGCGCAGCTGCGACAAGATCGGTTCAGGATCTCCGGCACGCGTTAACAAGATGTCACGTGCGGCCTGCCCCATCTGTGCGGCCCTGTCACCCAATAATGCGCAAACAGTCTGGCTTAGGCTGTCACTTGTCACCGCAGAGCTTGCACCCTGCGCATCAAGGACTGCGTAATCTTCAATGAAATTATCGACATAAAGCCCGTGCAGGAGCGCACATTGATGGGCCGCCGGCTCCCACGGGGTATGGCCACCGCGCGCGACCAAAGACCCGCCGGTCAGGCAAATTGCGGCGCTATCATACCAGCGTGCCATCTCGCCCAAAGTATCGGCCAAAAGAACGGGCGCGCGCTCGTCCTGGCCTTGGGTGCGGCGCGCCACCTCAAGCCCGCGCTTGGCGATCATCGCTGCCACTTCATCGCCACGTTCGGGATGGCGTGGGGCCAGGATCAGGCGCAATTGGGGATGCTGCGCCAATGCCGCCAGATAGGCATCCAACACGATCTCTTCTTCGCCCTCATGGGTCGAGGCCGCGAGCAGCGTCAGCGGACGCAAGTCTCCGCCCCGCCCCGGCACGATCCGCGCCGGACCCAGCAGCTTCAGGTTCAACCGCTGGGTCACTGCCTCGCGGCGCAGGCCAAGTTGCATCAGCCGCTCTTCGGTCGCACCATCTTGCGCCGATAGAAGATCAACCGCCCCCAGAACCGGCGCGATCAGCCCCGGCATCTTGCCCCAGCGCTCAGCCGAGCGCGCAGAAATCCGCGCCCCGATAACCGCCTGCGCAATGCCGCGCGCGCTTAGCTCTCGGGCGCGGTTTGGCCAGATTTCATTCTCGATCGTGACGGCCAAGACAGGTTTTCGCTGATCCAGAAAGCGCGCAACCGCGCGCGGCAGATCCAGCGGCGCCAAGGTGCAGTGCATGCCCCAGCCCGATGCGGCCCGCCGTCCGGTCAGGCTGTTGGCGGTCACGCTCACGTCAAAGTCGCGCGCCAGATCCTCGATCAGCAGCCGTGCCGAGTTCAGCTCTCCGACGCTGGCACCATGGATCCAGATCCCGCCCGCAGGTACCGCAGGCAGCCCGATTGCCATTCGTTGGGCAAAATCGCCACCCATGGCCCCGGCAAAGGGGCGCAAGACCGCCCCGGCCATCGCCGTCGCGCCGCGATAAAACGCGGCAGTTGCGCCGCCTTTTGTCTCTGATCGCCGCTGCTTTGCCATGCATGCCCTTCTTTGGCCACCGCCCGATTTTGGCGGACCATAGCGCGCAGCCCCCCTAGGGGAACAGCCCCCATTCCTGCGCCAAGGCCACAACCACGCGCCAGCAGCCGCCCCGTGCCAGAAGGCTGAAAATGCAAAAGGGGCAGCCCGCAGGCTGCCCCCATCTTTTGCACAATCGCTTTGCGATCAGGCAGGTGCCAATGCCGCCTCGGCCGCCGCGCGAATGGCGCGGATATTCTCGCCATAAGGCGAGGAATTCGAGACCGAGCCCCCCCGGAACACGGCCGAGCCCGCAACCAGCACATCTGCACCCGCCGCCGCAACCAAAGGCGCAGTCTTGGGATCAACTCCGCCGTCGATTTCGATATGGACCGGACGATCGCCGATCATACGGCGCAGCTGGCGCACCTTTTCGACCTGGCTATGGATGAATTTCTGCCCGCCAAAGCCCGGATTGACCGTCATCACGCAAATCAGATCCACATCGTCCAGCAGCATCGCAGCCGCCTCGGCCGGTGTGCCGGGATTCAGCGCCAGACCGGCTTTTGCACCTGTCGCGCGAATCGCCTGCAACGTGCGGTGAATATGCGGACCCGCTTCGACATGGGCCGTGATGACATCGCTGCCTGCCTCGGCAAATGCATCGATATAAGCATCGACCGGCGCGATCATGAGGTGCACGTCCATGACGCCCTTGATATGCGGGCGGATCGCTTTGCACATCGCCGGGCCAAAGGTGATGTTGGGCACGAAATGACCGTCCATCACATCGACATGGACCCAATCGGCACCCTGCTCTTCAATCGCGCGGCATTCCTGCCCGAAATTCGCGAAATCGGCCGATAGAATGGACGGAGCGATCTTGATCCTGCGGTCGAACGTCATGGCTGATCCTTTCTGCGACTGCCATCAATGTCGAGCCCACCTTCGAAAACGCGGCTCGCACGGATATCTGGCTCCGATATGGTCGAAAGTGCGGTGGCGTCAACCGGCTCCCCGCTCATGAACAGACGATTCGCCTGACGCAGGCGCGCACGATCCAAGGCGTTACGGATCGAACGGGCATTGGCGAAATGCGGCTGTTCGCGGCGAAGGCGCACATATTCGGCCATCGCAGCCTCGGCCCCGGCATCCAGAACATAACCCTGCGTCTCCAGCATGCTCGCCGCGATCCGCTCCAGCTCTTGATCGGTATAATCTGGAAATTCGATGTGATGGGCAATCCGCGAGCGGAACCCCGGATTGGCCGAAAAGAACCGATCCATCCGGTCAGCATAACCCGCCATGATCACAACCAGATCATCACGGTTGTTTTCCATGACCTGCAACAGGATCTCGATCGCCTCCTGCCCGTAATCGCGCTCATTGTCAGGGCGGTACAGATAATAGGCCTCATCGATGAACAGCACGCCGCCCATGGCCTTTTTCAGGACCTCTTTGGTCTTTGGCGCCGTATGGCCGATATATTGCCCGACCAGATCATCACGTGTGACCGACACCAGATGACCTTTGCGCACATAGCCCAAGCGATGCAGCAAACCCGCCATCTTCAGGGCAACCGTCGTCTTGCCCGTACCGGGATTGCCTGTGAAGCTCATGTGCAAGGTGGGCGTCTCATTGGCCAGGCCCATGTCGCGCCGCGCCTTGTCGACCAGCAACAGCGCCGCCGTCTCGCGAATGCGCTCCTTGACCGGTGCCAGCCCGATCAGTTCGCGGTCCAGCTCATCCAGAACCTCGCGCACACCCGAGCTTTCATATTCCTGCTTGAGATCGACCACCGTCGGAATTGTCTTCGCATCACCGTCCATGGCCTCGCCCTTTCTTCATCATGAAAATACCCTGCGGGGGTCCGGGGGCGCAAAGCCCCCGGCTTCAGTCTTGCTTAATCAGC
>NZ_DALZMB010000144.1:0-8053 GCF_032007265.1 Paracoccus sp. (in: a-proteobacteria) | reverse complement strand
CTCCCCCCTCATCCTACGATGGCAGCGTCGTCACGGCAATTTTTCGAGGTGCCCTCCAGAATTACTTACTGATCATCAAATGACCGCTTTGTCCGCAAAGTAGACTGTCAGGTGTGGAAGTCACCTCACCGAAAGCGGCCCCTCGTCGGGCAATGAGAAAATTTTCCGTCCGGAAGCTAGTACACTTTTGTCCGGAAGCTAGCGCCCCGCAACAAGTTTGGGCCTAAGCGACCACAGCGATGTCACGTTGACAGCTAGAGCCGAAGGATCATGTGAAGATCTTAGAGGTAAGAGGAGTCCGGATGTGTGCGGCGGTGGCACACCATCTCTGCACATCAAGGGGTAAAAATTGTTCTGCCAAAGCAAGTGCACTTTTCTGCCAAAGCTAGCGCCCCGCAACAGTAGGCGGGGAACCCTCTAGGAAGGTGGCTACCGTCAAGCGCTTGAGTTCGTTACGTGTGTGGTAGCCCTACCCTAACGCACTGAACTTAAGCAATAAAAGGGTAAATGGCGGACAGTGAGGGACCGCGATTATCTTGAAAATTCAATGCAATACGGTGGAAAACAGCGCCAATCGCTCACCAAAGAAAGCAATAGCTTAGCGGAAACGTTGGAAAACACGCCCCACGCGGACGACCGTCAACACGTCCCGACCGATCAGGCGGCGCCGGAGTGCATCTGGTTGACCCCAACCCCAACCGCCGCCGCGCGGGTAAGCGGCACGATCAAGGCGTTATACGAGCGAGCCTGCGAAGTCGTCCATCATGACCACGACTGCCCTGCTATCGGTGGCAATGGTGACGCTGATTGCAAATGCGACGCGGTTCCGTTCCTGAACGATTTCGAAGCCCTCGCCGCGATCCAACCCGACCCCGAGCCCGCTCCGGTGTCACAGGCCGCTTTGCAACCAAATCAGAATATCAGCCCGATCTGTCAACCAGAGCCGAAGCCGGAAAGCATCACACCCGTCGAAAGGCTGTTCCTGATCAAGATTGCGATGACCGGGACAGATGCCGATTTCCGACGCTATCGGTATCGCTTCGCCAAGGCCCTTCGCGCCACCCCGTCCAGCGCGGGCATGGAAGCCGCGAACCCCGAACTTGCGATTAATCGCAAACCAGGCATTTCGGACAGCGCGGGCATGGTGAGCGTAGAGGCGGCGGCGGTGGCCGAAGCGGCGACTGAATATCTGCGGTGGATCGAATACGACTTCCCGTCAGGGATCAGGCCGGCAGAAATGGAGGCCCGTGACAAACTGCGCGCCGCCCTGCGCGCCCTTGCTGGGGAGGGAGGGCGGCGAGCGGGACCACATGGAGGCAGGAGGCCGCACACATCATCGCACACGCGGTCAGGGGCTTGCCGGATGATGCGCCACTGCACGAGCGGCAACGCGTTGTCGATGCGGCCCGCCCAATCGGATGGATGCACATGAGCTGGCCGAAAAAAGCTTGGCAGGCCGCGCGGCGGGATTACCTCGTGCGGTATGGCTATCAGCCGCGCACCAAGGCGGCGCGAGAGGCCAGCGCGGCAGGTATGCCGCTATTTGAGGGGGAGCGGTGATGGACGAGCATCAGCTTGAGCCAATCAGCACCGTCGAGGTCGCGGCTCTGCTGGTCACCTGCGGCATGTGCGGCAGCGACGTCCTGATCGAGTATGAGGCCTTGGATACAGAAGCCGGTCGCGTGGAGCCAGAGCACGCTTTCAAGGACTGCCCTGAATGCGGGTTTGGCATGGACGCGACCGCCGCAACATTCTCGGCAATGCTGGCTGCGCGGGAGGGAGAGCTTTGAGCGAACGCGACACGTTCCTGTTGCTCCGATCGACACCACGGGCTGGCCCGATAAAGCAGGCAGATGACCTTCTGACCGAGTTCTATCGCAAGAATGGGCCGTGCTGCGCTGGCTGCGATCACTGGCATTGGCAGAACTCACGCATGGGCGAATGCCACAAGGCAGCACCAGTCAGCGGGGCTGATCGGATCGCGGGGCTTGGTATCCACGGCATGTCTCTCGCCGTCGGCGCTGGCCATCCGATCACGGGCCGCCATCACCATTGCGGGGACTTCATCGACACGGACCCGACGGGCTGCGGAAAGGGGGCGGTGAGCGCTATTACCGCATCTATTATTTGCGCAGCGGTGGCTGTCTTGTGCCTGTTGGATGCATCATTGTGTGTTTTTCTCGGGCACTCAGATTGGTGGTTTCCCGCAACAGGAGCAGCAATGGCTTCATTTCTGGTTGACGCATGACCGCGCCCGCCCGCTACGGCAACCGGCATCTGGTGCGTTGCAAAGAGCCTTCAATCCAGCTTGGTATGGAGTAGTTATGAGCTCAAGAGGATTGGCTGCGACATGTGCGATCACGACGATACTTATACTTTATACGCTCCAACTGAGCCTTTGTATGATGTGTTCTTTAAGGCCGGTGTCGATTCCGGTGATTACAGGGCGATCACTATCAAAAAAGGAAGGGGCGTGTGGTCTTTTGCCATTCTGAAAAACGACGGAAGCGACGAAGTGTTTGCTAAACCGGATTTCTTCTTTTCGACCCGCGCCGAAGCCGTAGAATGGTTGGAGCCTCAGGTTCCTTACGTCGACTGATCTTAAGTGAAGCGTCCGGCACATCATAAGGCTGCACGGTCACTTCACGTTCAAGACCACTACCGCGTCCGCCAGCTATGGTAACCGGCGCGATGTTGACGAAACAATGCCTGCAAGGCCTAATGCATATGTTGAGCGTTATGCGCGCATGCGTATCGCCGCAACCACTCTCACAATTCAATGATATTGCGAGGGTGAAAAGAGGCAGCCCGCAAACGCATCGCGCCGCGGGCTGGACTCAATAACTGGATCTATAGTATTCAGAAATTTGGACAACTTTTTTGCGAGGATGTCCAATTCCATCAACTTAGCGCTTCCGAATCAGCGCATCAAATCTAGAGCGGTCTTTAGGGCCTCCCAACCCTGCCGTCAACTCTGAGTCGGAAGCGCGCCTGTGTCAAGAAAGGACACGATTTGGCACCAAAAGAAACCACGAGCGAGCTGATCGATCAGGTCCAGTTCGTCGAGTATTCCGACCCCGGCTATCATGAGGCGATAGCTTTCCGTTTGGACCCCGGAACGGAGACATTCTGGGCGACCCAAGCTCAGATTGCAGAACTCTTCCAAACCGAGCGCTCCAACGTCACGAAGCACTTACGCAAGGTTTTTGAGGATGGCGAACTCAACGAGGTTAGCAATGTGCAAAAAGTTCACATTGCTGGATCCACTAAGCCTGTCCAAATTTACAGCCTGGATGCGGTTATTTCGGTTGGCTATCGGGTAAACTCCCAAGCAGCAACGCGCTTTCGACAAAGGTCCACGGCAGTCCTAAAGTCCTACCTGACACAGGGCTATGCTATCAACGAACGGGCTCTGCGCGAATCTCCAGAAAAGCTGGATGCCCTGGCAGCGCGCCTTCGCGCGCTACGATCTGAAGAAAAGCAAGTATTCTCCAAAGTGAGGGACTGCTTCCGCATGAGTGCCTCTGACTATTCACCCGGATCGAAAGAGATGAAGCGCTTCTATGCACTTTTGCAAGACAAGTTTCATTTTGCTGTAACTAGCATGACTGCCTCGAAGCTAATGCGAGACAGGGCCGATCATACTGTTCCCAATATGGGCGTTCAAAACTTTAAGGGCCAACAACCCACAGTTTCTGAGGCTCTAGTCGGGAAAAACTACCTGTTGCCGCAGGAACTGTATCGCCTTCACCTGCTCTCTGAACAGTTCCTTCTGTTTGCAGAGTCAACTGCATTGTCTGGGCAGAAAATGACGATGCAGTCTCTGCACGGCCAGCTCGACCGCTTACTGACATTAAACAACTACAAGGTCTTCGACGACTGGAAGGACTTCATCAAGCCTGAAGCAGAACGCCATGTGCGCGCTGAAATTGCGCTCTACAGGAAGCGGCTCAAGCTAGAGGCGATGGGCATAGAGTACGACGAAATCGCCATGGAAGATGGCGAGTATGATGACCTCCTTAACCAGTGACCCTCCAGTCTTGGCGTGTTTATCGCGCCCTCCACATCAACGCCCTTCGCCGCGTCATCGCAGCCGAGGGCACGCCCGCGATCCAAGATGCCTGGGACAAGGTCGAGGAGCATATCGACTTCGCCTATGGGCAGGTGGGCAATGCATCGTGATCCAAAATCCAACTCACGGAATTCGAATGAGACAGCATCTTACCTCAAAAAAACAGTGAAAATTCTAGTCGCAAAAATGTGCGAATAAATACAACTACAAGATACAGAGTTCTACGTTAGAGATTTTTGAAATTTTCGTCAGATCCTCAAGATACGCCCCATGACTTTCCTCGGCGAAACGTGCATCAATGCCATTTCCGAAATTCAAGGCCTCTTCCGACAACAACCGCTTTACAAGCCTTGACCGATCAATCGGTGTATCAAATAGAATTTCAGGAAGATGATTGCAAAACACCGTTACATCAGACACCGCATACACATTAAGAGGCCTACCGCTACAAATATTTGATATCCTCTCTATAAAATCCGCCCAAGGATTTGCCAGAAGAGGGCTTATTGCGGCAGCCGTTGAGTTGTTAATACCTGCAAAAATATCGATATTGCAAATCATAACCTTAATTAGAGGATCATAGTCGCATAGAATAGAGAGAAGATTAAAAAGGCGATCCTCGGCACCTTTATACAAAACGCCACCTTTGAAAATCGCGTTATCATTTCCTATAATGTTAGGATTGCAAAGAAAATGCAACTTTCGCGCACCATCACCCAACCCTCGGGCAGCGAGATCTCCATTTCTAGCAATTTCTATTTCATGCTCAACGCCACTCAGTGTGGCTGCGCGCCAATGCTTCCTATATTCAGAAGCTGAAATCTCAACCACATCAGAAATGCCAGGAATAAAATTCTTATGCGCCAAAAGGTTTTTAGCAGCAGAATCAAATAATCCGTGGGCTCCAATCTGAATATTTATATCTGGCATGTCACAACTTTACCCGCGTCAAATGAAACCAAAGCCTCCTATGACGCAACTCCATCTCGTTCGAATTCTGGAAAACCTAGATCGCTTGCAGTCACTACGCCGGATAAATGATCTTGAGCAAGTTTTAGTTGATCCAAAGATTTCTGAAAAACAACTCTTGCCTTCATATTTTGCGCGAGCAAAATATTAGCGCCATCCAAGTCATGCAAATCACTGGCTTCTTCCAAAGCCTTCATATTGATCGCATATCCCGATATGAATTCAAGGACTTCAGCAACAACCTGATTAAGATGACCCCGGTACTCCTCAGATAAATCCGGAATAGGCATCGCAACCTGCACGCTGTCGCTGTCAATTTTCACATCAAAACTCACATCACCCCCCTGAATACAGTCTCTTTTTCATCTGCTTTTTCTTTCAAATAAAAGCCCATCCTGAACCTGAACTTTCCATTACATCGGCGCGAGCAGATAGACCTCAATATACATAATCTACCCTCCACACGAAAGACCCTATCCGACAAAACTGACTTCCTGCACAATTGCTAAAGGGGTTTAGCGATAACCTCGACAGAGATCTTTCAAGAAGACCCATCACACGACTTCCACCACACATCGATCCGTTCACCAATCACCTATTAAAACTTCAACTTAGCATCGGATGCCGAAGAAGGACCCACATAGCCAAATCCAACCGCACAGGACAGAACCTCACGCACTCAGGTAAACACACCTGACGTGCAGAGCAACTAGCCTCTTATCACGACTCGGTAGGAAGATATTCATTGCTGAGATTTGGGCTCTTCGAAGAAAGACCACACATCTAAGAAGGGTCGTTGATTAACAGCGAATTGCTTTCGCGCAGCATCTGACCTGCTGAATACAGTTTTACTGTGCTTTGTTCTCAAGAGGAGTTCTTCTAGCACTAATCCGCTTACGGGGTCTGTGGCCGCAACCTCTAACGCCATCGCATTGGTATTAAGTAAAAGGTCTGTTCCTCCAACCGAATACTGGTCCATGCCCCTAAACCCGGAATTGGCACTCGGCTTGGCACCGATATATCTAGCGTCCGGCTTTATACCCATCAAGGCGCGCTCGCCTTCGTATATTTTCAGCATGTTACCATAGAAATATCCAGTAGCTCCGACAACCCGCTGAGCACTGTTGTCTGGATGATCCATAAACGTCTGTAGAGTGGATAGAATCCACCTTGTGCTCAATTCAGTCACCAAGAAAATACCACACTCTTGCCAAATTCTGTGGAATATCTCCTTGGCTAGATTCGTATGTGGCGTATCTCTCCTCAGGTAGCTTATCACTAGCGCATTTAAAAATGCTAGCTTACTCCCGTTCCTAAGGTGATATTCCAGAATTCTATATTGATCCTCCATTCGCCCGCGCGACACCTCAGGCAAAATGGTATCTGAGGGCATACTTTCAGCTGCAAGGTTTAGCAGATCGACGTCGGAAGACGGTAAAAGATTGGGTTGATTCTCCTGGTTACCGACTCGTCTTCTTACTCTTTCAGTAAGCCCGGCCAGCCCCTTAAACTCTCCTGAGCTAAGGTCTTTGGGAAACTTATCCTGAACCGGAAAAATCTCTTCGTCTGTGAAAGGTCGCTCAGTGCGAAAAAGAGCAGACGCTCGTTCTTTATATATTGGAATGAGGGAGCGAATGACCGCTCGACGATTGATTAGCTCATAGACGATGAGCTCCTCGCCTCGCAAAGATCGATTCTTGATGCGCACTCTGCTCGACATTTTATCAATTAGGAGCGGTGGCACGCCGGCGAGCGCCAAAATCGTATTAAACCCCTCTCCCGGACTTGAGGTGTAAGGCAAAACTACAAGCTTTCCGCGATGTTCCTTTCTCGCCTCACGTAAAACCACATCCCAATTAGTGAACTGAAACTTCGATGAGAAACCATCGAGACTATGGTAATCAGATCGATAACGAACATTTTGGCGGTAACAGCTCTTAATCCATGATACCGGTTCACGTTCAAAAAACACAAATGTAACTTCGAAATTAGAAAACGAGCGGCGCAATATTCGTAGTCGCTGAGATAGCTCCGGATAGATACCTCCCCCCCCATCTCTCCCTGGAAGATCTCCAGAGAAGTCTTCCTGCGACAGAATCGCAGCCCTAAAGCTAATTTGTGACAAATCTCGAGCTACATCTTTGAGGGCAGCCTCGGCCTTTATAAAACGTCGCTTCGCTAAATGTTGAGCCGCGGCATGTGTTTTTTCATTGTGATGATAGTAGACCCCACATTCTTCTAAATCTTTAGCTGATCGTGATAGCCCATCTTGTATTGAGGTGGTGCCCGTTTTATGCGGACCTATATGAATATATAGCTTCCTCTTAACATCGCCTATCGGCTCATCGATCAACTTCATTCTAAAATTTTCCTACCTTGCGCTGCGATCGCCAGCGTCTTTAGCACCCTACTAACGTTTGCTCTTTGCTTTTTCTAGAGTGTGCTCCCGTGCCTCTCCCGGCCTACCGAAAACCGCCTATGCGACGTTAACCATTCACGCAGGCGCCTTGATTCATTGGCGATGCTACCCTAGCGAGCCTCCAGAGTCAGGCGAGGTCATAACACCTCACATCCTACCTACCTCCAAACTCCTAGTGATCTGATTTTTTAAGGTTTCATCCAGCTACTGTGTGCTTGGCTTCATCGATTCCTGATCCAGCCCCACCTCCTTGGCGATTTCCTGCAGCTTGGCCTTAGCCAAATTACCCAAGACCTCGGTGCGGGCATCAAGGCCGATCACCGCATCGGGCACGCTGATCTGGACGTGCTGCAGGATCTGGTTGATCGCCTCTTGCCCGGTCAACCCACGCTGGAGCGCCAGGCGCGCGCCGGTCATCATCGCCGAATGCAATGCATCGCGATACTTGGCCTCGATGTCGATACCCCATTTCTTGCGCACGGTGTTGGCGGCCCAGCCAATCAGCGAGGCCAGCAGGATACTGGTGACTTCGAGGATGTGCGGCATCACCGCTGCTTTGATGAGATCCATGATCAGTTTCCTTTGAGGAATGC
>NZ_DALZMB010000143.1:0-8087 GCF_032007265.1 Paracoccus sp. (in: a-proteobacteria) | reverse complement strand
CGACGACACCGATCAGGCCCAGGGGTGCTGCCGCAAAAACGCTGCAAGTCAGGCGGAAACTTTGCATCTGAATCATGACCAGCGTCGCCATGATCAACAGCATGATCGGGACCACTGCGGCTATTGGTTGCTGACTTTCAGCCGAGCTTTCAACCGTGCCGCCGATGACGATCTCGACATTCGCGGGCAGGGTATTTTGGAATTCATCCACCCGTTCCTGCATGGCCTTCACCAAGGTGGCAGGCTGATCTTGGGTGGCAACCGCGGCCATGACCGTGACGGTCGGACGACCGTTTCGCTGCATGATCAAAGGCTGCTCTGTGCCATATTCGATCGTGGCCAGTGCGGCCAAGGGGATCGGCGTGCCGGTCAGCGTTGAAAGTTGCAGATTACGAATGGAATCAAGCGAATGGCGGTCTGCCTCGACGCCGCGTGCCGTGACATTGATCAGATAGATACCGTCGCGCACCTGGGTGATGGTCTTGCCAGAAAAGACTGCCGCCAAAGAGGTCGCGATGTCTTCGTTCGAGATCCCCAGCTGGCGCGCCCGGTCCATATTGACGCCCAGGCGGACAACGCGGGCAGGCTCGTTCCAATCCATCGCAATATTGCTCAGGCGGGGTTCCTGGGTCAGAACGCCTGCAAGGCCACGGGCGGCGTCACGGGCCTCGGTGATCGAGGGGGCGGATACGCGGTATTGTACCGGCCGCCCGACTGGCGGGCCCAGTTCGAGGTTTTTGATAAAGACATCCGTTCCGACCAGATTATCCCTGGCAAAATCGCGGATTTTGTCGCGCAGCCGGTCGCGCGCATCCAGATCGGGGGTCTGAACCAGGATCTGTCCCATATAGGGGCCGGGCGTTGGAATATCCAAAGCCAGCACAAAGCGTGGCACCCCGCGCCCAATGTAGGAGGTCCAGAAGCTGGCCTCGTCATTTTCGGCAATGAAGGTTTCGAGGCGATCAAAATCCTCGGTCGTTTTGTTGATCGAGGCATTGGCCCTTTCGGTGACATCGATCAACAGCTCGGTCCGATCCGAACTGGGGAAAAACTGCTGTTCGACGTAGCGCATGCTCCAGACGGAAAGCGCAAAGATCGCCAAGGTGACGCCGATGGTCAGCCATTTAAAGCGCATCGCATGGCCAAGAAGCCAATGGAAACCTCGCCTTAGCCGTCCAGGCGCAGCATCGTGGCGCGCGATTCTCGTGGTCAGGAATGTCACGCCCAGAAGCGGCGCAAAAAGAACCGCGACAACCCAGCTGACCATAAGCGAAACGGCGATGACCACAAAAAGCGAGAAGGTAAACTCGCCTGCCATCGAGGAATTCAGCCCGATCGGTATAAAGCCCGCCACCGTGACCAATGTGCCGGTGAGCATCGGAAATGCGATTGAGGTCCAAGCATAGCTTGCGGCCTTGGCCAGGCTATCGCCAGCCTCGAGCCGCGAGATCATCGTCTCGATTGCGATCATTGCATCGTCAACCAACAGACCAAGCGCAATGATCAGCGCGCCAAGTGAGATCCGCTGAAGCGTGATGCCGTAATATTCCATGATGATAAAGGTGATCGCCAGCACCAACGGAATGGTCAGCGTGACAACGAAGCCGGCCCTTAGGCCAAGGCTGACAAAGCTGACCAGCAAGACGATGGCAATTGCCTCGGCCAAGGATTTCACGAAATGGCCAACCGCCTCTTGTACAACATGAGGCTGATCCGCGAATTTGATCAGCTCGATACCATAGGGCAGGTCGCGCTCGACCTTTTGCATGAGCCGGTCAACTTCGCGCCCGAAATCAAGAATATTGCCCCCCGCACGCATGCCGATTTGCAGGCCGATGGCCTGTTGCCCCTTGTAGCGGAACACCTGCTGAGGCGGGTCGATATAGCCGCGCTTGACCGTGGCAACATCCGAGAGGTTAAAAAACCGGTCGCCAATGCGCAGATTGACGTCGGCAATGGATTGCGCGCTGTCGAACTGGCCGCCGACCCGGACCAGGATTTGCTCTTGATCAGTTTGGATCAGGCCAGAGGGCACAATGGCGTTCTGCGTCGCCAAAGATTGCAAGACCTGGTTCTGGTTCAGCCCCAGCGAGGCCATGCGCGCGGTTGAGAACTCCAGATAGATTTCTTCATCCTGAACGCCCAAAAGCTCGGTTTTTCCGGCGTCAGGAAGGGCCTGAACCCGCTTGCGGATGTCCTCGACCCGGTCGTGCATCTCGCGCTTGGAAAAGCCGTCAGAGGTCAGGGCATAGATATTGCCATAGACATCGCCAAAATTGTCATTGAAGTTGAAGCCTTGAAATTCATTGGGAAATTCTGGTCGGATGTCACTCATCATGAAGCGGACCCGCTGCCAGCTTTCGGCAACCGCATCCCCGCGAACCGAGGGCAGAAGTTCAATATAGACGACCGCAACCCCGGGCATGGTGACCGAGCGGGTAAAATTCAGCCCGTCCAATTCCTCAAGCTTGGTTTCAATGCGCTTTGTGACTTGATTAAGCGTATCCTCGATCGTGGCGCCGGGCAGGCTGGCCGAGATCACCATAACCTTGATGGTGAAATTCGGATCCTCTTCACGGCCCAGTCGATTATAGCTGAGGATGCCGGCAATCATCGAAATGATCAGCAGAAACCAGACCAGCGAACGGTGATGCAGCGCCCAGTCGGAAAGATTGAAGGCAGGCTTGCTCATGGGGAAATGCTCCTGCCGACGGGCTGACCCTCGATCAGTGAATGGGTGCCGCGGATGACGATTTCCTGGCCGGGTTCAAGACCGGATTTGACAGCGATCAGACCGTCGATATCCGGGCCGGCAAGCGTGATCGAATGAAGCGATACCTGCGCGGATTGGGGGGTGCGCGTCACGAGCCAGACCGCATGTCGCCCATCCACTACTCTGACGGCCTGCGCCGGAATCGATAGCGCAAAGCCGCGACTGAGCGCCGGGCGGGCGCGAATAAGCGAGCCGATCCGGACGCCGTTTTTACGATGCAAAGACAGCCGGACTCGGCGCGTGCGGGTTGCGGCGTCGGCCATGGGTTCGATCAGGCGGACATCCGCGCTGACGATCTGTTCGGGCGTGGCCTCGGACCAGACATCGAAAAGGTCTCCGATTTTGACTTGCACAAGACTTGCTTCGGGCAGGTCGATGATCGCCTCTAGCCGATCATCCGCAGAAAGCTGCACGATCGGCTTTCCCGCAGCGACCACAGCGCCGACGTTTTCGTAAACATCACTGATCACCCCGTCGAATGGAGCGGTCATTTGCGCATACCCTTCCGCGTCGCGGGCACGGATCAGCTCGGATTGGGCCTGTTGGGCAGCTGCCTCGGCTGCGACCAAAGCGTTTTCGACCTGTTCAAGGTTGGCAATCGACGTGACATGGCGCGCGGCCAGGGCGCGGGTGCGTTCGGCTGTGGCGCGGGCGGTCTGCAGGCGGACCTCGGCGGCGGCGACTGCGGCTTTGGCGGCCGCGACATTGCCCTGCAACTCTTCTGGGTCGAGGGCCGCCAATAGATCGCCTGTCTGAACGACATCGCCGATATCGCTGGGTCGCTGGACCAGCCGACCAAAGGTCTGAAAGCCAAGGTCAACATCGACCTTGGCGGCGATGATGCCCGGCACCGAGCGTCGTACGATGGGCTGATCGCTTAGGACAATACTGACGACCGGACGTGGCGGCGCGGGGGTATCTTGCTGCGCGGCAGGTTCCCATGGCCATTCAAAGGCTGCCACGGGCGAGGCGAGCTGGGTTAATGCCACGAAAAAAGTGACTGTCAGAGTGCTTTTCAATTGCTGCAAGGACATCATTGTGGGGCACCGACCAGAGTGACCTGGCGCCCGGGATAGACGAGCTGAGATCCTGAGGTGACCACCCGGTCACCCGGCGCAAGCCCTGAGGCGACGACCACGGCGTCAGTGGTGAAATGCTCGATCCGGATTGGCGTGATGGTAACGGTCAAATCATCTTGGATTTGCCAAACCGCGGCCGAGTTGCCACTGGCGCTAAGTGCGGTCCAGGGAATCGAAATTCCCATACCGACAGGAAAATGCACGGTTCCCCGCACGGCAGCGCCTAAAAAGGTGACCTCGGCCGGGGCGCTTTCGATGCGGGCGCGAACAGTGACGGAACCGGTATGCGGATCAACCAGAGGTGAGACCTCGCGCACAATGGCGGTCATTTCGGGCATTTCGACATCGATGCCACGCAGGGTCACCGGCACGCCAATTGCGCGGTCTAGGATAGGCAGGTCAGGCGTCTGAAACACCGCCTCTAGCCCCTGATCCGAAGCCAGTGAGAAAACGGCCTGCCCGACGCCAATGATCTGACCGACCTCCAGATCGCGCATGGTCACAATCGCATCCGAGGGTGCCAGCAAGACTGTATCCTCAACTGCGCGCTTGGCTTGATCCAGCTCGGTTTGGGCTTGGGCAAGGCTTCCCTCGGCCGCGGAAAGCGCCTGTTGTGCATTGTCGAGAGCCGCCCGGGTGCCAACGCCCGCTTGCAACATTGCCTCGGCTCGATCTCGGGCAAGTCGCGACTGATCAGCAGTCGCCGTTGCAGATGCCAGCCGGGCCTGAGCGACGTTCAGCGCCTGATTTTGCTGTAAAGGATCGATTCTAGCCAATGCCGCGCCCTTGTCGACGTGATCACCCTCTTTGACCATCACCTCGACAGTTCGCCCGCCTTGGCGAAAGCCGATATTCACACTGTCGCGCGCTTCAATCGTACCAGCAAAAGTGGTGTCGAAGGTTAACAGCTGCTGCCGAACCTCGGCATAATTCACAAAAATCCTGTCCTGCGCCATTGCGGGAATGCCGGATGCAAAAGCCCAGGCCACAATGAGTATACGCAAAAGCATGATTTGCTGCCTTTTAATTGCGGCATCAGCCCGGGTTAAGTTTCAGCGATCTGGCTGGAACGGCGGGCCAGCCTTTGACGCAGGGTTATCAGCCGCCGTTTCTTAGCTGGGTTCGGGCGATCCGCCCAAGAGCTTTGATCGCGCGTTCTACATCCAATAGGTTATTGTAAAGCGGGCAAAAGGAAAGCCTTAGCAGATCAGGTGGGCAAAAATTTATGGAAATATTTGCTTGCTTCAGTCCCTCGGCAATTCCGGAGGCCGCGTGATGACGAAGGCAGATATAGCTGGCGCGTTGGTTGGCCTTTTGCGGCGTCAAGACCGTGATTTCAGGGCATTCAACCGATAAGCCCTGCAAAAACGCAGCCGTCAGCTCATGCGATCTGGCCTCGATGACATCAAGCGGAATATCGTCCCAAATTTCAAGCGCGGCATCCAATACGGCAAGACCAAGTAAGGGCGGCATCCCAAGCCGAAAATCGTCCATTGGCCCGGACGTGGCGGGTGGTCGCAGTGGATTGCAAAGCCAATGCTGGCCGATCCACCCGCGCAAGGCCGGAGTGACGCGCGAGGCTAAGCGCCCCGAAATCCAAAGATAGGCAGGTGCACTCGGACCCCCACTTAGAAAACCGTGACATGACCCCACGGCGAAGTCGGCGCAGTTTCTGACCAGGTCGACTTTCAGCGTCCCCGCAGAATACGAAAGATCCCAGACGGTTAGCGCGCCGCTATCATGTGCCAGACGCGACAGGCACGCCATGTCGCGACGCTTGCCATTGCGCGCATCGACCTCGGCCATAAACAGCACGGCCACGTCTTCGCTTAGGCTATAACAGATGTCCTCTGCTTCAACGACACGCAGCTGGCAATCAAGCGCCGTCACCAGGGCCTGCATTGCCAGAAGATCGGATTGCGCAATGCTGCAATCCGTCAAGATAATCCGTCGCCTGGGGCCCGAGCACAGCGACAATGCAGCTGAAATCGCTTGGAAGACCTGAACAGTCAGGTTTTCGCCAATCAGCAGCTCTTGGGCGTTGACCCCGATCAGACGCGCAAGACGTTCTGACGTAGTTTGAGCAAGCTGATGCCACGGACAGCCTTCATGAAGATGACCATATTCCTCAAGGCAGTTGACGCTAAGAAAAGACTGAAGCCGGGCCGAGGCCTGTTTCGGAAGCGGCCCAAGGCTTCCTCCATCGAAATATGAGCTGTCTGGCAGAAGATGAAAGGCCGATCGCGTGGCTGTAAAGTCTGTCATATCTATGTTTTGGCTTTGTGAAGCTTATCTTGACAAATATATTGCTGGGCGGTGAGAGAATTTAATCGAAATTTTGAACAAGATTCTTATTGGTAACTTCGGACCAGTGCTGTGGAAATCATTTCCCACCCGTCTACAACGACAAAAAATGCCAGTTTGAATGGAAGAGCAACCACAGCCGGGGGGACCATCATCATGCCCATCGACATAAGAATGGCAGAAACAACTAGATCAATAATCAGGAATGGCAAAGCGATCAGGAAGCCAATTTCAAAGGCGCGTTGAATTTCGCTGATCATGAATGCCGGAACCAAAACTGACAGGCGTTCAGTGTCCTGGATTTTGTTGGGGGCAATGTCGGATAGACGTTGAAGTGTGCCCTCATCCACCCTCATTTCCATGAAGGCCCGAAAGGGGGGTATTCCGCGCGCGAGTGCCTGTTCCAGCGTGATATCCCCATCGCGCAAGGGAACAACAGCTGTCGACCAAGCTTCTGTTAGAACGGGATCCATAACAAACCAAGTTAGGAAAATGGATAAGCTGACAATCAACATATTTGGCGGAGACTGCTGTAATCCGATCGATTGTCTGAGGATTGATAGAACTGTTACGATGAATGGAAAGCAAGTGATCGTAATCGCAATCGCAGGCGCCAGAGAAAGAAGTGTTAGTAAAAGCAACATGCTTATGGCATTGGCGCCAACACCAGATTGCATTTCGCCAAAATCAGCTAAGCTCTGGGATAAAGCCAGATTAGGTAATGCGATCAATGAAATGCAGAATAAGAGTAGATACCTCATGATTCGAGCGCTGGTCCAAGAATGCGCACGCCTATACGATCGTCTGACCCCTCGACCGCAGTTAGCTCGCCACGGGCAATGATCCTTTCGCCGATGCAGACCTGGACCCCTTTTGAAATATCGTGATCGAGGTTGATGACATCGTCGGACGATAAGAGGGAAATGTCAGCGATTGACATCTTGGCCCGACCAAGCCGAATAGTGATCTCGACCTGGATTTCATCCGTAGCGATAAGATTTGAAATTTCGGACATGTGCTATTCCTTCGTGACGATCTCTTCAATCAAACGAGATATTTTTCCAAATGCGATCTTTCTATCGAAAACGATGATCCCACCATCGATAGAGAGCTCCAGATTTTCGATCGATGAATCTAATTCAATCCTTAGTGCTTTACTGTCCTTTAAGGGGATGTTGTCAGAGATAAGATCTGAAAACTCTGCCGAGCATCGGATCGTGCAGGTTTTATAAGGCGCGCTTTCGATCATCCGGCTTAGCTCTTTGGACAGGCTCGTACACAACTGAGACGAAAAGCCGATTGGGCCCACGGCGTCCATTATACTGGTCAATATCGGATAGATGGCCTCAATGACTTCGCGCCGACGGCGTTTGTCATCCAGCCGTTCATGTTCAATGCTTACACATAGCTCTTTGATCGCATGCTTGATGTCCGAGATGTCATTGCTAAACCGAATCTCTTGACCGTGGATGACGCCGTTTTGATATGCGATATCAATCATTTCTTGTGTCAAAATAACTGGATCGGCTAGCTCGCTGCTGCGTGCAAAGCGTTCCAGCTTTATGATGGCAGCGCTCAATGTGCGTCCTCTTTCTTATCTATCCAGGTTGACAGAATCTTTAGGCTCTCCTCCCGCCGCGATTTCATCAGGTTTTTCAGTCTAGACACTGGATCCTCTACCTCGGCACCCAAGGGAATGAATTCGAACTCGGGTGTCGCCATTGTAAATTCTGGAGCGCTTGGAGCAAACTCTTCAATCTCTTGGGAATTCACTTCTTGAGGTGCAAAATTAGGTAGAGAGGTATCGAGCAAAGCTGGGGCCTCTCTTGGAAGAAGGGCTCTTCCACGCAGAATTGGCCTTAGAACCACGACTGCAACGGTAATCCTCCCCTTGGTTAAGGGGATGCGGCAGTAGAATTTTCTCGTAGCGT
>NZ_DALZMB010000142.1:0-8142 GCF_032007265.1 Paracoccus sp. (in: a-proteobacteria) | reverse complement strand
AGAAAGTTCAACGACGCTGTTGCGCCGAGACGTCGAAGCGCGCTCCCGCGCGCTGGTCTTCGGCCAGATCAGCCCATCACAGAGGACGCATGCGAGCGGTCCCGTCACGCCTGGAGAGACAGGAGACAGCGGCGATCCTGAAGGAACCAGCAGGAAGACCCGACAGGCAACCACCGGCGGTGATCACCCGGGCTGCAAGCAGGCCAGTGCGCGCCCTTCCCCGACCTGCGGGCCACGGGCGACAAGGCGCTGCACCAGATCGGATGCTGGCCGGGCCACCGGATCGGAATGTGCCGCACGAACACTCGACCGGGAGGAGAGACAGCGTTGGAAGCGCGATCAAAGCGTGCCACCGATCTCCAGAACCCCACGATCAAAGACGCCGGAATGAGGGAAAGACTGATCTCTGCAGGATCAGCAGCACCCGGGGCAAAACCGCCAGCCGATGGCCAGGATCGAAAGGCCGAGCTGGCCAGATGCCAATTTGGAGCAAGCGATCAGAGCCAACCGCATGACAGGACCGACGGCACCTCGAACGCAGCAGAAGCCGTGAGTGCGACCGCGACAGGTGCCAGCCAAAGAGAAATACCCTCCGACACAAACGTCGAAGGGTACAGACGACTCATGCAAGCATGACAGGGAAGGCGCTCAATCGATGGCCTGGAAAATCTCCGCAGCCTCAGGATGATCGCCAGCAAATTCATAAAGCCGCACATAGCCCTCGACCAACTGGTCAGCTGCGTGGTGGAATGAGAGGTGCGAGAATGCGAACAGTGTTGCGATGATTCCCGCCGCCTCGGCCGAGACCGCGCCCTGCCAGCCGTTGCCGCTACAGGCCATGCGGTAGCGCGCTTTCGAGGTCGGGGCCATGAAGAGCGGCCGCCCGCCTCGTTCATAAAAGTCCCAGTGGCCACCGCCGTAGTCTAGCGGGCAGAGACTATCCATCATGGCATAGACCATGTTCTCGGCGACAAGCATTCGGGTCGGCCCGAACAGCTCGGGTAAAAAGGTAGGGCGGCGCTGTTCGGCCACCCGGGCAACAGACGTCATCGTGCTCATGGGATCAGACTCCTTGGAATGGGAAAACCTCGAGCCCGGCGGCGCTCTCTTTCCTGCCGCTCGGCTCACAGAACTCCCTCCCCCGCTCTGCCTCTCCCCGGCGCCGGTTGATTATGTTCCTTATATGTTCTATATTGGAACTCAACCCAGCAAGGGAGATCTATGATGGTAGCTGTCCCTGATGCCCTGGCGGTGACACCGCGCCAGATCGCCTATGCCCGCTCGCTCGCGCTCCGGAATAAGACCCTCTTGCCCTGGGAGGTCCAACTGGATCGCCGCAGTCTCAGCACCTGGATCGAGGCGCAGTCGCGGCTGAAACCTCTGGACGATGGCCAACCCACCTCGAAACAGGTTGCCTTTGCCGAACGGCTCGCGCGGCTTCGGCGGCGGGCCATCCCGGATGAATGCTTCCGCGACCGGCAGCTGCTGTCCCGGTGGATCGACAGCAATCGCTGAGCCTGGATCGCGGCTCGGCCGGAATCCGGTTGATCAGGCTCTCCGCCCACTTTCCGTGAACGTGTAGCCATTGGCGAGCAAGGCCTCATCGACCGCGGCATCGGAAGACAGATAGTCGTATTCCTGTTCGAGCTGTCGGTAGAGCCAGCGGGCAAGATCGCGCAGCAGGTCAATGACAGCGCTCTCCGCGCCTTCGGTCAGGTCTTGGCCGACCGGGCTTTCACGGGTGACGGAGATGTCCATGGTGAAAGCATGATAGTAATTGCCCCGATGCCGGACTTCCGCCTGCAGCTGATAGAAATTGCGGCGCTGGATCGCCAGGAGCGCATCGGCAATCCGATGCAACTCTTCATCCCTTGGCGCGTAGGAGCGAATGGCAGAGCAAGCGCCCTTGCTGAAGGAATAGCTGCCCTCCCACGCCGCCCCATCCCCTTGCGACCAGAACCCGGTGAACCAGATGCAGGGGCTTTCGCTGGTCCCGCCGCCCATCAGCCGGGATGCCCGGGTCCGGAGACAAATCCCGAGAATTTCCGCGATGCGCTGGAAATCCTCATAGACGGCACCATACCAGTCGTGATCAAAGGCGCCCTCACGATACCAGGCCCGGGCATTGTCTTTCCCGGCCTCCGGCAGCTCGTCAAAGTGATAGACCGTGATCTCGATGATCGAAGGCATCACGCTGCCCTCCGCTGCAGAAGCGCAAGCTGCGCCGCATCACGCCAGAACGGATCTACCAGGCGCCCTTCATTCGCGGCCGCCTGCCTGCGCAAGAGGCTGGCTTCGGCATGCTTGCCCAAATCGGCGAGACGCTGCACTTCAGCCCGCTGGCGGCAGGCCAGGGTGACCACCGACCGCGCTTCAGCATCGCTGGTGACGGGCTGGCACCAGGTCACGTGCCGGTTTGAGACTTCGCCAGCGAGCACTAGGCCATGTTCGGCATCAACCACCGCAATCAGCTGCGGCGTGAAGTGGAGCGCGGGATCATCGCCACAGGTAATGTCGCCGCGTGCAAGGCGCGTTGTCACCAGCATCATCGCCGCCGCGAGGCTTTCATAGGTGCCGAGGGACACGCTGCGCTCAAGCGCCCACTGCTCGAGCTCGGAATCGAGATAGCGCGCCTCCCCGGAACAGCTGACGGTCAGAGGATAGCGCTGCGCCAATTGAAGCTGCGCAAGGGCCTGGCTGATCAGCACCCGCCCGGCGGATCGAAACCCTTCAGTTGAACCAGTATAGGTCATCGCGGTGTCTCCACGACGGGCAGCGGAAGCCTCTCTCCCAGCTCATGACCCGTCGCTTTACCGCGCCCCACCTCTTCCTCCCGGCCGCGCACAAGGCGCGCGCGGCCGAGATCAGCGGAACCGACAGTCAGTCATCGCCATTGGTCAGATCTCGATGCCGCGTGGGATCGATCACGAACCCGAACAGACCGGGTTCATACTCGGCCGAGGGGATGAGGAAGCGGCGGCGGTCGACGCCCGAGCCACGCTGCCCGCCCGGCGTCGCAGTCGTTTCCACGAAACCCGGAAAGCGATCCGAAATGACTGCCGAGATAGCAATCCAGTCTCCAGCGTGCTGACACTCGAAGATCTGGCGATCCTGCTCCCGGGATTCGCCGGGCTGAAGGGAGCGGCCATGTATGGCCTCCCAGGCTTCCGGCCAGTGATTGCGCAGTGCCTCATCGGCCAGACGGCGTTCATAACCCGTGAACAGTTCCGGCAGCGCCTGCGCAACCGCTGCCCATTCAGCGTCCTCCTCGTAGAAGCCGGAGGAGGATCGCAGCAGCAGATGCACGCGGTCGTTCTGCTCTGGTGCAAGCTCGAACCCCCCATGCCCGGCCGTGGTGTGGCAGAGCACACCTTCACCATAGATCGTCGCGCCCTGCGACGCGCCCCATGGTGTATGGACCCGCGAGCCAACCTCACGTCGCCCGAGTGCAGCACGCTCACGCTGGTGTTCAGCATTCTCGGCGACAAGCGCCCGGAACGCGGCCTCGTCGGCCACATCGCCGGAATGGCCGTAGAAGTCGTCGCGCCTCCATGTTTCCAGCGAGAGAGAGAGCCGCAAGCCTGTCGCCAGGAAATGACGTCCCTGCCGGGTCGGCACCATCGCGAAGGCGGTGTCGCCGACCCGCGCGACCAGCAGGCCGTCGGCGCTGCGCCCAAACTCGACGACGGGCAGATGCCGGGAGGGAGAAGTGGAGGTGATCGAGACCGTGATGTTCATCCTGCAACCGCCTCCACGGCGTCGATGTCCTCGCCATTCAGAACGGCTTTCAACCATTCATGCGTGCTGATCCAGCCGATGCTTTTGCGAGCACCCAGATCAATGACATGCGCCCCACCGCCGAAAGCCTCGACCCTGGGGCGAGAGCAGGTATTGGCATAGTCGAACCCCCAGAGACCGGTGAGGTTCAGCTCTTCGGCAAGGCGCAGCACGAAGTTGATGACGCCCTCGACATCACCCTGATCATCATCATGGATCCAAAGCTGCGAGCCGCTCGGCCCGTCCTGCTGGACAAGTTCGAAGCCGTCGAAAGCAGGCTCGTCGGCATCCGCCTCTTCGGCGCGCAAGCGGTGGAACAGCGCCATCGCCTTGGCGGCGTTTTCGGGCGAGCCCGTATCGAGCAGGCAGGAGAAGTGCGTGAAATAGTCGGCCATGACAGGCTCCTTGTCAGAAATGGAAAACCCGGCACGAGGCCGGGTCTGATTGGGATTGGGCTGAAGGAATGGGTCAGGTGCCTGGGAATGTGGAAACTGCAGCCGCATGGGCGGCCAGCATCTGGCGGTAGAAACGCCGCCGGGCGAGCCTGAGACCGGAATCCTTGCGGATAGTAGGATGGAAGGCCCGGGCCGCGGCGCGAAGAACTGTGAACGCTGCGGCATCGGGGACAAGGCCGAGAAGGGGGTAGAACGGATCAGGTGCCGGGTCCGGCGCAGCTGGCAACGGCTCCACTTCGGCCTCGATCTTCGGCGTGCGCCCCATCCAGGGTTCTGGCCGGATCGCGCGTGCCCAGTCGGCGAAGCTCGGGATATGGCCGAGATCCTCGCGGACATGCTGCTCGCCCACCCAACGGGTCGGGATCACCCTGCCGGAGGAGAGGGTCAACGTCTTGCCGAACACGGTTTCCATGAGGAAGATGCCCTCGGCATGGTGGCGCAAAGCTCGGTGCCTGAAGTCAGCAAGGATCAGTTTCGAGGCATCTAACCAGGAATGCAGCTCGATGTAATCCTCGACTTCGCCGCCCCATTTCTTCACCGAGGACAGGGCGTGATGATAAGGATGTGCCATGTTCTCCGCCCTCAGAAGCTGTGGTTGAATTGCTCGGACGAGGTGAACCGCTCATTGTAATCGAGCAGGATCGTCGCGGCCTCGGCGTCGAAATGGAACTCGCCGAACGCGCCGTCGCAGTTCTCCCAGCCACCATGGCTGTCGGATAGGAGGTCATAGGCCAGGGGCTCGACGGCCTCGGAGAGCGACATGGTGTTGGTCGCAATCTCGGTGACGCCCCAGCTGACCTGTGCGAGCGTGATTTCCGTGTCCGGCATCGGCACCGCGGTACCGCCGCAGCGGGCGTCGATGTCTTCGACCTGCCCGCTGTCGCCAGCACCATCGAAGGTGACGATGATCTCGGTGATCCCGGCAGCGCGCATGGCCGCGAACAGGGTCTCCTTGTTCACGGCCATTGCAGTGGTGCTGAGCGTCTGATGCGCCAGCTGCGAGGCATCAAACTGCGCCATGGCGGCCGCCAGGCTGACTTCCGGGGTGGCTGCAATCTCTTGGGTCATGGGACTTCTCCTGAGAGCGAAGGGACAGGTGAAGCCGACCGGCGCTCTCTCTGGGACCGGAAGGCTCGCCCTTCCCGGACCCCACCTCTGCCTCTCCCGCGCCGGGGTTCATCCCGGCACAGCTGCGCGGCGCGCGCCACAGGCGGGTGATCGCGCAACCCCGGCCGGCCCCGCGGCTCGCCGCGCGAGGGCCGCCCGGAAGGGGTGAGGCGCTTGCGCGCCTCACTGCCAGGGGTCGATCTCGAGGGCGATGAGAGCCTCATCGCCATCATATTCATCGGCGGGCATGGCGGCATGGCTGCCATCGCCGGCCTGAAACACGACGATCGAGACCATCAGCGTAGCGGCGAGGCTGGCGGCGAAAGCGGTGGCATCCTTCTTGGACATGGGACTGGCTCCTGTCTTTGGAGACGAGGGACCATCCCCCGCTCAACAGGCGCCCGAAGTGTCTGACCGGATCTGCAATCACCCGAGGGCGTTCGGGCCTCTTGCCCGAATCCCCG
Organism: Paracoccus sp. (in: a-proteobacteria); assembly: GCF_032007265.1. Lineage (GTDB taxonomy): Bacteria > Pseudomonadota > Alphaproteobacteria > Rhodobacterales > Rhodobacteraceae > Paracoccus. Next base: position 2,339 of record NZ_DALZMB010000142.1, on the reverse strand, counting down.
AGGGCGGCACGCAAAGCGTCAAGCCGACCCTTTACGGGTTGATTTCAAAGAGAAGGATCGGACCAAGGTTTGCGAATGGAAGCGGGGATGGGGCTTTGGCTTTGACAGGAGCCTGATCCCTTGAAGGGATGCCTCCGCTGCCGCCAGCCTTGGCGCTTCGCTGATCAAAGGTGTCGACGTGTTTCAGGCCAGATTGCAGATCTGTGCCGCACCGACGATGAATACGGTGGCTTCCAGCGAATGCCTGATAGACCCCTGGCACAGGGCGCAAGCGCCGAACTCGGCCCCTTCGCACCCCGCCGAGCACACCCCTCGTCCCCCCTGTCCGCGACCGCGACAATCTCAGCCAGTACAAGAGTCAGAGCGCGTTACCTCGCACACTTGATTGGAAGAAAAACATAGCCTATTTTCTAACACATGAAGACTGTATCTGCCTCTGTTCCCGATCGGATCATGAAGCGTGTCCGCGCTAGCGGACGCGGCAGCGTCTTCACGCCCAGTGACTTTCTGAACGTGGCTGCCCGTGGCGCGGTGGACCAGGCGCTGTCTCGGCTGACCAGGGCGGGCGACCTCCGGCGTCTCGCCCGCGGCCTTTATGATTTCCCGAAGATCCATCCGAAGTTTGGTGCTCTGGCCCCTTCGCCCGACAACGTGGCCAGAGCACTCGCTCGCGAAACCGGATCAAACCTGCAGATTGATGGTCCACAGGCTGCCAATGTGCTCGGGCTTTCAACGCAGGTTGCAGCGCAGAGCCGTTGGCTGACGGATGGGCCTTCGCGCCGCGTTGTGCTGGGGAAGCGGGTGATCGATCTTCGCCATACCTCACCCAAACATCTGATTGCCCCCGGCAGCCCGGCCGGAACGGTCGTTCAGGCCCTGCGCCATGTAGGTGCTGCACGGGCCTCTGACGTGATGCACGCGGCCAGCCGTCACCTCTCGGTCAGTGACAAAAAGCTTCTCGCCAGAAATGCGACGCAGGCGCCCGCGTGGATGCGGGCAACCCTGCTCTCGATCGCCGACCCAAAACCTTCAGGGTCCGGCGCGGAAACCGCTCTTGGATAATGTTGCCCGCCTGTCGGCCGCGGACCGTGCCGCACTCTTTGGCGAAACCGCCGCTGGTCGCGGCGTCGCCAACACGATCATCGAGAAGGACTTCTGGGTTTGCTGGACCCTGCGGCGGGTCTTCTCGCTGCCGCCCGGGAAAACCGCATCGCTGGTGTTCAAAGGCGGTACCTCGCTGTCCAAGGCCTATGATGCGATCCGTCGGTTCTCCGAGGATATTGACCTGTCCTTTGACCGGGCAGAACTGGGATATGGCGGCGAACGGGACCCTGAGCAGGAAGGGCTTGGAAAGAATAAAACGGCGAGGCTGATTGCGGATCTGGTGGCGGATGTCGAAACGCATGTTGCCGAACGGCTGCTTCCCGCCCTGCAAGCAGAATTCGCGCGCCATCTGGGTGATCCCGCCGATGGTGGCTGGTCGCTCGAGATAGACCCGAATGACGCGCAGACGGTGAATTTCCAGTATCCCCCGGCCTTTGGCGGCACGGATTATGCCAGCATGTCCTACATCACCCCCCGCGTGAAGCTCGAACTCGGGGCGCGCGGAGACCCCTGGCCAACTGAGGAAAAGGTGATCCGGCCCTATGCGGCCGAGGACTACCCTGACTTCTTCAACGAGCGTGACACGAAGGTCACCGTCCTGTCTTCCCGGCGCACCTTCTGGGAAAAGGCGACCGCACTCCATGCCGAAGCGCATCGCCCTACCAGTTCGCCGACACCTCAGTATTTCTCCCGGCATTTCTACGATCTGGCGATGCTCCTCGAGACCGCGGAGGGAGTCGCTGCATCGCGGGACTTCGAGCTTCTGGCGCAGGTGGCGAAGCATAAAGCCATCTTCTTCCGTTCGGCATGGGCAAGCTATGACCTGGCCAGGCCCGGCACGTTGCGACTTCTGCCCGGCGAGGATCGGATCAAGGATCTGCGTGCGGACTACAAGGACATGGCACCCATGATGTTCGATACGAAGCCGCCGAGTTTCGATGACATCCTCGCCCGCATCCAGCGTTTTGAGGATGACGTGAACACCTGATCCGTGGTCCGCCCGAAAGCCGTCGGGCATCCGCAAGACCAGAAGCCCCGGCCTTTCGACCGGGGCCATGGTTGGGGGGTGTTACTCCCCCCGGCGGCTGTTGGGGCGCGACCAGATCAGGCTCGAGCCCTCACCGTCCTCGTCGTCAAAGAGGTTGGCGTAGATCGGGTGCGCGAAGCTCGGATCGTCCAACTTCAGGCCCAGATAGTCCCGCCCCTCGTTCGAGCGCTTCGACCAGGCGGCGCCG
>NZ_DALZMB010000141.1:0-8281 GCF_032007265.1 Paracoccus sp. (in: a-proteobacteria) | reverse complement strand
AGGGGCGCCCTTTCCTTAGCCGTAAGGCCGGTATGATTACATCATGCCGCCCATGCCGCCCATGTCGGGCATGCCGCCAGCCGCAGCTTTCGGCTCGGGCTTTTCGGCGATCATAGCTTCAGTGGTGATCAGCAGACCAGCAACCGATGCCGCGTTTTCCAGCGCGGTACGGGTGACTTTCGCCGGGTCGATCACGCCGAATTTGAACATGTCGCCATATTCTTCGGTCTGAGCGTTGAAGCCGAACGAGGTCGAGTCGGATTCGCGGATCTTGCCGGCAACAACTGCACCGTCAACGCCCGAGTTTTCCGAGATCTGGCGCAGCGGAGCTTCCAGAGCGCGACGGATGATGTTGATACCAACGTCTTGATCCGAGTTCGCGCCTTTCAGGCCGTCCAGTGCTTTTGCAGCCTGAACCAGAGCAACGCCACCACCGACGACGATACCTTCCTGAACGGCCGCACGGGTCGCGTTCAGCGCATCATCAACGCGGTCTTTGCGCTCTTTGACTTCGACTTCGGTCATGCCGCCGACGCGGATGACTGCAACGCCGCCAGCCAGTTTGGCCACGCGCTCTTGCAGTTTCTCTTTGTCGTAGTCCGAGGTGGTTTCCTCGATCTGCTGACGGATCTGGCTGACGCGTGCTTCGATCTCGGGCTTGTCACCTGCGCCATCAACGATGGTGGTGTTGTCCTTGTTGATCGAAACTTTCTTGGCGCGGCCGAGCATGTCGATGGTGACATTCTCCAGCTTCATGCCGAGGTCTTCCGAGATCACCTGGCCACCGGTCAGGATCGCGATGTCTTGCAGCATGGCCTTGCGGCGATCGCCGAAGCCCGGAGCTTTGACAGCAGCAATTTTCAGGCCGCCGCGCAGTTTGTTGACGACCAGCGTGGCCAGAGCCTCGCCTTCGACGTCTTCTGCGATGATCAGCAGCGGTTTGCCCGACTGAATGACCGATTCCAGCAGCGGAACCATCGGCTGCAGCGACGAGAGTTTTTTCTCGTGCAGCAGGATCAGCGCATCTTCAAGATCCGCGATCATTTTGTCCGGGTTGGTGACGAAATAGGGCGAGAGGTAGCCGCGGTCGAACTGCATGCCTTCGACGACTTCGACCTCGGTATCCATGCCTTTGTTTTCTTCGACGGTGATCACACCCTCGTTGCCAACGCGCTGCATGGCTTCTGCGATCTGCTTGCCGATGAAATCTTCACCATTGGCCGAGATCGTGCCGACTTGAGCGACTTCATCGCTGTCAGCGACAGGGCGCGAAGCAGCTTTGATGGCTTCGACGACTTTGGCGGTTGCCTGGTCGATGCCGCGCTTCAGATCCATCGGGTTCAGGCCAGCTGCAACCGACTTCAGACCTTCTTTGATGATGGCCTGCGCCAGAACGGTCGCGGTGGTGGTGCCGTCACCAGCTTCGTCATTGGTGCGTGCTGCGACTTCTTTCACGAGCTGAGCGCCCATGTTTTCGAACTTGTCGGACAGCTCGATTTCCTTGGCAACCGAAACACCGTCTTTGGTGATGCGCGGTGCGCCAAAGGATTTGTCGATGACGACGTTGCGGCCTTTCGGGCCGAGCGTGACTTTGACGGCATCCGCAAGGACGTTCACGCCTTTCAGCATGCGGTCGCGGGCGTCGGTGTTGAACTTGACTTCTTTAGCCATTCTTCACTTCCTCGAATTCGTTGTTAAAAAAGGATGGACGATCAGCTCAGGCGATAACGCCGAGGATGTCGCTTTCCTTCATGATGAGCAGCTCTTCACCATCGACGGTGACTTCGGTGCCCGACCATTTGCCGAACAGAACGCGGTCGCCAGCTTTGACCGAAGGTGCGATCAGCTCGCCCGAATCTTTACGTGCGCCTTCGCCGGTCGAAACGACTTCGCCTTCGGCGGGCTTTTCTTTGGCGCTATCGGGGATGATCAGGCCGCCCTTGGTTTTCTCGTCCGACTGGACGCGACGGACCAGAACGCGGTCATGCAGCGGTTTGAATGCCATTGGAACACTCCGGTGTTTCAGGTTGCAGTGTTTCTGTTGTTGGCACTCGGTCTTGGTGAGTGCCAATGTCAGAAGAACTAGGGACGCATTCCCATCCTGTCAACGGTTAAGGCCGTAAAAATTATTGCGTCGGCAGGGCAGGGCGAACTTGCGCCAAAGGTGCCTTGCGAAACACAGGGAAACGCAAAGAAATTGCGGCTTTTCCTGAAAGTTCGTATCTTCTTAAGGGATTGGCATTAGTCTGGCGCTTGGCATTTGGGCGTGCCATGTTCGAGGGCGGAATGGGTGGTGCCGTGATGCGAAAGATTTTGCTGATCTTGGGGGTTTTGCTGGCGGGGCCAGCACTGGGGCAGGAATGCACTGGCCGCAATCTGCTGGCCGAGCTGACCCCGTCTCAGCGCGCCGAGATTGATCAAGCCGTCGCGATCACCCGATATCACAAGGGGATTTTCTGGACCGCGCAAAAAGGAAATGCCGAAATCATTTTGATCGGCACCTATCATTTTGCCGATCCGCGGCATGATCTCACGATGTCGCAATTCAGTGACAAGATCGACACGGCCAGCACGCTTTTGGTGGAATCCGGCCCACAAGAGCAGGCCCAATTGAGCCAGGCGTTGAAAGAAAATCCGACGTTGATCACCGATCCCAGCGGGCCAACCTTGCCCGAAAGGATGAGCGATCATGACTGGCAGCAGGTGTCGGATGCGATGGCTGCGCGGGGAATTCCGGCCTTTGTCACCAGCAAGATGCGGCCTTGGTATGTGGCGATGATGATGGGCATGTCGCCTTGTATGCTCGAACAGGCGCGGGGCGATGGAGGGGTGCGGGGGCTTGATCAACTGCTGATGGACCGCGCCACGGATCGGGGCATTCCAATCCGCGCACTTGAGCGCTGGGACACTGTCTTTACGCTGTTTTCGGACATGACCCCGACCGAAGAGGTCGACATGCTGCGCAGTGCCATGCCTGCGGCCGAACATGCCGACGATTATGCGACCACCCTGATTGACGCCTATTTTTCGGGCGATATCTGGCAGATCTGGGAATTCGGGCGCATCGACGCCTATGCCTCATCGGGCCTCAGCCGCGCCGAAGTTGACCAGCAAATGCAGCTTGCGGGCGAGAAGCTGATGGATGCGCGCAATCTGTCTTGGATCGCGCCGCTTGAAGCTGCGGCCAATGCGGCGGCCACAGATGACAGCCATGTCGTGGCCGCTTTTGGGGCATTGCACCTGCCGGGCGAGAATGGCGTGCTGCGCTTGCTGGAAAAGGACGGATGGCGCATCCGGGAATTGCCCTCTCCACATAAGGCTGGGGGCTAGCGGTCTGGCGGTCGATTGCGTGCAATTGGCGCATTCTGTGTCCGTAGGTTTGACCCTTTCGGTCACATGTCGTGCCGGGGGAACATCCGGGCCACATCCGTCGTTTCCGCTAGGACGATCGGCCTTGTCCGGAGACGTCACGGGCCACAAGCCTGCATGACCGGGAAAGAGACAGCACCATGATCCAGGACCTACGCAGACATTTGCTGTTTCTAGTGGCCTTCGCTCTGGGCCTCGTCAGCGGTTTTGCCTGTTACCGGCTTGCCGGGGTCGATCGACTTTTGATCGGCGCTGACGTGTTTTTCGCCGCCTATCTGATCAGCGTGGCGGCCAAAAGCCACAACTTCGATACCGATGCCCTGCGTCAACGTGGCGATTCCGAGGACGAGGGCATGCCGATGATCGTCTGTCTCAGTCTTGCGGCAGTGGTGATCAGCCTGACTGCCATCGTGATGACCCTGCGTGCTCAGGATCAGGGTTTTGCCTATCGCCCCTTGCTGGCGCTTTTGTCGGTGCCACTGGGCTGGACGACGATCCACATGGTCATGGCCTTTCACTATGCAAGCTTGTGGTATGCGCGCACTGATGATGGCACCGACGCAGGCGGATTGGACTTTCCCGGCGACGAGCGCGCCCCAGAAATCTGGGATTTCATCTATTACAGCTTCACACTTGGCATGACTGCGCAGACCTCGGATATCGCAGTCAAAACCACGCATTTGCGCCGTATCACCGTTTTGCACGGTATCTTGTCCTACTTTTATAACGCGGTGATTTTGGCGCTGGCGGTCAATCTGGCCGTGACCCTGGGGCAGCAGACGGGTCAATAGACAAGCGCGGTCGCAGAACCTATAAGTCGCGCGACTTTGCAAACCCATGCCCGAAAAGGTCCCTTTCCCCATGATCAAGGTTTTTGGCCATAAGTCCCCTGACACCGATTCGACGGGATCTCCCATTATCTGGGCCTGGTATCTCAACGAGGTGCGCAAAAAGCCCGCCCAGGCCTTGCTTCAGGGCGAGCCCAATACCGAAGCCGCCTGGATGCTGACGCGCTGGAATATCGCCAAGCCCGACCTGTTCAGCGATGTCGCCCCCGGCGATCAATGCGTGATCGTGGATACCAACAATCCAGCCGAACTGCCCGCCTCGATCAACGAGGCCGAAGTGATCGAGATTATCGACCACCACCTGCTGGCTGGCGGCATCAAGACGCGCTTGCCGATCAATATCACCATTCGCCCGCTGGCCTGCACGGCGACCATCATGCATGACCTGATCGGCGAGGCGGACCTTGCCCGCGCCCCCAAAGAGATCAAGGCAGCAATGCTGACCTGTATCTTGTCGGATACGCTGGAATTCCGCAGCCCGACGACCACACCGCATGACCGTTTCGTCGCCGAAAAGCTGGCCAAAGATCTGGGCCTGTCGATCCCCGAATATGCGGCGGAAATGTTCGCGGCAAAATCCGATGTCTCTGCGTTCAATGAGGCAGAATTGCTGCGCATGGACAGCAAGGAATACGAGCTGGGTGGCAAGCAGCTGCGGGTTTCGGTTCTGGAAACGACCTCGCCGCAGATGGTTTTGGCGCGCAAGGATGCCTTGATGGCGGCTATGCCCGAAGTCGCACGCGCAGATGGCGCCGACGAGGTGTTGCTTTTCGTCGTCGATATCTTGAAGGAAGAAGCGACCCTTTTGGTGCCCAACGACTATGTCAAATCGGTGGCCGAAAAAAGTTTCGGCGTGAACGTGACCGGGGACAGCGTTGTGCTGCCCGGCATCATGTCGCGCAAAAAGCAGATCATCCCGGCCCTCGCGGTCTGAGACGAAGGAAGCAACCCCAATGACCCAAATCATCGCGTCGCTTGACGAGATCGCCGCCAATTTCGACGTTCTTTTTTGCGACCTCTGGGGTTGCCTTCACAACGGCAAAGCGCCCTATCCGGCGGCCATTGCCGCACTGCAATCCTTTCGCAACCGCGGGGGCAAGGTTGTTTTGATGACCAATGCCCCCCGGCCTGCAAATTTCGTCGAGGATCAGCTAGACCGCATGGGCGTGCCGCGTGACGCCTGGGATCTGATCGTCAGCTCGGGTGATGCGGCGCAGGATGCGATGTTTGCGGGTGCGGTCGGGCGCAAGGTCTGGGCAATCTCGCCGGAAAAGGATGAGGGCTTTTTCACCTCGGTTCCCGCGCAATGGGCCGATGCGCCTGCGATTGAAAAAGTGGCGCTGGACGAGGCCGAGGGGATCGTTGTCACTGGCCCCTTCGATGAGCTGAATGATCACCCCGAAGATTACCGCGCACAATTTCTTCTGGCGCGGACCAAGGGGCTAAAGCTTCTTTGCGCCAATCCGGATGTCATCGTCGATCTGGGCGAACGCCGCATTTATTGTGCGGGGGCCTTGGCCGAATTTTATACGGCGATGGGCGGGGAATCGCTTTATTTCGGTAAGCCGCACCCCCCGATCTATGATCTGGCGCGGCGTAAGTTGGATCTGGACGCCGAGACTCGCATTCTGGCGATCGGCGACGGCATCAATACCGATGTTCTGGGCGCCGCAGCCGAAGGGATCTCGGCCCTGTTTGTCACGGGCGGCTTGGCTTTTGATCAGTTTGGCGATGACGTCGAAAACCCCGACGCTGAAATGCTGAACAATTGGCTGGATATGGAGGGGCGGCACCCGGAATTCGCCATCGGGCGTCTTAGGTAATCGCCTCGCAATAATCTGACAAAATAATCGCATGATCGGTTCTTTTCTTGCTCTGACGATATTTTGCTGCTATGCAGCGAAAGACAGAGCCGAGAGAGGGGGCGATGGTGCTGGACAATTTCCCACGCGGAACGATCGTGATCGAAGAGTTGGAAATCGGCATGAGCCGTCACCTGTCCAAGGTGGTGACTGATCGCGACATTGAATTATTCGCCGAAGTATCAACCGACCGGAATCCGGTTCATCTGGATGACAGCTATGCGCGTGATACGATTTTCGCAGGTCGCATCGCCCATGGAATGTTGACGGCCGGATTGATTTCCGCCGTCATCGGCGAGCAATTGCCCGGTCACGGCACCGTCTATTTATCGCAAAGCCTAAAATTCATGGCGCCCGTCCGTCCGGGTGATCTGGTGCGTGCCGAAGTCTGCGTCGAGGCGATTGATCATGGCAAACGGCGGGTTACACTTGCAACCCGCTGCCTCGTCGGCGATACCGTCGTGCTGAAAGGCGAGGCTGTCGTATTGGCGCCAAGCCAGAAGTTCGACTGACAGGGCCAGCGCTGGCCCACCGGGGGCCCCTATTGCGCATCCATACTGACTGGAAGGGCTTGTCTGCCGATGCCCGCGGCGCGACCATTGCGATGGGAAATTTCGATGGCGTGCATCTGGGCCACCGATCGGTGATCGATCATGCCCGTGCGGCAATCGACGCGCCTTTGGGTGTCGTCTTGTTCGAACCCCACCCCCGAGAGGTTTTCCAACCTGACGCGCCGCCCTTTCGCCTGATGAACGCCGAATCGCGCGCCAATCGGCTGGCGCGGCTTGGCGTGGATCACCTGTATCAGCTGCCGTTCGGACCGGTTCTGGCCGGCCTTACCCCTGAAAAGTTCGCCTGCGAAGTTCTGGTCGAGGGGCTGGGCGTCAGGCATGTGACCGTGGGCGCGGATTTCCGCTTTGGCAAAGGTCGCGCGGGCGATGCGGGCGTGCTGGCGCAACTGGGCCGCGACATGGGCTTTGGCGTCACGATTGCCCCCTTGATCGGCGAAAGCGACCGCTACAGCTCATCTGCGATCCGGACCGCACTTAGCGAGGGGCGCCCCGATGAGGCGGCGCGTATGCTGGGCCATTGGCACCGCATCGAGGGCGAGGTGCTGCACGGTGATGCGCGTGGCCGCGAGCTGGGCTATCCGACGGCGAATATGGCCTTGGACCATCTGCATCGCCCGGCTTTTGGTGTCTATGCGGTCATGGTTGACGTGCTGACCGGCCCGCATCGCGGCAGCTACAAAGGTGTTGCAAGCCTTGGCGTGCGCCCGACATTCGGGGTGAATAAGCCGAACCTTGAAAGCTATATCTTTGACTTTTCCGGCGATTTGTATGGCGAGCACCTGTCGGTCGCTTTGGTTTCCTATCTGCGCCCGGAATTGAAGTTTGACGATCTGGACGCATTGATCATGCAGATGGACGCCGACAGCGCTCAGGCGCGCAAGCTATTGGCGGATGGATGATGCGTAAGGAATTTTGGAAACTGCCGCTTGCCTCCCTTGATCCTTCCGAATGGGAGGCTCTGTGCGATGGCTGCGGCAAGTGCTGCCTGAACAAAATCGAATTCGAAGACACCAATGAGCTGGCCTTTACCCGTGTCGCCTGCAAGCTGCTGGATGGTCAAAGCTGTCAATGCTCCAGCTATCCGGACCGGCACAAATACGTGCCAGATTGCGTGGTTCTGACGCCGAAAAAGCTGAAAGAGATCGCATGGTGGTTGCCTGCAACCTGCGCGTATCGTCTAAGAACCGAGGGTAAGCCGCTGTATGATTGGCATTATCTGATTTCGGGTGATCGCGAAAGCATTCATCGCGCGGGCGCGTCTGTTCAGGGCTGGACGGTCAGCGAGGTCTCGGTCAGCGAGGATGACTGGGAAGATTACATTATCGAGGATCTATCGTGAATTTCGGCTCTGACAACACCGGGCGCGTGCATGCGCGCATCATGGACGCTTTGGTTGCGGCCAATCACGGTCATGTTCCCTCTTACGGCGCCGATGCCATTACCCGCGCCGCGCAAGACCGCGTTCGCGAGGTTTTTGACGCGCCAGAGGCGGCGGTTCATTTCGTTGCAACAGGCACGGCTGCCAATGCCTTGGCGCTGTCCTTGGTCACGCCCGGCTGGGGTCGGGTGTTTTGCCACGAGGATGCCCATATCCAGACCAGCGAAACCGGTGCGCCGGAATTTTATATGG
>NZ_DALZMB010000140.1:0-8320 GCF_032007265.1 Paracoccus sp. (in: a-proteobacteria) | reverse complement strand
TCCGTCCGGGGAAAGGGGAGCCTTGGCCATCAGCCGAATTGTGCAACAGAGCCCCACGCGGTTAAGAAAGTTGCGGATCAAGATATTCTCGGTCGCGCCCGGGCGGTGAACCAGCATGATCGGCGACAGGTAATCGCTGGCATCGGCCGTTTTGATCTGGGCCACGCCTGGGATGCCTTCGGCATAATGGCTGGGCAGATAGCCGATAAATCGCCCCGAGGTGATCATCAGCGCCTGCCCCTCCATCGTATCGACCAGCGCTGCGGGATCAACGTGGCCGACACGCTCGACATCATAGCGGTGCAGATAGCCGCGCGCCGCAAAGGCAAATTCGCGCAGCCGTTCTGCACGAACCGCGCTTTCGCGGAACAGCGGATGACTGCGCGCGCAGTAAAGCGCGTGATGTTCGTAAAAAAGCGGCAGATAAACCAGCCCCGGACTGCGGCGGAAAAACGGACCGATGGCAATATCGCGCTTGCCCTCATGGACCAAGCGCTCCATTTCGGCGGGCGAGGCATAGGCCAGATCGATCAGCGTGGCCTTGGCCCTTGCATTGAAATCGCGCAAGATGGCGGGCAAATCCCAGGCGGCATTGCTCAACAGCGCATCCATCACGCAGATCCGCAAAATTCCGCGCATCTCGCCCGAGATCGAAGCGGTTTCGTTTTGAAACTGATCTGCCGCGGCCAGAAACCCATCAAGTGCGGTCAGCAGCTTTTGACCCTGTTCGGTCAACGCAAACCCCGCCCGCCCCCTTTGGCACAAACGAAACCCAAGCCGCTTTTCCAGATCTGCCAATTGGGTCGAAAGCGTCGATTGCGACGTGTTCAATGTTGCCTGCGCCCCCGTCAGCCCTCCGGCCTCGACAATCGATTTGAAGGTACGAAGCAGTTTCAGATCAACGTCTTGCAGGCGGCGCATGGTGTCCTCGGCTGTGGCAGTTACATCGAAATAATCGATGTAAAATGCCATGAATCTAATTTTCCGCAAGAAACAAAATGCCATTCTGACCGTGATGACAAGGAGGCCCCATGAAGCTCAAATTTGATTTTTCCGGCACAACGGTCTTGGTAACCGGTGCCAGCCGCGGCATCGGCCATGGCATCGCAACAGGCTTTGCCGCCGCCGGGGCCAATCTGATCATCCTGGCCGAGGGCGATGACGTACACGACGCGGCTGCCCAACTTTCAAGCCAGTTTGGCCGCGAGGTGCGCGGTCTTGTCTGTGACATCACCTCGGCCAAGGCGATTGCCGATGCGTTAGCGCCCATCGCGCAAATCGATGTTTTGATCAATAATGCGGGCCTTGAGTTGCTGACCCCATTGGCCGACAGCGACCCGATACAGACCGAGCGGGACTTTCGCCGCATCGTCGATATCAATGTCACCGGCACGTTTTTGATGACCCGTGCGGCCTTGCCGAAAATGACGGCAAAAGGCGCCAATATCGTCAACACCTGCTCGATCTGGAGCCGCACATCCGAACCGGGCTTTTCGGCCTATGCGAGTTCGAAACATGCCACCCTAGGCCTGACGCGCACCTTTGCCAAAGAGCTGGGCCCGCGCGGCATCCGCGTCAATGCGGTTTGCCCCGGATGGGTGCGAACGATGGCCTCGATGCGCTCATTGGCGCGGATGTCGCAGGAAACGGGCCGCAGCGAGGATGACCTTTTGGCCGAAATCACCGGCAATCAGATCCTTCCCGGCCTGATGGAGCCCGCGGATATGGCCGATAGCTATCTGTTTCTGGCCTCGGACGGCGCCCGCAATATGACGGGTCAGGCGATCATGGCTGATCGTGGCGAGGTTATGGCCTAGGGTCATCTCGAAAACAGCACGGTGCATCCCCAAGGGGGCGCGCCAAAACGGTCTGGACAGGAGAGTCGGGTTCGCCCGCGCCGACGGAGCAACGCCCCGGAATCTCTCAGGCAAAGTGACTGCCAGACCGATACTCTGGAGAGAGATGCCTAGCATCCGCCGAAGGAGAAAGCCGCTTATGCGGTGATGCTCTCAGGCAAAAGGACAGAGGGGGAATGCGCCAATCCGGCGTGTTCAAACCCATTTGCATCCGGAGGATAAGATGCAGTCCATTGCCGTCATCGGTGCCGGGATTACCGGCGTCACCACCGCCTATGAACTGGCCCTTCAGGGCTTTTCGGTCACCGTCTATGACCGCCAGCGCTACCCCGCTATGGAAACGAGCTTTGCCAATGGCGGCCAGCTTTCCGCCTCGAATGCCGAGGTCTGGAACCATCCCTCGACGATCATCAAGGGCTTGGGATGGATGCTGAAATCCGATGCGCCCTTGTCACTGAGCCTGCGCCCCAGCTGGCATAAATACAGCTGGTTGATGGAATTTCTGGGCAATATGGGCAATTACCGCAGCAACACCACCAAGACCGCCCGTCTTGCTGTCGCCGCCCGCCAGCGCATGCGCGAAATTGCCGATCTCGAGGGGATTGCCTTTGACCGCGACGATCAGGGTATCTTGCATTTCTATCATTCCGAAAAGCAGATGGCCCATGCAAGACGCGTCTCGGCCCTTCTGGCCGAAGGTGGTGTCACGCGGCGCGAATTGGACAGATCTGGCGTGCAGGCGCTAGAGCCGCGACTGATGGGGAATTTCATCGGCGGCTTTCACACCCCCAGCGATGCGACCGGCGATATTCACCTGTTCACCAACGGCCTTGCAAAAGCCTGTCATCGTCACGGCGTGACCTTTGCCCTATCAAGCGAGATCCTGTCCTGCCAAAGCCACAATGGGCGCATTACGATCGGTCTGCGTGATGCGCAGGGACAGGTGAACCAGGTTCATCACAGCGCCGTCGTCGTCTGCGCGGGGATCGGCAGCCGAGAGATTGCGCGCCAATTGGGGGACCGTGTGAATATCTATCCGGTCAAAGGCTATTCGATCACCGTAAACCTTGAGGATGCACAATCGCGCCTTGCTGCGCCCCAGCTAAGTTTGCTTGACGATGGCGCCAAAATCGTGACCAGCCGTCTCGGGCCCAATCGCTTTCGCGTTGCCGGAACGGCTGAGTTCGCGGGCGCCAATCGTGACATTCGCGACTGTCGCATCCGCCCGATCATCGAATGGGTCAATCGGTATTTCCCCGATGTTTCGACGCGTCAATCAGTGCCTTGGGCGGGGCTGCGCCCGATGATGCCCTCGATGATGCCCAAAGTTGGCCCGGGACGTCGCGAAAACGTTTTTTACAACACCGGCCATGGCCATCTTGGCTGGACGCTTTCGGCGGCGACGGCAGAATTGGTCACGCAATCGGTGATGGCGAATTTCAAGGTCGCGCCTATGGTGCACGGCGCCGAATTCAAAAAGGCGGCGTGAGCCTGTCTACTGGGATGTTGTCATAGCCCCCGCCAGTTGACCGCCCGAACTTTCACCTGTCCAGCCCGTCTACGCTCAGGCGTTCTCGGGCTGGAACTAAGCAACTGCGGTTTTAGAAAGGCAGACGGGCCGGTATCAATCTGGCCCGCCTGCCCGCCAAGTCCGGCAGTTCATACGTTATGGCTGCACAAAAACCCAACCCTGCGCGCGCTGAGCGCCCGATGCATGGCAAATTCCGCAAAGCAAATCCCCCACGCTACGTCATTCTGGGCAAACCGGCGGATTTTGCAAAAGGCCCGCCTGATTGCCTTAGTTGTCCACCTTGCTTTCATCGCAAATCAGATCCAGCTCTTCGGTTGGTGCGCTCTGGGCCGAAAACTCGGCGGCAAGGGGACCTGAGAAGAAATGCTTCATCACCAGATCAACCCCCATCAGGTTCACATTCCTCAGGTCCGGCTCAAAGAACATGCCCCTGCTGGGGTGGGTCGAGATAATTTCGTAAGATGGGAAATAGCTGAACCCCTCGTCGCTTGACACCAGATCCCCTGCGACCGCGCGCAGCACGGATTTTGAGTAGCTGGTGGCGACCAGAACATGATCCTGGGTTGCGGTCGCGGCCAATGGCACGGGCGACACCGTCAGCAAAATGCGCGCCCTTGGATTGACTGCTTTCAATGCATCGCGAAATTCCTGCATATCGGCAAGAATTTCAGCGTAGCGCAAATTGCGAAACGCATAGCGTTCGGGCGCGTATTCCCCCGCGACCACGCCCGGTGCCATCGGGAAGATCGTACCGTCCTGCCGATCCTCCCAGCCTTCGGTCAGACCCATGGTGAAAACGAAAAGGTCCACTTCGCTGAACATGCGCCGGACCGCGTCCAAATGGGCCTCGCGCATCAACAAGACATCTTCGGGACTGGCTTGCCCGACCGGGTCAATCGCCGGTCGCAGTGCGTCAAAAAAACGGCCCTCTCGCTCCCAGACCCGTTCTGCGGGGGTGCGGTTGCCATGCGCCTCGTGGAACAGCTGGATCAGCTGGCGCGAGGTATAGATATTGCCATATCGGCACGAAAAGACGCCAAACCCCCAACGGCGCGCCTCATTCACCGAGGAAAAGGCCACCGGAGAGGGCTCCATATCCAGAAACTGCGCGCCCCTTTTGGCCAGGTTATTCCCGATATGCTGGGCAAAGCAGCTGCCTGCGGTTGCCACCCGATCACTGCGGCGCAGGGTGATTGGCTGCCAAAGGTCAGACATATCAGCGACATGAAGATTGCCGACAGCACGTTTCCAAAAGGCCCGCTCTGGCTGTTTTTGATAGGGATTGGTCATGGCAGGATCTTCACTTTCTTTTCGGCAGAAGGCTGGCACGCAAGATCTGAGCCAGTTCAAGGTCCTGAGGCGCGAAACCTTTGTCCGCCCGCGGCCTTTCGGCAGGCGGTGCTGCAGTGGACGGCGCCGGCGCCTCGATCTGGCGCATCGGGGTGGCGCCAAGCTGATAGCGGCTCAGCAACAGATCATCGACCTCCAGCGTGGGGCTGCTGATAATGGCCTCGAGCCATGTCACAATTTCTTGCGGATCGACCGAGTTGGAATGGCCTGTACGCCCCCAAAAATCGCATTTTAGGATGAAGCGGGAATCCTTGATCGATGTCACCGCCGAGACAAATGGGGCCATCTGCGTCTCAAGATGAAAGCGATCGCCCGCCGATTGCAGATAGATTACCGTATTGGGCACCTCTTTGGCGTAAAGCTCGCAGACATCCAGACAGATTTCGCGGCTTAACGCGCGGGTATTGGCGACACCCGGCCAAAGCTCTTCGCGAAAACGGCGCAGCTGGCCGCCGTAATAAGTGGTCAGTCTGGTCTGCGGCACGGCCACAAGCGCCACACTTCCGGGGAAATGCCACGAGTAATAAAGGCTGGCAAAGCCGCCGCCCGAACCGCCGACGAAAATCAGCCTATCCGCGCCCAGATGGTCGGCCGCCTTTTGGATCACATCCAGCAAAAGCTGCTGCATGGGAAAGCCCGGCTGTCCGGTATACCACCCCAGGCGAAAATTTCCCGGCTCCAGCATGGCAGGATCCGAGATCGACAACTGCGAGGGCTGCGCGCCTTTGACAGGCAGGGTCGGCGAAAAGATCGGCGGCACACGCTTTTCGCGGTCAACCGAGCCGTGAAAGTGAATGACAAGTGTTTTGGATGTCCCGCGCACGTTCAGCCACAAAGGCACGACTTTGCCTTCCAAAGGCAGCAAGAATGGCTTTCCCGAATCCAACCCTTCGGCAAGGTCGCGCGCAGGTTCAATCGTGGCCATTTTGCTTGCAATCTTGCGAAAGATTTTTGCGAACATCTGCCTTGCCCTTCTTTTGGCCGCTGGCGCGCGAACGGCACCATCCCAATAATCCAACGGATTTTCGTTAAAGTTGCAGACATCCCCATCCGAGGCAAGTATTGCACGATAGATCTAGCTTAATAGCTGCAAATGATTCAAAAATATTTGTATTTGCCTGTGGAGATGCAGGCGAAAATTCCCTTCAGCATCGTGCCCTGACCCAAAACACGTGGTTGAGCACCAAGGTTTTGCCTTGCCATTTGGGTTGTCTTTCAGCGTGCAAAAGGGCTGAAAAACCGCAAAAATCAAAGTCCTGCGGCGTCGCGAATATGGGCGCTGTGATTTGAGCAACGAGCATAAGTGGCGTGTTCCTCGCGCCGTCCGTTATGTGAAGGCTAGGGAGATCATGGATCCAAACAAAGTGCGTCCCATGACGCAACACAGATGATTTTTCGAGCTGCGCCAGGTGCCGTCGATTGCGAGGAGGCAAAAAGGCCAAGCCATCTGCGCCAATCCATGTGCGCAGCCCTTTGACTGCGCATGACAGCGCCGCCCAAATCCGGTCCGGTGTCTAACGCATAACGGGCGAGGTCCGAGCTAGGCCTATGCTAGACGGCAGGACGTCGTGAGCGCGCCGCAGGTCAAAACCCCAGATCCGGCAATCACCAATCGGAAGCATGTGCTGAATTATGTGTAAGATCACGGCCCATGTCGCGTGGCATTTTCGGGCATCAGCGTAGTGATAATGGGCGGGCAGATGATGGATTGATCTGGCAGCTGGCGACGCGCTGAGACACTCGGCGACCGCCCATTTCAACGCGCGATGCGATAGCCCACGCCCGGTTCGGTGATGATCAGCTTGGGTTGCATTGCGCTATCGCCCAATTTCTCACGCAGGTGACTGATGATGATGCGCAAGTAATGCACATCCTCGCGGTGGGCCGGTCCCCAGATCGCATCCAAAATGTCGTGATGGGTCAGCAAGCGTCCGGCGTTGCGCGCCAAAAGCGCAAGAACCTCGAATTCCTTGCGCGCCAGATCGACCGGTATCCCCCCTTGGCGCACAAGTCGTTGCGCCAGATCGATCTCCAACTGGCCAATCTGAATGACTGGCTGCGCGTTGCCGCTAGGAGTTACGCGCCGCGATAGTGCTCGCAAACGCGCGAAAAGCTCGCCCGCAGCAAAGGGCTTGGTGACATAATCATCCGCCCCCGCATCCAGCGCGGCAATGATCTGCGCCTCATCCGCGCGCACCGACAGCACGATGATCGGAATTTGTGACCATTCCCGGATCGCGCGGATCACCTCTTTGCCGTCAAGATCGGGCAGGCCCAGATCGACAAGGATGATATCGGCCCCGGCGGTGGCGGCCATGGTAATGCCCTCGCGCCCCCTTGCGGCCTCTTGCATGGAAAAGCCCGCGCCCTCGAGGACAACACGCAAGAAGCGCCGAATGGGCTGCTCATCCTCGATGACCAAAATCCGCAATGCATCAGCCATGGCCTTGCTCCGCAGGTTTGGCCCAAGGTTGAGGATCGGCAAGGGGGGCGCCCGCGACGGGTAGCAACATCCGGATCGCGGCGCCCTGCCCGCTTGGCGGCTCGATTGCAGCGACGGTGCCGTCATTGGCCTCGACCATGCCCTTGACGATCGCCAGTCCGATGCCCGTGCCCGCAGGTTGACCATCGCCCTGAACCGCGCGGTGAAACAGCTCGAAGACGCGGGCACGCTCGGGCGGCGGAATGCCCGGCCCCTCATCCTCGACACACAGGGCGATCTGTCCCTGCTCGCTGCGCGCGGAAATGCGGATCAAGCTGTTCTCGGCTGCATATTTCGTGGCATTTTCCATCAAATTGACCAGTGATTGCCCAATCAGGACCGGGTCGATCATGGCGGGTGGCAACTCTGGTGCCAAGTCCACAATGACACGATAAGCGGCAAGCGGACCTGCCAGATCGGCCAGCGCACGCCCGATCAGCTCGGCCAGATCTGTGGGGACGCGTCTGGCCACCAAGGCACCCTGGCCCAGCCGCGTCATCGACAAAAGATTGGCAACGTAACGGTCAAGCCGTTCAGCCTCGGCCAAGGCCCCTTGCGCCAGCGCGCGCGTCGTCACTGGATCGACCTCGCCCCCAGTAATGGCAGAAAGCGAGCCGATCACCGTCACCAAAGGCGTGCGCAGATCATGGCTGACGCTGTTGAGCAGCGCCGCACGCAGCGTTTCGGTCTGCGAGGCCAGGCGCGCCCGCTCAAGGTCAGATTCGATCTTGATCCGCTCGACCGCGACGGCGACCTGATCCTCGACCGCGGCCAGCAGGCGCCGCGTTTCAGGGTCGCGGCCACGTGCACGGTCCAGAAATCGCACCCCGATCGCCCCAATTGGCGCGCCTTGGGTCGCCAAAGGCAGAAACATCCAATCTGTTGCAGGCAAAGTATCAGTCCCAGCCCCAGCAGGCAGGTTCTTTTGATAGGCCCAAAGGGCGGCCGCGAAAATCTGGGGGGCCAGATCTTCCTCGATCGAGGGGAAGCCCTGCACCTGCTGCAGATCCCCTGCCTCGTCAGGCATCAAGATCAGCGAATGGCATTCCAGAGAATGTGCGATATGGGCCGCCGCCGCCCAAAGTACGTCATCGGTCGTGC
>NZ_DALZMB010000139.1:0-8373 GCF_032007265.1 Paracoccus sp. (in: a-proteobacteria) | reverse complement strand
CCGGGGATCCTAAAGAGCCGGTGCCAGGTCACCCAGCCGTTGCGCGACTTGCCCCGCACACAGACACCGGTTGGGATCCAGTAGATTCGCTGGATCATGAGCCATGCCATCTCGCTATCCTTGATTTAGGGAAAAGGGATGCAGCATGGCCAAGCGTCCACGCGACACCCGAAACGAAGTGCGCCCGGTCAGGGATAATCCTGCCGGGCGCACTTCTAGATACTATCCAAATATCTCTCACAGAGGGCCATAAGGGGTCAAGGGCCTTTTTTAGTCCTGAAATCGATCATCCGCATCAGTGCCGCGCTCAGAGCTTCTGCGACTGCCTTTTTGTTTCTGCTGTTTAACTGCCAGCGGAAATGCCGAAGCACATCCGTCGCGCTCCAATCCTCGACGCAAACCCGATGAACAATATCGAGGTCGCTGAAGAGGCCGCGCGGATCCTCGCCCGCCTCGCGGATGGCGCGCATGCTCGGGCGGATGCGGCGGATCTTGAGTGCAATACCATGGCCCACCCGCCGTTGGAGCCTGTCCAGCTCGGCAGCGAGTTCAAGGCGGCGATCCATCCAATTGCCACCGTCTGCCGATCCGCCCGAGCTATGAAGGTTAGAGAGCTTGCAGCCATCGCCCTCAAGGATTTCGACCAGGTCACGGTAGCGGCGTCCGATAGCGACCTGCCCCGGCGTCAGCGGCATCGGGCGCTTGGCGCGCAGGGCCTGCGCCTGCATGCGGTCAAAGATGTCAGCGGATCGAATAGCCGAACGATGGCCGTAGCCCGTTGGGGCCGCGACGAACTCATCCTCGCCATGCGGTATGAGCTGGACCAAGCGCTGCAGCACGAAGCCACCCCGTCCAGGTGCGGCGATGATGTCGGGGCCGCACTCATCCGGAATTGACGCGGCATCGAGAACAGAGGCCAGGCGTGCCTTGTCAGCAGCGATGCGAGCGGACTGCGCATCTTGGTGTGCTTCCACCAGCTTGCGGCTGGCCGTCAAATCCATTTGAACCGCAACGCCCCGGCTATCGACAGAGAACACCACGCTTTGGCCGTTTTCGATCATCATTTTGCGGTCCCTCTTGTTCATTCTACTACCTGTTGTGGTCTTTATTATTGAGCTGGGCTTGATGGGCTTGAGTTGTTCAAAGCAGGGTTTGAAAATCAGGTCATTTTCTTATTCTCGTTTGTTTCTTTTCAATGAGTTATGGTTGTTTTTTGGGCTTGAGGGCTTGAAGGGCTTGAGAGTTAGACCTTTACGGGGAAGCTGTTCCCCCTAACCCCTTAGAAAATACGCGCGCGCATACATGGCGATTTTTCCGGCCCGTCTGGCCCTCAAGCCCAAAAACACGAATTAAGTGGTTGAAATATCTAAACCTCACCCCCCTCACCCCTCGAAAGTCTCTGGCCCATCCCTTGCCAAAGTCGCGCCCGTCTGGCCCAAATCCGAACCCAAGCCCTAGAAATGCGCGACGGGCCCGCAGGCCCGCCCAATCGACAGATGTGAGAATGGGGTGCGGGGTCATCGCGGCCCCCAAGTGCTGCCGGTGTCGCGAGACTGTGCATCCCGCATCCGCGAAGCGAAGTCTGGATCAAGACGAATACCGCGATAGCCAGTGACGCCGCTCTTGCCGGGTGCGAATGTCTTGTTTGTCTCAGGATGGCGCCAGACATCCGCTTTTGCCTTGAGCTTCAACGAAACCGTTCTTGGCCCCCAGCGCGTCTCGCCCCGCTCTTCGATCCAATAATTAAAGGCGTCACCAAGCTCACGTGCAGTCATGAAGTCGCCCTCGTAACCGCTAACGATGGTCGCATCGGCAAGGAAAGTACCGATCGGGTCACTATCCTTGCGATAGCTACCAGTTGCCTCAAGTACTTCAGCTGGCTCCGCCAGGCCCTGCTCGAGATAGGACAACAGACCTGCAACGAGCCAATTCAGGATGCCGGATCGCTCTGACCATAGGATATCGTCCAACTCCTTTTTCGGGATCCGCTTTTCTTCTGGGATCTGGACCGGAAAATTGACCAGCATCAGACGCCGCCAAATCCCGTCATCACCGCCGCGAATATCCGGCAAATGGTTGCCAGAGATGGTCAGCTTGAAGATTGGCCGGAAGGTGATGAAATCAGCGTAGAGCGCCCGGATCATCATCGGCTCACCGCCAGTCAGCGCCTTGATCAGCCCTTCCTGCAGGCGCTCACCCTCTTCCGGCTCAGAGGTCCGCACCATCCGCGCAGCGATCAGCGGCATGAGATCGGGCTGCGAATCCGAGCCGCCCTTTTTGTTCTTCCCGGTCAAGGATTCGATGCGCGCCGAGGCCGAGTAATCCCCCATCATGCGGCCCATGAGATCGACCAGAACCGATTTGCCGTTGGCGCCGCCGCCATGGAAAAATGCAAGTTTCTGGACATCGAGGCCGCTCATTGACAGGCCGAACCAGCGCTGGATGAACTGCCGCATCGTGATATTGGGCTGGATCTGTTCAAGAAAAGCGTCGAACCGTGGGCACTTGGCTTCCGGGTCATATTCGACCGGCATGACCTTAGTCAGCAACTGGCCGCGATCATGCGGGATCAGCTTTACATCGGACATCGGCGAGAACCCTTCGCCAGTAATGCGCTCAAAACGAAGCACGCCCGTTAAGGTGTTTACGTCGAGATCTCCCTTGTCCATTTCGCCGACATGATGCGCCAGCATGACACGGGCCTCGGCGATCAGGTTCGACATAGGCCCGGAGTTACCTGCGTTCTTCGCGTGGGTGAGCCGCCGACCGATCAAGGATTTATGGGTTTTCAGGGCGGCATCGATGCTGCGCAACCGGCTAGAGATATTTGCAAGCTCGGTCATCAAGGATTCATCATCCACAAATGAGGGGGTACCCTCGATCTCGCCACGCCGCTTGCGTAGCTCGCGCTCTTCCTGCAGCAATTTTCGATCGCGCGGCGATGGCTGGAGCCAGTCGATTTCCTGTTCGATCAGGCCAGACATTTGTTGCGCGCGGCCACGGATCAGGGGCGAGACATCGCGGCTAATTTCGTCATCCTTGTGCCAGCGCGCACCATCCCAGACGAACCAACCGACCTGCGACACGAATAGGATATCATCACCGAAATGCACAACGAACCGCCGTCCGTTGCCGAGATCGTTCAGCGGCTCGCGTGAGGACTTACTGACAGGATGCTCGGGCTCTTCGGCCTGATCCGCGTCTGATTCCGGAGGGGGCGGCGGGGGAGTATAGTCTTGAGGAAATTCGACATCATCCTCGGCAGCCATGCCCTCGGGCAGCGTTACATCCTCAGCCGCGCTCATTACATCGCGCACCGCATCCACCTGGTCGAAATCGTCGTCGTCAAAAGTCATTGATGCTGCCTCATCAGGATGTCGTTAAGGTCGCGGCCTTCACCGGCATGCACGATTTGCCCCTTCAATCCGGGGTTCTTCATCATCGCGCGTCGCAAGCCCGCTTCCAGTTTCGCTCGGGTCAGGCGGGGTTCGCTATCCCCGTCCTGCACATAAATCAGCCGCTTCACCCAGGGCGGCGGCACAAAGGCCTCGCTGTCGCCCATATCGGGTAAACCGGCATATTTCTTGCCCGGCCCGCTTTCACGGCGGCCGGACATATTTCCCAGGTCGACACCGCACCAATACGCCGCATCGAGCGGCTGGTGCGCCGCGATCAGGGCGGAAAGGGTCGTCTCGACCCCCTCGGCCATGATCATGGTCGTCGCGTGTTTCGGCGTGGCCAAACGGATGACAGCGCCCTTCTTTGATCCCAGTACTTTCTTGGATGGCAGGACCAGATCGGCATTGTCCGGATCGCGTAGAACCAGCTTGCCCTTGGGCTGATCGAGATCGAGCCAGGTGCGATGCACCGCCGTCACCCGGCCCGCCCCATCCACGACCGCGCAGATCATGGCCGCGCCGACATGCAGGGTCTGCCATTTGTTGCGCTCACCCTTGACCGGATGCACATATTTGGCAGCGGGATCGAACCGCATAGTCTTCGGCAGATCGCCAAGCAGCGCCGCCGCGATGCCACGGCGGGCCAGATAATCGCGCACCAGCGAGCCCTCGGCATCCTTGCTGGCAAACCAAAGTTCGCGCGCGGCCTTGATGGTCCGTTCCCGCTCTTGCACTCCAATGCGTTCTTGCTTCAGCCGGGCGGCTTCGGCCTTGCGGCGGCGATCTTCGCGCTCGGCATCGCTCAGCCCTTGGGCGGGGCCGCAAAGCCATTCTAGCGCCGCCCGGAAATCCATCCCAAGCGCCAGCTGCACCAAGGCAATCTGATCTCCCTTGGCATTGGCCGAGCAATCCTTGCGGCACTGGAAGATGTTTTTCTGTAGGTTGACCCCAAAGCGATCACGACCGCCGCAGTTGGGGCAAGGCCCGACCAGTTCACCACCAGCGCGGACGAGGTTGCCGACCTCGAGGCGCGACAGCACCTCGAGGATAGGCATGGCACGGGCCTCTGCGAGGCGCGGATCGTCCCGGCTCATGCTTTGCCCGCCAAGCGCCGCAGCACGACCAGAAGATTCGCCGCGGTGCGCTGATCCGGCGCGCCAGCAAAGGCAACGACATCCTCAACCATCATCTTTTTCCAGCGTGCGGCCACATCCTTCGCCGTAACATTCAGCTGATCGGCGATCATTTCGCCCGGGGTGCCTTTCAACAGCTCTTCAGCCAGATAAAGATCATCTTCGGGGGTGAAATCGTCGCTGAGTGCCGCGAGCAACTGGCGCTGGATCGCCGCCTGGCTAGATGTCAGGGGCGGGAGTTCAGTCGCAACTGCTTTCTCTGCTGTTGCTGGATTGGCCGGGGCAGATGATGCTTCGCGCGCAGCTTCGACCGCGACACTTTTCACCGTAGCCGCCGACAGCTTGTCCTTGTCCTTGGCCTTGGCGCGCCGGGCGGCAAACCACTTAAGCGCATGTTCCGGAATGGGGCGCTTGATGATCTTGCCCTCAAGGATGCGCAGGCGGTATTTGGCGGCGGCTTCGGTTCGCCCGGACGAGGCGGCGAAATCCGTCAACGTCTGCTTGTTGACAAGGATCGCCTGCAACAGCTGCAAATCCTCGGCAACAGACCAGTTCAGCGCAACGTTCGGGCTGGCGGCGGCTTCAGGCGCTGGGTGGATGGGGGCGGGCTCAGGCTTAGCCAGACCTTCGGCGATTGGGGCTGACTGGTCCAATACCGTGACGGGCGCGATGGAAACCGGAGCGTCCTGCGCAATCGTCGGCGCATCCTTGCGCGCACAGCTCAGGCATTCCAGCAACGGAGCCGAAATGATGCTCGGGGGACCAACCTCATCAACGGCCCACTTGGCAACGCGCGCCATATCGAGCAACGTTGCCCCCTCAGGTAAAATATGCGCCAACGAGCGGAGCGCGGTTGTTGAAATCATGGTCATCGGGATCCTCCCTGGATGCGGTCCCAAGCCTCGGCCATCCGAAACCTGTCCCATCTGTTCATCGCAACGGATGCTTCATCATGAAGTGATCCGTAATTACCTGGCCGCAGTGGCTTTGCGCGCGCGATACGCCCCGCGACAGAAATCAGTGGCTGCAGCTGCTGATTTCCTTTCGAGGTCATCGGCAGCGCCGCCCGCAGGATCTCGACCTGCAGTTCCAGATCGGCACGCTGACTGGCGATAATCTCAGGTCGGGAAATCAAGCCGAGCGCATGGATCAGGGTGTAATCTGCAAGAGACAGCTTCATGACCTCACCCATCGATGTCAGCTCGCGTGGTCCGCTCGGGCCAGCTGGCGCGCATAACGGACGCCATCAGCCGCTCACCTGCCCCGCACAAAGCATCGGGCAAATAGCGCAACTCAGGATAGCAAGCTGCAAAGGCCGCCAAATCGATGGTTAGATGATGCTCAGCGCCAAAGGCCGCATCGACCTCATGTACCGCATGCGACAGGGATCGCGGATCGACCGCTCTCGCCTTGGCCTGAAAGGCCACAGTCAAGGCCGCTATGCGTGCGCCAATCCGAACCTGATCGGTGGAACGAAACTGCATATCCTGTCCCTCTCGCATTTTGCGACAATTGATAAAAAAGCGGGGCGATCTGAGCAGAGACCGCCCCGCAGGCGTCACCGGACTGAGGCAGGCTTCGGTGAATTTTTGCCCTGGTGGCTTTCAGCCACCTCTCGGCCGGGCCAGCCCCAGGTTCCGGGGATCGTGCGATGAACAAATCCACTCGGGCCACACATCCCCGACAAGATTTCAGCCAGGTGCTGACACCCCGCATTAGCCTTGCCCGGTGGAACCTGAACGCCAAACATTTCAGCAAAACCCGGTTTGACGGCGAGTGAATGCGTGATCACGATGGCCGCGGAGAATCACTCGTATACGAAAGCGCACCCCCGTGAACGAAGCCAACCCGACGCGACAAATCGCACTGCTCACACGCCGCGTGAGCGCCCTGCAAGAAATCATCGTCGAGATGATGAAGATGGCGGCCTCCCAAAACCCAGATCTGCTACCTGAAATGGAGGAACGGCTAAGCTTCATTGCTGACGACTTCGCGGGCGACGGATTTGACGAGGAAGCAGCGACGGTGGAAACCGTTCTCGGGGACTTCATTGGAAGACCCTCCTAACGCCAGCGATCGATAGCAGCAGCTTCTTCCGAAGCCTTTCTGGCAGCTGCCTCTTGGTTCCGCTGCGCAGTTCGTCGCTGTTGGTTGCTCGCGGCGAGTCGCGCAGCGCGTTCCATTTGATGCATTCCAGCAGCTCGATTGAGGGCATTGATCATGCGTTCACAGGTCAGCTTTTCATCCGGTGTAGGTGCGGAACGCAAGCGGCTCCACCATGCCGGAAGACAGTCAGTCCATATCGTGTACCCGCGCGCGCCCCCTAGGCCGATGAACTGATTGCAGACCTCCTGTGCCTCGCCCTCCGAAACCGGATGCTGCTGGATCGAATCCGGGTCATGCATCGAGATCAGCGGCTCTGCTGGTGCGGGATCTTGGGATTTCATTACAACTACTTCCTCAGAGGCTTGTACGAAGAAAGCACCCATCAAGGGCACCAAATCAGGCTGATCCATCATTTCCCCCACATGATTTCAGGATAATTTGGCAGCGATTGTGCCGCGAAATCGACGACGTCGCCCGTCGGCGTGCAGAGACCATCGAACCAGTTGCACGAGGTCTGGAAGGTGACGCCAAAATGAACTGCGCAAATCTCGCGGCTGGCAAAGTTCGAGATCAGCAGCAGAGACCAGCGCCGGCGGAAGTTCTCAGGCTCGAGCCGCCCGACGGCACCATGGTTGCGGCGATGGTCAATCGCAGACCGGCCACGCCCGTCAAATGGGCTGGCATAAGACACGCGACCGATCGGCATGCGAGGATGTGAAAGCGAGTTACGCTTTTGAGGTTTGATCATGAGGCTGCTCTTGGGTTGGGGCCGCAGATGCGGCGGGGGATCCATTGACCGAAGAAGGACAGCGTTCAGTATTTGCGCTATCCGCGTCGAAAGAAGCGGCAGCGATATAAGTCATGAGACGCTCCGCGACATCTACAGTGCAACCGCCGCCGGACTTCAGGCGCCTGTAAAGGCGGCTATTCCCTACGGCTCTACCCGTTATCGTTGCGGGAGCCACTCCGATCTTCGTGCAGAGGCTTTCAATTGCGCTGATGATGTCATTCTTGGTCATGCCCGCATAAGGGACTACTGTCCCCTCACTGTCAAGGGACTTCTGTCGCCTAGCGTTACGATCCCCTCAGCGCGTACAAAAGCACCATGACAAAGCCATTTCACGTCGCGCTCAGCGACGCCATCGATACCACTGGTATTTCATTGAAGGCAGCATGCGAGGCTGCCCACGTCAGCTACGAACAGTTTAAAAAGTTCTTACAGAGGTCCCGGAAAGGCCTGCCAGCATCAACAAGCGTTGACGACTGCATCAAGCTTTCACATGCCTTTGGGCTAACGATTGACGAGATGGTTGGCGACGATACTGCCTGCCTTCGATCTGAAGTCGCCGATCTGTGGCGGCAATTGTCCCAGGCAGAGCGGGAGATTCTGCTAGCCGCCGCACGCGGGCAGCGCGTGAAGCAGGACAGCAATCAGCTACAATTGCTTGAAGCGCAGACCTTAGATTCAACAAGCAACCAGACTCATCCATAACCGACCCCCGCGGAACAATATCAGAACAATAGGCAACGCCCAAAGGCCTACACAACCCGGAATATTTTCCTCACAAGAAACTCGCCGTTAAGGCGATCGTCCAGCTTCGACGAATCAGTGTCACAGCAGTCAATAAGGGACTTGTGTCCTCTTTACCATTGACAGGGACTTCTGTCCTCTGCATCTTGCCTCCATACCGACCTTTCCGGATGGAGCCTGCACATGCACATTCCCACCGTCCTGT
>NZ_DALZMB010000138.1:0-8499 GCF_032007265.1 Paracoccus sp. (in: a-proteobacteria) | reverse complement strand
CCGCCGAGAGCAGGGCCACCAGGGTCAGGCCGGGAAGAACTGCCGCGACAGGATATTCGCGGGCGGGCATATGGTCGTGAAGGGCGGACATCGAAGGTTCTTTCTGGAAACTGCCAGCCGAAGTAGCGCCGCCCCGACCGAAAGGACAAACCGAAAGTTTCGATTGAATTGATCTGTTTTACCGATTATTTATCTAACCACATCCTTCTTTCGGTAAATATTATTTTAATTTCAACATTTTAATAATTTTATCCCAATCCAGAGGCTTACCGTCCCTATCGAACTGACGGCTAATTTTCGTCATTTTACTTTCGGTTCAGAACAAATTCCTGACGTAGCAACGCCAGCTAGATTCAAATTCTGACTCGAATCGGATGCTTTGCGAACATGTCTGCGCAAGCAGGTTGCAGCCCGTGGTAAAAAGGTAGAGCTTGGCCTCGACATTTGACACGAGGGGCCCATGCCAAGCCAATTCGATCCCGAGCTGGAACAGCGGCTGATCCGCTATACATCCATCGATAGCCAAAGCGACGCCGGCTCGGCGAGTTCGCCAAGCACAGCCATTCAATTCGACATGCTGCGCCTGCTGGTCGATGAGCTGACCCAGATCGGCGCATCCGAGGTCACCTTGACCGAATATGGCACCGTACTGGCCACCATCCCCGCCACAGCCGAGGGGCCAGTCATCGGCCTTCTGGCCCATGTGGATACGGCGCCTCAGTTCAACGCCACCAATGTCAAACCGCGCGTGATCCGGGGTTATAACGGCGACGACATCACCTTTCCCGACGATCCCGCGCTGGTGCTGTCCCCCCAGCAATACCCCTATCTGGCCGAGCGGACCGGAGACGATCTGATCACGGCATCCGGAACAACTTTGCTCGGCGCAGATGACAAGGCAGGCGTTGCGATTATCATGACGGCTGCGCGCCATCTGCTGGAAAATCCGCAGATCGCGCATGGCAAAATCCGTATTGCCTTTACCCCGGATGAGGAAATCGGTCGGGGCGTGAATGCGCAACTGCCCAAGGATCTGGGTGCCGATTTCGCCTATACATTCGATGGCGGCAAACGCGGCGAGGTCGAATTCGAAAGCTTTTCCGCTGATGGCGCCGAGATCACAATTACCGGCGTCTCGATCCATCCGGGTCTGGCCAAGGGTAAGCTGGTCAATGCCACGCATCTGGCCGCGCGGATCATCTCGGCTTTGCCCCAAAGCACCATGACCCCCGAGACAACCGAGGACCGCGAAGGTTTCATTCATGTCACGGATATGGCGGGCGGCGCGGCCCAGATGAAAATCTCGCTGATCTTGCGGGATTTCGAGCGCGAAGGCCTTGCCGCCAAGGGTGAGCTGCTTCGCCAGATCTGCGCCATCGTGCAGGCCAGCGAGCCGCGCGCTACACTCACATGCGACATTCGCCCCCAATATCGCAATATGCGCTATTGGCTCGAGCAGGACATGAAACCTGTCGAATTGGCAAATCGTGCTTTGGCGAAACTGGGGATCACGCCGATTTCGGTCCCGATCCGCGGCGGTACAGATGGGTCGAGGTTAACCGAAATGGGCATTCCGACGCCCAATCTGTTCACGGGAATGCAAAACATCCATGGCCCGCTGGAATGGGTTTCCGTGCAGGATATGGCGGTCGCAACCGAGTTTTGCCTTGGGCTTTTGCAAGAAGCAGCCAAGCCCTGACCTTTTGGCAAGCGAGCCACCCCATGGGATCTATTTTCTCTCAGGGGGCGGCTTATGCGCCAGGATCTTGTTCGTTCTTTGACCAAAGATAGCCGATAAAGGCGCCTTTGACATAGCGCAGCAAAACCAATGAGATCACCGTGACCAGCAAGCCCACGGTGATCAAGATCATCAGCGGGCTCAATTGAAACCAAACCCATGCCGCCCCAAGCATTGGGATCAAGAGCAGCATCACGATGGTAATGGTGAAAAATGCAGGCCCGTCGGCCGCGCGATAACTGCCCAAAGGCTCGCCGCAAATCTCGCAATGATCGACGACACGCAAATAGCCGTCAAAGATCCGCCCCTTGCCGCAATTAGGGCAGCGGTTCACAAAACCGCGCGAGATGGCCTGATTTGCATTGCGTTCTTCGGTCATGGCCCCACCCGCATACCCCGCGACGCATTGCCAGAGCGACCGCACTGGCGCCGCTGGCCATTCCCGCACAATGGGTCAGGCCTCACCTTTGATGAAACAAGCCGCCAGGCTGGCGCAAAGTTCCACCGCAAAGGCGGGCGCGTTAGATCGCGGGGGCAAGTTCAAAGCGCGGATCCTCGGCCCACGGCTTGAGGGGCCATTTCGCCGGGTCCGGAGTTGGGTCTTGTCCGGGACGGAACCCATTGAAATTTGGCTCAAATCCCTTTGATTTCACCCAATGCGCCAAAGCATAGCCCGTGCCCGATGGCCAGCAATTGACCTCTTCAGCAGATTGCCAGCGATATTCCAACAGCTCGGGCGAAAGCTGAACCTTGCCATCCGCGCGGATGTGATAGGCAAACAATACTTGGTTCATGCGCAAAAATTCCCAAGCCCCAATCGGACGCAAGGCCTTGGCCCTGAGTGAGGTTTCCTCAAAGACTTCGCGGCAAACCCCGACTTCGGGGGATTCCCCCGCCTCCATGAAACCGGTGATCAGGCCGAAAACCCCCTCTTCCCACATCGCGTTGCGTGCCAGCAAAACCTCGCCACGGTCATTCTCGATCACCGCTGCCAAAACTGGCGTCGGATTTCCCCAGTGGGTCCATCCGCAGCTGGCGCAACGCAACCTCTCTTTGGGACCGCCATCTTCTGGCAGGGCGATCAGGGTCAACGAGGTGGCACAGTTTGGGCAAAAACGCATCTCAAAGGGGGCGGTCATGGGATTCTCATTACGGAAGATGGGCCGTGGTCGGTGCAGTTGTCCCCCGAATGGGGGCAAGGTCAAGGCAGTGAAGACGATCATCGCCTGTGTCTGGTCACGACCGCGGAAATCGCCCTTGTGGTCGACCTGCCAAACCACCTATCATTCGCCCGAAATCCATATGGAAATTCATGAGCATATAATGACCGATCCCAAATATTACAAAGGTCGCCCCAGCGAATTTGATATATTTGAGGGGTATGTCATGTATAAGGTCGCCCCATTTCTGCAAGGAACCCAAGAGGCGATTTGGACCGAAGCCGAAAATCTTGACGGGACCGAGAACAGCCTGACCCGCCTGGAAAATAAGGTTATACGCTTGGGTCGCAATTGCGCTATTCGTACAGCAGTCTCGGCAGCGAATGTTATTAAGCGCTGCCAGCTGGGGGACGACAGCGATATTCTTTATGCAGATGCCTATATTCTGGCTTATTTTTCCCTACTTGAAGAGCTTCGGGAAACCCCCAAGACATTCGAGAAGATCTTTGGAAAATGGAAAGCCGAGTTTCGAAATGACATCAATTATTTGATTTTGTCTCCAAATCGTGAAATCGAATATTTGATCAAAGAGATCTGGCAAAAGTTGGGCGATAACGCACTCAGCGTTGATCTGGATAATTTGCATGAATCCTACATGAGTTACGTAGCCAGGTTCAGCAAATTTCGCGTTCGAACGGGTTGGCGGCCAATGAATCCCAACAGCACACTTTCTGAACTATCTGCCGGCGAAACCGAACGTCTTGAGTTGGATATGGGCGCTAAAAATTTCCCATTCCTGACCTATTGGTCACAGACACTGCGCGGAGTTCGCGAAAGAGCTGCCTCAAAATCTGTTTTCTTCTGGGGCGAATAGTTGGTAGCAGCACTTGATCAATCCAATCCAGAATATCGACAGTATCTGTCAAAATAACACACCAATTAAGCGATGGTTTTTCCGTGACCTATCAACTTTCTGACAATCTGACTGTTTTTTTCGTGGCGCGTTACGGGATTACCTCTGTTAAGGCCCGAATTTTAGCGCTTTCAGCCCGTCGACATCTGCCTGAAAACGTCAAGCTGCGGCTGTCTATTCCCAAGAACTATATCCAGCCTGACCGAGAAACCATTGATTTAATGGAAGGCCTTAATATCGAGGTCAAGGAATTCATGCCGCGCCTTGCGATGGTAAAAGGCGAGCAATACTTAAAGATCGACGCCTCGATGCAGGCATTCGAGACAAGTCGGGCGCTGTATCTTGATCCCGATATGATCTTTATCGACGCATCAAATTTTGACGACCTGCCTGCAAAGGCTCGTATATCGGCGCGGATCAGCCCCAATCAGAAATATTTCGAGCCGGATATGACGCGCCAATTGCGGATTTTTCTGCAAAGCATTGATCCAGCCCGCCCATTCAGAAATATCGGCACCGATCCCGAGCAGGACCCCGAAGAGATGATGCCGTTCACGCTTTACAAGCCGACGGCAGTACTTTTTGACACGACCAGCAATTTCGCAAACGAATGGCGAGATCTTGCTTGGCGCCTCGAGATTTCGCGACTGCCGGGAAAGATCAAGAATATCGCTGATCGGATTGCTCTTAGCTATCTGATCGACCGCGATCACGAAAGCTTTCTGCCTTTACCGACTGGTTGGAATGAAAACTCTCACCCCAATCACAAAGGCAAAGGTCATAGGAAATTGGTTCAATATTTCCAGATGGCCGCGCTTTTACAGTGCAAATCCATTCTTGAAGAGGCACGCTCGCTGCATGTCGAGGCCGACGAATCCGGTATGCCTTGTTTCAATGAGCTGACATCTTGGGATCTCAAGATGCTTTTAGACAAGCTTTAAGTGCAGATCGGGGGCGCCAATCGAGCGCCCCCTTATACATGCCATAAATCTTATGCCGGATCGTTAAGGCGGCGCAGCGCAGGCAAGCCGACGCCGGTTGCATCAAACCCACCATCCGCCGCAATGGTTTGACCGCTGATAAAGCTTGCCTTCTCTGAGCATAGAAACACGACTGCTTCGGCGATTTCGCGCGCTTCGCCATAGCGATTTAGCGGAATGGCGTCATAATATGCGGAAATGATTTCCGGCGCATGAACTGCCATGGCCAGCTTGGTACGAACAGGCCCCGGCGCGACACAATTGACGCGAATGCCTTGCTCGCCCAATTCCGCCGCGAATTGCTTGGTCAGATGGATCACCGCCGCCTTGGACGTGCCATATGCCACGCGCAGCGTTGAGGCGCGCAGGCCCGAGATCGAGGCGATATTCACAACCGCGCCTTTGGATTTAGCGAGCTCGGCTGTCGCGGCCTGCGTGCACAAGAAAACCCCGTCAAGATTGGTTGCCATGACCTCGCGCCACTGCGCAAAGCTGGTTTCACCAACCTGCGCAAACAGCGCTACACCGGCATTATTGACCAACGCATCGATACGGCCAAATCCAGCGACTGCCTCACGGATCATGCGATCGACCTGATCTGGGTCCGAAATATCGGCCTCGACGGCAAGAACATTTTCATACTTCGCCGCAACTGCCTTTAACTCGGCGCTGTCGCGATCGACCATAACGACGCGCCAGCCCTGCTCGAGGAAAATTTCAGTGGCAGCCAAACCGATGCCGCGGCATCCACCCGTGACAATGGCAACTTTGCTCATTCATTCGTTCCTTCAACTTCGACGATCAGTTCCAAGGTCACGCCAACCGGATTTTCACCGCGTAGCAACGTGCCATGAGAAATATTTCCATCAATATCAACGACATCAATCGTGATTGACGCCGCACCATCAATCAGCGTGGCGTGATTGAATCGCAACTCTGTGGCGAGACAATCCATGCGGTGCCCCTCGGCAAAGCGGATATGATCGATGCTGCCTACCGCATGCAGGCGTGCATGCGAGATGCCGTAAGCTGCGGCAACGCCCTCGATCGACTGCACCACGTCTTCGTCCGGCAGCAGACGCACAAAAAGCGATTTCCCGGTCTCGGTGCTGCTTTGCGGGGTAAAAAGCGTGAAAGCCGTCTCGGGATCAGGCAAGGCTTCGAACCAAGCATGGGCCGACCCCAGCCCAGCAACCTCGGTATCACGCGCAATCACCGCATCCAGCGGCAACAGATGCCCCATGCTTGTGCGCGTGCCATCCGTCCAGATGCCGTGACAATGCAAAAAGGGCGCCGCGTCCTTCATGCCGATCGTCGCGGTCGATTTATCGATGGTCCATAGCCCATCGGGGGCATAGGTGTCTGAATACCACGCCGCATGAACCCCATCACTGGACAATGCAGGCAGCACAAAGCGCATGGGCTGACAGCTTAATCCGTCCAGAGACAAGACACCGCCTTTGCATCCGTGGGCGGCATAAAGTGCGCCAACGGCCTGCATTACGGTCTGGCCCGCAGGCAAGATGCCACGGACCGGAACCAGATGAGCGCGCCGGGCCAAAGCGCGGTCTTTTGCACGCGGACCGGGATGGATCATGCCGATCCCCCTGCTGCATGTGGCACGGGCTCGGGGATCAGGCCACGGGCCTGCAGCTCATCTCGGATCATCTTTTTGGTGATCTTGCCATAGGCCGACTTTGGCAGCGCATCCCACAGCACAAACCGCTTGGGCATTTTATAACGCGAAAGCTTGCCCTCGAGGAAACCGGCCAGTTCATCCTCGCTCACGGGCAGAGAGGCCACGCAAACCGCCCAGCCCACTTCGCCCCAAAGCGGGTCGGGAATGCCCAGAACGGCCACCTCGTTGATCGCGGGATGGGTCAGAATCTTTTCCTCGATCTCTCGCGGATAGACGTTCGAGCCACCCGAGATGAACATATCGCTTTCGCGGCCTGTGATGAAAAGATAGCCCTGCTCGTCCAGATGCCCCAGGTCGCCCGTGCGGAACCAACCGTTGCGAAATGATTTCGCATTCGCGGCAGGGTTCTGGTAATAGCCCGCGAAAACCGCAGGGCCGATGCAGCAAATCTCGCCGGTTTGACCAAAGGGCAGTTCACGACCCTGATCATCCTGAATTTGAATTTCGATGCCGGTGCGCGCATAGCCGCAGGTCCCAACGCGCAGGGTCGGGCTGTCATCGGCCTCGTGCAAATAGGTCGGCAAAACCGTGATATTGCCGGTACATTCGCCAAGGCCGAAATATTGAACCAACACTTTCCCTAGCGTTTTCAGTGCCTTTTGCTGATCAACTCGATACATCGGTGCCCCGGCATAGATGACATAACGCAGCGATGATGTATCGGCTGTCGCCGTCGAAGGATGCTCGACCAGCAGTTTCAGGATCGTCGGCACGGTGAACATTGTCGACACCTGCCACTCGCGCACCAGATCCCAGACCTGCGCCGGGTCGAAACGCTCGCTGGGTAGAAGAACGGTTTTCACCCCTCGCGCCACCTGCGTCAGCTGATGCACCCCTGCCCCATGCGAAAGCGGCGCCACCACCAGCGAGGCATCCTGCGTGGTCAGTCCGGGCATCAGATCGGCCAGATGATTGGTGACGACAAAAGCCATCTGACCATGCGTCAGAACCGAGGCTTTGGGCCGCCCTGTCGTGCCCGAGGTGAAAAAATACCAGCAAGGATCGTCACGATCGACTGGGGCGACCTCGGGCATCTGACCCAGAGCGGCGTCGGTAATCTCTTCGATCGAAGGACCAAATTCCGCCGCGCCAAAACCTAGGATCGTCGTCAGATCCGGACATGCGGCACGACAGGCCGCCGCATGTTCGGGAAAACTGGCATTGCACATCATCAGCCGCGCGCCCGAGGCTTGCGTCAGATAGGTGACCTCTTCGGGGGTTTGACGAAAATTGGCAGGAACCCAGACACCGCCCGCGCGCCAGACCGCAAACATCGCCTGCATCATCTCAAGACAATTTTGGGACTGACACATCACCCGATCGCCTTTTTTCAGGCCGAAACGGGTTTGCAAAGCATGGGCCAGCGCATTGGTGCGGGCTTCGAATTCCTGCCAACTCCACCGCTGATCGCCCATGACCAATGCGATCCCCTTTGGGTCACGGCGCGCAACTTGCGTCAGGAAAGTCGCAAGGTTCATCACTCGGGTCGATACCGGGCGCAGGCCGCCATTGGGATCTATTTCGGCAATCTGGCTCATTTTACCCGCTCCAGGATCGAGCAATAGCTGGCGACTGCTGCGCCGCCCATATTAAAGACCCCGCCCAGATTTGCGCGCGCCAGCTGCATCTCGCCTGCTTCTTCGGCCAGTTGCATGGCGATCATGACATGTTGGGAAACGCCCGTCGCCCCGATGGGATGGCCGCGTGATTTCAACCCACCCGAGGGGTTGACTGGCAATGCGCCGTCAAAGCGCGTGACCCCGTCACGGATCACCCGCCAGCCCTGCCCCTTGGGCGCAAGGCCCATCGCCTCATATTCGATCATCTCGGCGGTGGTGAAACAATCATGGGTTTCAACCATATCAAGATCCATGATCCCAAGGCCCGCTTGCGACAGGGCTTGTGCCCAGGCCCGATGGGGTCCGTCAAAGGCGATTGGGTCGCGGCGCGACAGCGCAAGATAATCCGCCGCCTGCGCGCGCGCCCGACAGCGGCTCGAACGCTTCAAA
>NZ_DALZMB010000137.1:0-8598 GCF_032007265.1 Paracoccus sp. (in: a-proteobacteria) | reverse complement strand
AATCGCGGTAATGGCCATGGCGGCAACGCCCCAACACAAGACGCGGACAAGCGCGCGCTTGATCGGCGCACCGCCAGCTTTTGCACCGATCGCGCCCAGCGCCGCCAGTGCAACCAATGTCAGCAGCAAGACCAGCGCAATCAGCATCCCATCGGGCGCAATGATGGCCCCCAACAGGGGAATCGCCCCGGCCACGGTAAAGGTCACCCCCGAGGCAATTGCCGCAACGGTCGGATTGGCGGCATGGATCTCGCTTAGGCCCAATTCGTCGCGCAAATGGGCGCTAAGGGCATCATGCTCGGTCAGTTCGACCGCAACAAGGCGGGCGGTATCAGGGGCAAGGCCGCGCGATTCATAAATCGCGATCAGCTCTTGCAGCTCGATTTCGGGATCAGCGCGCAAGGCACGTCGCTCGCGGTGAATATCGGCATGTTCGATATCAGCCTGTGAGCTGACCGACACATATTCCCCCGCCGCCATCGACATCGCGCCAGCCACTAGCCCGGCAAGCCCCGCGGTCAGCACGGTGGCCGTATCAGGCGCAACCGCAGCCACCCCCACCAAAAGCGAGCCAATGGAAACAATCCCATCATTGGCCCCCAGAACCGCTGCACGCAACCAGCCCGCGCGGCTGATGTAATGGGGATCGTCGGGATGCGCTTCGGGGTGGGTGTTTATAGTCATGGCCTCTTTCTGCCGTGAACGTCGTGCGGGCCTTTGGCAAAGCGCCCGAAAGGCGGGTTTCAGGCACATTTTGGCCAGTGGTCAATAAAGCCAACCTGCCCCATCCCGAGTGCAGGGCGCAAGCTTGGGCCTGCGCTTGTGTCATCATTTTGATCGCAAGAATCGCCGGAACGCGGCCCTGCGGCCAGCGCAAATGCAATCAGGTGGCGGAAGGAGCTGGGGGTAACGCTCTTGCTTGACGGGGGCAACTGCGCAGCAATTTATACGCTGCGCAGATCGCTGATTTGGCGCGAGCCTAGGCCCGCCTCTCTCCGATTTGGCCAATGCTCATCACCTCAAGCACCTTGGCCTCGATATCGGCGGCGTTCATGCCTGCGTCGCGATACATCGCCTTGGCGTCGGCATGGTCGATGAAGGTATCCGGCAGCACCATCTGGCGGAATTTCAGCCCGCCGTCCAATGCGCCCTCTTCCAAAAGCAATTGCGAGACATGGCTGCCAAAGCCGCCGATCGCGCCTTCCTCGATGGTGATCAGCGCCTCGTGCTCATGCGCCAGCTGCAAGATCAGGTCGCGGTCCAGCGGCTTGGCAAAGCGCGCATCAACCACCGTCGGGTTGATGCCGCGTGCAATCAGCGCCTCGCGCGCCTTCATGACCTCAGAAAGGCGGGTGCCGAAAGACAAGATCGCAACCCGCGCACCTTGGGCGATGACGCGGCCTTTTCCGATCTCCAGCGGGATACCACGCTCGGGCATTTCGACGCCCGTGCCTTCGCCGCGCGGATAGCGAAAGGCGATGGGGCCATCGTCATAGGCGGCAGCCGTGGCAACCATATGGACCAGATCAGCCTCATCCGCGGCGGCCATGACGACCATTCCGGGCAGGTTCGCCATGAATGCGATGTCAAAGGCCCCTGCATGGGTCGCACCATCGGCCCCCACCAGACCCGCGCGGTCAATGGCAAAGCGCACGGGCAAGCGCTGGATCGCGACATCATGGACGATCTGGTCATAGCCGCGCTGAAGGAAGGTCGAGTAAAGCGCGCAGAAAGGCTTCATCCCGCCTGCAGCAAGACCTGCGGCAAAGGTTACGGCATGTTGCTCGGCGATGCCCACGTCAAAGCAACGCCGCGAAAAGCGCTCGGCAAACAGATTAAGACCGGTTCCATCCGGCATTGCCGCAGTCACGGCAACGATCTTGTCATCCCGGCTGGCCTGATCGACCAGGGCACGGGCAAAGACCGCAGTATAGCTTGGCGCATTCGATTTCGCCTTGGCCTGCGTGCCCGTCAGAACATCAAACCGTGCCGTTGCATGGCCGCGGTCGGCGGCTGCTTCGGCAGGGGCGTAACCCTTGCCCTTTTTGGTCACGGCATGGATCAACACCGGCCCGTTGGCGCGCGATTTCAGCGTGCGCAGCAGCGGCAGCAATTGGTCAAGATCATGGCCATCTACCGGCCCGATGTAGGAAAAACCCAAAGCCTCGAACAAGGTGCCGCCCACGGCCATGCCCTTGAGCATTTCCTTGGCGCGGCGCGCGCCCTCTTGCAAAGGCGAGGGCAAAAAGCCCACCGCACCTTTGGCCACGGATTTCAGCTCGTGAAACGGGCCTTCGGCGTAAAGCTTGGTCAGGTGACGCGACAGCGCGCCGACGGGGGGCGCGATCGACATCTCGTTGTCATTCAGCACGACAAATAGCCGCTTGCCCAGATCGCCGGCGTTATTGAGCGCCTCAAAGGCCATGCCTGCCGACATCGCCCCATCGCCGATCACCGCAATCGCATCCCCGGGATCACCGCCCAGCTCGCGCGCCATGGCAAAGCCAAGACCGGCGCTGATCGAGGTCGAGCTATGGCCCGCGCCAAACGGATCAAAGGGGCTTTCCGAACGCTTGGTAAAGCCCGACAGCCCTTCTTCCATGCGCAGAGTGCGGATGCGGTCGCGCCGCCCGGTCAGGATCTTGTGCGGATAGCACTGATGACCCACATCCCAGATGATCTTGTCGCGCGGCGTATCGAAAACCGCATGCAGCGCCACTGTCAGTTCGACCACACCCAGACCAGCGCCCAAATGCCCGCCCGTGACCGAGACAGCGCTGATGGTTTCGCTGCGCAATTCATCGGCCAGCTGGCGCAATTGCGCATCGCTGAACCCCTTCAGATCCGAGGGCAGGTTTACCCGGTCAAGAAGCGGCGTCTTTGGCCGGTCCTGATGGCTGTCGTCAGTCATTGGCTTCCCCTTCCGGGTGGCATTTCAGGCGTTGTTCAGACGCCGCTCAGGCGTGCCGTTCGATAACGAAACGCGCAAGTTCTCGCAAGTTTCCTGCAGCGTCACCAAACTGTGTCAGCGCGGCATCGCTGTTGGCGACCAGCTCGAGGGTTTTGGCACGTGCCCCCTCAAGCCCCAAAAGCGACACAAAGGTCGCTTTGCCCGCCGCATCATCCTTGCCAACGCGCTTGCCGGTCTGGCTTTCATCCCCCGTCACATCCAAGATGTCGTCGGCAATTTGAAAGGCCAGGCCGATATTGCGGGCGTAATCTGCCATAGCGGCCGTATCCGCACCCGCCAAAATCGCACCGGCTTTGGCCGAAAACTCGATCAACGCGCCGGTTTTTCCGGCCTGCAACTGGGTAATCTGGGCCAGGGTCAGGGCCGTTTGGGCGCTTTCGGCGGCAATATCCAGCATCTGGCCATAGACCATGCCACGCGCGCCGACCGCATCCGCGAATTCGCGCAGCAAAGCGATACGAACCTCGGCACTGCCCAGCTCTGGCCCGGTCAAAAGACCAAAGGCCATGCTTTGCAGCGCATCCCCCGCCAGAATAGCCGTGGCTTCGGAAAAGCGGATATGGGTGGTTGGCAGGCCACGGCGCAGATCATCATCATCCATCGCCGGAAGATCATCATGCACCAGACTATAGGCATGCAAGGCCTCGACGGCGGCGGCTACGGGCAGCGCGGCGCTGTCGGCGACGCCGTGAAGGCGGGCTGATTCCATCACCAGATAGGCGCGGATGCGCTTGCCGCCGCTGCAGGCATATTGCATGGCGTCACGCAGCTCTCCGGCGGGGAAAGTCGCAATAGCCTGATCCAGCGCAGTGGCAAGCTGCGCTTTCACCTCATCGAAACGCGCTTGCATTACAGCCCCTCGACCGGGACCGTGCCATTGGGCTGGCCATTCGCGGCCAGGGTGATTTTCTCGACACGCTCTTCGGCCTCGCGCAGACGCTTTTCGCAATGTTTGCGCAATTCGGCGCCGCGCTCGTACAGCTTGATCGAATCCTCAAGCGTGGCATCGCCGTGCTCTAGCTTGCCGACGGTCGCCTCCAGCTCTTTCATCGCTTCTTCGAAGGACATGGTTTCGATTTCGGTCATCAGGCTACCTCAGTCAGGACATCGACATGGGCGCGCACAGATCGGCCCAGAGCATCCAGATCATACCCGCCTTCGAGCGCGGATACCACCGGAGCCGAACATTCCGCGGCCGTATCGCAAATCATACGGGTGATCGCGGTGAAATCCCCCTCGTCCCAGTCAAGGCTGGCCAAAGGGTCAGCCCGATGCGCGTCGAACCCGGCCGAGATCAGCACCAACTGCGGTCGCCAGCTTTCCATTTGCGCACAGATCACTTGCCAGGATTCGCGTGCGCGCGCACTGCCGGTGCCCGGCTGCAACGGCAGGTTCATGATCTGGCCAAAGGCACCTGTCTCACTGGTCTTGCCGGTGCCGGGGAACAGCGGCATCTGATGGGTCGAGGCGAAAAAGGCGCGCTTGTCGTCCCAAAGCAGATCTTGCGTGCCATTGCCGTGATGGACATCGAAATCCAGCACCGCGACCCGGTCCAGCCCGTGCAGATCCAAT
This sequence comes from Paracoccus sp. (in: a-proteobacteria), assembly GCF_032007265.1. Classification (GTDB taxonomy): domain Bacteria; phylum Pseudomonadota; class Alphaproteobacteria; order Rhodobacterales; family Rhodobacteraceae; genus Paracoccus. The sequence goes on along the minus strand of NZ_DALZMB010000137.1, from coordinate 4,055 downwards.
GCGCGTTTTGCCGCAATCGCGACGGATCCGAAAACGCAAAAGCCCATCGGGGTTTCACGTTCAGCGTGATGGCCGGGGGGCCGCATCGCGACAAAGGCATTGGGCGCCTGCCCCGCCAGAACCGCATCCACCGCAGCGCAGACCCCGCCCACCGCGTGGCTAGAGGCCGCATAGCCACCATGAGACGTATAGGTATCACCATCCAGCATCGTGATGCCCTCATCCGGGATCGCGGCGCGGATCTTGTCCAGATAGGCCGCCGGATGACAGCGCAACAGATCGGCCTCGCGCGCTTGGGGCGCCTCGCGCCGCACCACGGACGCATCTTGCAAGGCATCCAGCACCGCTTGCATGCGCGCCACCTGCTCCGGATGTCCGGGCGGCGTCAGGTGATCAAAGGCCGAAGGGTGCGTGAAAAGCAGTGTCATCACATATCCCCCCAAGGCCCGAATCCGCTGGCTGCGATCTTTGCCATTCTTTCCCCCCGAAAATGCCACAACCCGGCCGGGATCAGGCTATGCCGGAGGGGGCATTGTGGCAAGGACAGCCCAAGCCCGCCTAGACATAGGCAGCCACTTGGGCCGGGCGGGCGTGGGGCAGCCACTCTTGGGGCAAACGCGCTTGGGCATGGCAGCCACAAACCACAAACCAGACAGCGCGCCGGACACCGGCACGCTACCCCAGCTTCACACGCTTAGGCAGTCAGGCGCATCCGGTCATGGCCAGTGATCGTGACCTCCATCAGCGTCCCTTCGGGCATGTCGCGGTCAAAGCTGACCTCGGTGAATTGCTCGGTGCGGCCCAGACGCGGACCTTCGGTCAAGATCATGCGGCGCTGGCCGATCTGCCCCTGAAGATGGGCCATAAGTGCGCCATCCCCCTTGGCGCGCAAACGTGCCGCACGATCCTTGATCGCAGCACCCTGCACCTTGGGCATTCGCGCGGCAGGCGTGCCTTTGCGCGCGGAATAGGGAAAGACGTGCAGGAAGGTCAGGCCACAATCATCAACCAGCTTCAGCGAATTTTCGAACATATCTTCGGTTTCGGTGGGGAAGCCCGCGATAATGTCGGCGCCAAAGATGATCCCAGGGCGCAGCTTGCGCGCATCCTCGCAAAAGCGGATCGCATCGTCGCGCAGATGGCGGCGCTTCATGCGCTTGAGGATCATATCATCGCCCGCCTGCAAGGACAGATGCAGATGCGGCATCAAGCGCGGCTCGGTCGCGATTGCCAGCATCAGGTTGTCATCCGCTTCGATCGAGTCGATCGAGCTGATGCGCAGGCGCGGCAGATCGGGGACCAAACGCAGGATGCGCATCACCAGATCGCCCAGGCGCGGCGTGCCGGGCAGATCGGCACCCCAAGAGGTCAGATCAACGCCGGTCAGCACGACCTCGTTGAAGCCGCGATCGCGCAGACGCTTGATCTGCTCGACCACCACGCCCGCCGGAACGCTACGCGAATTGCCACGCCCAAAGGGGATGATGCAGAAGGTGCAGCGGTGGTCGCAGCCGTTCTGAACCTGCACATAGGCGCGGTGACGGCCAAAACCATCGATCAGATGGCCCGCAGTTTCCTTGACCGACATGATGTCATCAACGCGGATCTTTTCCGTCTCGCCAATCAGATCGGGGGCCATATTGGGCGCGCGAAGCTGCTCCCAGATGGCGGGCTGCATCTTTTCATGATTGCCGATGACTTTCGTCACCTCGGGCATGGCGGCAAAGGTCTCGGGCTCGGTTTGCGCCGCGCAGCCCGTCACGATCACCGGGGCGCCGGGGTTTTCCCGCGCCAAACGGCGGATTTCCTGCCGCGCCTTGCGCACGGCCTCGGCGGTGACGGCGCAGGTGTTCACGACAACCGCCCCTTGCAGGCCAGCGGCCTGGGCCATTTCGCGCATGGCCTCGGTCTCATATGCATTCAGCCGGCAGCCAAGCGTCGCGAAAATCGGAGGGGTAGTTTCGCTCATTCGCGCCAGATCCCATCAAAGACATGGGCGGTCGGGCCGGTCATCCAGACCCCATCCTCGCGCCAGTCGATTTCCAAAGCCCCGCCCTCGGGGACATTGACCTTGACCTTGCGTCCCGTCAGCCCGCGCCGCGCCGCAGCCACCGCCGCCGCGCAAGAGCAAGACCCCGAGGCCAGCGTCGGCCCGGTACCCCGTTCCCAGATGCGCAGCTTGATCTCGCTATCCGACAGGACCTGTACGATCTCGACATTGGTGCGCTGCGGATAAAGCGGGTGATGTTCGTGCGTGGGGCCGAAACGGTCCAGATCGACGGCATCGGCGTCATCCACAAAGAACGTGATATGCGGATTGCCCATGCCGGTCGCAACAGGATCGCCCGCAATAGGCAGATGAAGCATATCGATATCTTCGGCAATCGGGATCGCACGCCAGTCCAGAACCGGATGGCCCATATTCACGCGGGTCAGGCCATTGCCCGCATCCTCGGCCAACAGCACGGCATGGTCGGTTTCCAGCCGCAGGTGGCTGGCGCCTGTCTCATCCATCAACCAGCGGGCAATACAGCGCGTGGCATTGCCACAAGCGGCCGACAACGAGCCATCCGCATTAAAGAACGTCAGCCGCGCATCGGCATTGCCATCGCGACGCACAACCGCCAGCTGATCAAAGCCCACGCCGCGATGACGGTCTGCAATCCGCGTCACAAGATCCGCCGTTGGCATCTCGCCCCCGTCGCGCAGATCGATAACCACGAAATCATTGCCAAGCCCATGCATCTTCATGAAGGGGAGGCGCGTTTTTCCAGCGTTTTCCATGGTCGCGATATAATCCCGCAAAAAAGATTTAACCAGAGTGTCGTTTTCCGCTTGACCCTACCCGCCAGTAAAACTACTCAGCGTCTCAAGAAGTGGGCCCATAGCTCAGTTGGTAGAGCAACTGACTTTTAATCAGTGGGTCACAGGTTCGAATCCTGTTGGGCTCACCAATTATCTCCCTTTGAGATCAGCGCGTTAATCGCCGTCTCAAAAGGGAATAACGGTGAGAATGAGACTTCTGGATCACTTTTCCAGACTTTCGTCAGACCTGCACCTCTTATAAAAAAATCCTTGCGATATTGTGATACTGGCGCGTTCGTTGCCTGTCTTGTCTATTTCTGCCGATGCAGATAGCTAAAGAAAATGATCACCGCCTTCATTATCTTCGCAGGTGGTTAACGCGCTAATCGTCAGATTCGGCGCTGTCGGTATCCGATCCCTCCCGTTTTCCGATACCCTCACGATCAAGTGACCCAACTAAAAATCACACGACCAGCCCAAACGCGCCAAGCAGACCGCGCCCGACCGAACCCGCGCCATTCCAACCCGCAGGCGACTCAGGACACCCAGGGCCGACCAAACCGCGCCAACACGCTCTATGCGGTCCGTTGGGCCCCGCTGATCGCCTGTTGCGGCTATCTCTCAGTCGCCCCTCTCCGGCTGGCCCCTTGCCCTGCCCCACCTTTTCGCGCGAGCCTGATCAAGGCTCTCATCTCTCACAACAGCGACAAAGGACTGGCCCATGGAATACGACATAGATGCGACGCGCAGTTTTGGATCGAGTGTCGATTTCGGCAAGACGGCATCGGATTATGCAACCTTTCGTGCGGGATTTCCGCCGGAATTCTTCCAATCGCTTGCGACCCGCGGTTGGGTCCGCGCCGGTGATCGCGCGCTTGATCTGGGCACGGGCACCGGAACAGTCGCACGCGGCCTTGCCCAAATGGGCATGGCTGTGACCGGTGTTGACCCTGCCCCGGCCCTGTTGATCGAGGCGGCCGTTCTTGATCAGGAATGCGGCGTCAATGTCAGCTATCGCACCGGCACCGCCGAGCAGCTAAGCGAGCCGTCAGCCAGCCTCGAACTGGTCACGGCGGGTCAATGCTGGCACTGGTTTGACAGGACCGCGGCTGCACGCGAGGCCTGTCGCGTCCTGACCCCTGGCGGACGCATCATCATTGCCCATTTCGATTGGCTGCCGCTGGCCGGCAATGTGGTCGAGGCGACCGAGGCGCTGATCCTGCGCCACAATCCCTCTTGGACGATGTCGG
>NZ_DALZMB010000136.1:0-8661 GCF_032007265.1 Paracoccus sp. (in: a-proteobacteria) | reverse complement strand
ATCAGCGCGCCGAAAACCCTGCTGACCCGCCAATTGATCGACGCCATCCCGCAATTGCCCTCGCCCCAATCCACGCCCCAATCCACACCCCAGGCCACGCTTCATGCCAGCGCTGACAATATTGCCCCAACAAGTGCCGCCTCCGACCCCTTTCCCTTTCCATCCGAGAGCCGCTGATGCCTGACCACCCATCCCTGACTGGCCTTGCGACCCTGACGGTTCCCAATGTCACCATACCGGCCTTTCCCGCCTCTGATTACGCCCCGCTTGCCCAGTCAATCGGGGCCGCGATGGGGACGCGCAATGATGTCGTGCTGATCCAGGCAGAGGCCGCCGTCGCGCTAGAGGCAAGCGCCACTTCGCTAGGACGGCCGCAATTGCGGGCGCTTAACATCGTCACCAGCCTCTACGGCCGTTGGTTCGGCGATTGGTTGCGCCGCGCGGGGGCGCAGGTGCAAGATCTGGTGGCAACCCCTGGCCTGCCGATCAGCATCAAAGAGGTCCAAGCCGCTTTGATGACGCAGCGCTTTGATCTGGTTGCGGTGGTTCATGCCGAATCTGCCAGTGGCATCCTGAACCCTCTGGCCGAGATTGTGGCCCTTGCGCGCAAGGCGGGCGCTTTGACGGTGGTCGATGTCGTAGCCTCAATCGGCGGACATGAGGTCTGCGTGGATGAGCTGGGCATAGATGTCGCCATCATGGGGCCGCAAAAGGCTTTGGGTGGGCAGGCTGGGGTTTCCGCTGTTGCGGTCTCGCAGGCGGGCTGGCAGGCCATGGCCCCTGCTCAATCCACCCCCTCGATCCTGTCATTGGCCGATCAAAAGGCGCTGTGGCTGGATCAGGGTATGGGCGCGCTTCCGGGCACGCCTTCGGCACTCGAATTTCACGCGCTTAAAGCCACGATGGCACAGCTTTGCCATGAGGGCATGCCAAGCCTGATACTGCGCCACCAAAAGGCCGCATCCGCCGCCCGCGCGGGGATACGCCATCTGGTCGGGCAGAATTGGGTGCCAAAGGATCAAGCCTCGAACCTTGTGACGGCCATTCCCGTGCCGGATGGGATAGATGCACGCGATCTTTTGGCGGCCTTGCCACAGGGCCATGCCCTTGGCCCAGGCGTTGGCCCCGGCACCCAGCAGCTTTTGCGGCTCAACCACACCGGAGCACGCGCAGATCTGGGCACGGTACTTGGCGATTTGGCGGCGCTTGCCAGCGGCTTGAGCCGGCTTGGCTTTGGCTGCGATTTGGCCGAAGCTCTTGGACAGGCGGCGCAAGCCTATTCCCTTCCATGACTTGCCAAAGTTGAGATATGTTCTTCCCTAAAGCGATTATCTTTGACCTCGATGACACCCTTCTGACGGCCTATCGCCAACCCGAGCGGACCTGGTCAGCCATTATCGCAGAACATGCCGAAGCCTTGGGCGAACATGACAGCGGCTGGGTCACGGACGAGGTGCTGGCGCGGGTGCTGGAGTTTCTCTCGCATGACGAGCACCGCAAGCTTTGGCGGCTTGAGGGGGATGTCACGCGACGCAAGGTCGTGCGCTCGGCCTTTCATCGGCTCAACCTTCAACGCCCTGAGGGGTCCGCGCCGCTGCATGGCATCGACGCCGATCGCATTGCCGACCGCTTTGAAACCTTCCTTGAGGAAAAAATCGCGCTAAAACCCGGTGCAAAGCCGATGCTTGAGGAGATCAGCCGCCGTGGCATCACCCTTGGCCTTTTGACCAACGGCTCGGGCGCGCGCCAAAGAGGCAAGATCGCAAGATTTGACCTGGCCCGGCATTTCGGGGCCATTCAGATCGAAGAGCCCGCCGGGCTGGGCAAGCCCGACCCACGCGCCTATCAACTGATCTTACGCGCCATGAACACAGATCCCGATCAAGCCTGGATGATCGGCGATGATCCCGTCTGGGACGTGCAAGCACCCAAACAACTTGGGCTGGCAACCATCCATTATTGCGAAGATGAAACCATCCCCTCGCCGCCCGAGGCCGATCGCCGCATCAGCGCATTAGATCAGATCGTGGCGCTAATCCCGGACTGACGCCTGCCGTGCCACGCGCCTGGCAGCCCTAGCCGTCTTTGCCCTGCGCCTAGGAACCTTTCAGGACGGATCAGCGCTCCAAATCGCAATCTGACACCCACCTTGCCAAGAAGCGGTTTGTCGCGCGTGCGATGCTGCAAATAGATGGCCGCAGATAAACCGAGGCAGATAGATTTTCCTGCAGGATCACGAGAATTGCCTCTCCCTCTGATCAACAGCTGATCAGATGATGGTTTTGCGCAAGAACATGCGTCGCAGGACTTTTGCTGCCGTCGGCGATGGTTGGTCGGGGTTGGTCGGGGTTGGTCGGGGAAAGTGAGCGTGAATTCACCTTACTGCCCGATGCCATACTCAGCCATGTAACATCGTTCCGAGATTTGAGGGCACGATCAGGCTAGCTAGATCGAGAGGCGGCTATGCGGAAGAAGCGGGCGTTCGCGGTTGCCGACTGGACTTTGTATACACCCATTGTCATGCTGGTGTGAAATCAACATGAATGGGATCGACGCCGAGGCTATTAGCCAAGCATTGAAGGGCGCGAGATTGCTGGAACCACCAAGAAATATAAACGCTGAAAAACTCTGGGGAATTGGAGCTCCAAGTGAAGAAAAAATGGAGATGATAGTACGCGCAGGCTACTTCCCTGGCTTGAACTGGGAGTGGTTCCGGTGGGCCTATCCGAAGATAGAATATGATACTGCGACAGAGATGTTCCTATCCGCAATGTATCGCGCTATTGAGAAGCGCGAGCTTTACGTCATGCGGCCTCCACATGCTAATAATCCTCTCATCGGAACGAAATTGATCGGAAACATTATTACCGGGCAGCGCGAGGGCTACTGGATAGCCGATGCAGAGGAGGTTGTCCGTTACTTCAGGCAATATTGGCCTCACTCTGAACTCAGAGACCAAGCGTTGCTTGATCATTTCTTTACAAACTACCCTGACTTCTGTTTCCCAGTACCGGAAGAGGATAGAGTTTCAATGCGTGAGCTTCCAGAATTAGATTGGAACGATTGTTTCCTTTTCCCTTAGAGTGGGTTGCCATCGTCCGCTTTGGGCTCAAAGCCACGTTACTACATGACGTCCGATTGCCTGCTTTTTGAGCACAATCGTAATGGCAGGAACCCCAATTGCTGATGCAGCTCGCCCTCGCGCCTTCGTTTTGGCACGGCTGATGGCTTCTCATGTCGTTTGCGTGGTTACCAATCCGGCCGGCGATCTGACTTCGGCCTGCGGCGTTGCTGCGCATTATCCTTCGCCAAAAGATCGGGTTTCGTCCTCGCGAAGGGGCGCAAGTTCGTTCCAGTTTTGCTAAGGCAGGTCCCATTGCCAGAGTTCCGGCCAGCCGCTGGGGAAGTGAAAAGCAGCGGCTTGCTCTTTCGGATCGGGTAAAAGCACGCCTTCGAAATTGGTATGGAGCCTCAGAAAAGCCGAACTTTCGGGTCCCAAAAGGCAATCCTGCCTTCAGATCGACAGCGATCTAGACCCTCTTTAGAAAGTTTCCCCTCCTGCCGCGGGCAGTTCCCTCTGATCACTGCCATCATAGCAATCGGCCTTCAACTTGGTCATCCCCATTTGGAAGGGCTTGCGTTGACCATGATCCTTTCGACCTCTTTTGGTCGGGTAATCGCCGGTTCAGTCATCGGCGGGGCTTTGCGCCCAAGACTAAAGTCGAAGCAGACAGAATCGGATGGAACCGAGGATAACAGGGTTAACATGACGCTAGGGAAAGCAAAAATCCCCGGCTGAAACGCCAGTGGCATATTGCCGCCGGCACTTATTTTTGCCCGTTTTTACTACGGTATTTCGTCACTTTGTAGTGCCCGGATGGCAATAATCACGAAACCGAGAGCGCGGGGACTTGACCTGTACGTCAGTTTGGATTGCATCATTGCCAGAACAAAGCACAGGCATGGGAGGCCTTATGTCCATCATCTCCAAACGGTTCCTTGCAACCAGCGCGCTGGCCCTTATGGCCGCGGCACCGTTGCACGCGAAAACCTTCGTCTATTGCTCGGAAGGATCGCCCGAGGGGTTTGATCCGGCACCCTATACTTCGGGCACGACATTTGATGCCTCGGCGCATACGATGTACAACCGCCTTGCCGAATTCAAACCCGGCACCACCGAAGTCGAGCCAGGCCTCGCTGAGAGCTGGGACATTTCCGAAGATGGCAAGGAATATACCTTTCATCTTCGCAAGGGCGTGAAGTTTCATTCCAACGACAAATTCACCCCGACCCGCGACTTTAACGCCGATGACGTGATCTTCAGCTATGAGCGTCAGGGCAAGGCCGACAATCCCTGGCACGCCTATAATGCCGGTATCACCTACGAGTATTACAGCTCGATGGAGATGGACAAGCTGATCAAATCGATCGAGAAAATCGACGACAACACGGTCAAATTCACCCTCAATCAGCCCGAAGCCCCCTTCCTCGCCAATATCGCCATGCCTTTCCTTTCGATCATGTCGAAAGAATATGCCGATACGCTGGAAAAAGCTGGCACGCGCGAAGATCTGAACAACCTGCCCATCGGCACCGGCCCGTTCAAATTCGTCGCCTACCAGAAAGATGCGGTCATCCGCTATCAAAAGAACCCTGATTACTGGGGCGAGCCGGCCAAGATCGACGATCTGGTTTTTGCAATCACCCCCGATGCTGCCGTTCGCCTGCAAAAGCTTAAGGCAAACGAATGTCAGCTGATGCCCTTCCCGGCCCCCGCCGATCTGGAAGGCATCAAGGCCGATCCCAATCTGAAGATGGATGAGCAGGCTGGCCTGAACGTCGGTTATCTCGCCTATAACACCACCGTCGCGCCCTTCGACGACGTGCGGGTGCGCAAAGCGCTGAACATGGCGATGGACAAGCAGGCCATGGTCGATGCCGTCTATCAAGGTTCGGGGATTGTCGCCAAGAACCCGATCCCGCCGACCATGTGGTCCTATAACGATGCGATCAAGGACGATGCCTATGATCCCGAAGCCGCGAAAAAGCTTCTGGAAGAGGCAGGCGTCAAGGATCTGAGCATGGAAATCTGGGCGATGCCGGTGCAGCGTCCCTATATGCCCAACGCCCGCCGCGCCGCCGAGATGATGCAGGCCGATTTCGCCAAAGTCGGCGTCAAGGTCGAGATCGTCTCTTATGAATGGGGCGAGTATCTGAAAAAGTCGATGGAGCCCGGCCGTAAGGGCGCGGTCATCGTTGGCTGGACCGGCGACAATGGCGACCCGGACAACTTCCTGTCGGTGCTTCTGTCTTGCGCCTCGGCCGAGCCGGGCGGCGCGAACCGTGCCTTCTGGTGCAACAAAGAGTTCTCGGACCTGCTGGCAAAAGCCAAAACGGCCACGGATCACGAAGAGCGCGTCAAGCTTTACGAAGAGGCTCAGGTCATCTTCAAGGATCAGGCCCCTTGGGCAACGCTGGCCCATTCGACGCAATATGTTCCGATGACCAAAAACGTCACGGGCTTCGTTCAATCGCCGCTTGGTGATTACGTATTCGACACTGTCGACCTGACAGAGTAATTTCATCGCTATCGATAGCAACTAAGCAGGCCGCGCGGGGCTTATTCCCCTGCGCGGCTTTCGGGTTAGGGGTTCGATGATAAAATTCATCCTTTCGAAAATTCTATATCTGGTGCCCACATTCCTTGGCATCACGATTGTCGCATTCAGCTTTATCCGTCTGCTTCCCGGTGATCCGGTGCTGCTGATGGCGGGCGAGCGCGGCGTCTCGGCCGAGCGCTATGCCGAAATCTCGGCGCAGCTTGGCTATGACAAGCCGATCTGGCAGCAATACCTGACCTATCTTGGCAATCTCTTTCAAGGAGATTTTGGCAATTCACTGGTCACGAAAAAGCCGGTTCTGGCCGAGTTTATGACCCTTTTCCCTGCGACAATCGAATTGGGACTGGTGGCGATCATTCTGGCGACGCTGATTGGTGTGCCGGTCGGCGTGCTGGCCGCGATCAAGCGCGGCTCATGGTTTGACCAGCTGTCGATGACGGGCGCGCTGGTGGGCTTTTCCATGCCGATTTTCTGGTGGGGACTTCTGCTGATCATCTTCTTTTCGGGCATCTTGCAGTGGACACCGGTCTCGGGACGCATCTCGCTGATGTATTTTTTCCCGCCAGTCACCGGCTTCATGCTGATCGACAGCCTGCTTTCGGGTCAAAAAGGCGCCTTTGCCTCGGCCCTGTCCCATCTGATCTTGCCCTCGATCGTTCTGGCGACGATCCCGCTTGCGGTCATCGCGCGCCAGACCCGCTCGGCCATGCTGGAAGTCATGGGCGAAGATTACGTACGCACCGCCAAAGCCAAGGGCCTAAGCCCGCGTCGCGTGATCGGCGTCCATGCCTTGCGCAATGCGATGATCCCCGTCGTCACCACGATTGGTCTGCAGATCGGCGTCTTGATGGCAGGTGCCATTCTGACCGAGACGATCTTCTCTTGGCCAGGCATCGGCAAATGGATGATCGATTCCATTTCGCGGCGTGACTATCCGGTCGTGCAATCGGGGCTTTTGCTGATCGCCGCCATCGTGATGATCGTGAACCTGCTCGTCGACCTGACCTATGGTCTTATCAACCCGAGGATCCGGCACAAATGACCGATACAACTGTCAAAATCTCGGATCGCGCCATTCGATTGCGAATGCTGTCGGAATTCTGGTTCTACTTCCGCCAGAACCGAGGCGCCGTCATCGGGCTTGTCGTATTCATCTTGCTGGTGCTGACGGCAATCTTTGCGCCGCTTCTGGCGCCTCATGACCCGACCCAGCAATACCGCGATGCCTTGCTGGTCCCGCCGATCTGGCAAGACGGGGGCCGCGCGGGCTATCTGCTGGGCACTGACGCCGTTGGTCGCGACATGCTGTCCCGTCTGATCTACGGCGCGCAATATTCACTGTTCATCGGCGTGGTCGTGGTGGCGATCGCCCTATTTGGTGGTGTGATCATCGGTCTGGTCGCGGGCTTTTTCGGCGGCTGGGTTGATACGGTCATCATGCGGGTGATGGATGTGATCCTGGCCTTCCCCTCGCTGTTACTGGCACTTGTGCTGGTGGCGGTGCTGGGACCGGGGCTGACCAATGCGATGATTGCCATTGCCATCGTCTATCAACCCCATTTTGCGCGCCTGACCCGTGCAGCAGTGATGGGTGAAAAGGAACGCGAATATGTCGCGGCGGCCCGCGTCGCCGGAGCGGGCAATCTGCGGCTGATGTTTAAAACGATCCTGCCCAACTGCCTTGCGCCTTTAATCGTTCAGGCCACCCTGTCCTTTTCATCGGCCGTGCTCGATTCTGCGGCCTTGGGCTTTCTGGGCATGGGCGCACAGCCTCCGACCCCGGAATGGGGCACCATGCTGGCCGAGGCGCGTGAATTCATCCTGCGCGCTTGGTGGGTTGTCACCCTCCCCGGTCTGGCCATTCTGGTTTCGGTCCTTGCGATCAACCTGATGGGCGATGGGCTGCGCGATGCGCTTGATCCTAAACTGAAGCGGAGCTGAGGTCATGGCCCTACTTTCCATCAAGAACCTCACCGTCCGCTTTGCGACCTCGACCGGCAGCTTCACGGCTGTCGACGGGATCGATGTGACGGTGGATAAAGGCGAAGTGCTGGCGATCGTCGGCGAATCCGGCTCGGGCAAATCGGTCTCGATGCTGGCAGTCATGGGGCTTTTGCCCGATACGGCTACCGTCACCGCCGATGAGATGAGCTTTGACGGTCGTGACCTGCTGCACATGTCCACCAAAGAACGTCGCAAGCTGATCGGCCGCGAGATCACGATGATCTTTCAAGAACCCATCGCCTCGCTCAACCCCTCCTTCACGGTCGGCTATCAGATCGAAGAGGTCCTGCGCTTCAACGCGGGCCTTGACCGCAAAGCGGCGCGGCGCCGCGCGCTTGAGCTGTTCAACAAGGTCGGCATCCCCGATCCCGAACAAAAGCTCAAAGCCTATCCCCATCAGATGTCGGGCGGCCAATGCCAACGCGTGATGATCGCTATGGCAATCGCCACCGACCCGCGCCTGCTGATTGCAGATGAACCCACGACCGCGCTGGATGTGACCATTCAAAAGCAGATCCTGGATCTTTTGATGGAGCTGCAGGAACGGCTCGACATGGCACTGATCCTGATCACCCATGATATGGGTGTGGTGGCGGAAACGGCAGATCGGGTCGCGGTCCAGTACAAGGGCCGCAAAATGGAAGAGGCCGACGTGCTCACGCTCTTCGAAAACCCCAAAAGCAGCTATACGCGTGCGCTGCTGTCGGCTCTTCCCGAAAATGCCACCGGGGACAGGCTATCGACAGTCGCCGATTTCATGGCCAAAGAATCCGAGGTGCAGCAATGAGCGTCGTCGTCGAAGGCCGCAATCTGACCCGCGACTACATTGTTCCCGGCTCGATGCTGCGCGCCGCCAAAACCGTTCGCGCGGTCAAGGGCATCAGCTTTTCGGTCGAACGTGGCAAGACCCTTGCCATTGTCGGTGAATCCGGTTCGGGCAAATCCACCCTTGCCCGCATCGTTGCCCTGATCGACCCCGCCTCCGGCGGCGAGCTGCTGATCGAGGGCAAACCCATCGACATCTCCAAACAGCGCC
>NZ_DALZMB010000135.1:0-8737 GCF_032007265.1 Paracoccus sp. (in: a-proteobacteria) | reverse complement strand
GGCCTCGTTCTGACCCAGCCATTTATTGCCGAAATCATCACCCTCGACATGAGGCAGCACGGCCTCTTTGTCGATGATCGAGGCCACGCTTGCGGTCAGGCTGTTCAGGACTAGGGAGTATGCATAGGGCTGGTCCAGCTTCAAAACCAGCTTGTCGCCATCTGCCTTGATGTTCTCTTCGACGTTTTCGGGGGTAAAGCCGAACTGGGTCAGAATAAAGGACAGGCCTTGGTTCAGTTTCACCGCGCGCTGTAGCGACCAGGCCGCATCTTCGGCACGCACCGGATTGCCCGAATGGAACTTCACCCCGTCACGCATCTTGAAGGTGATGGTTTTGCCTTCGTCAGTGACTTCCCAGCTTTCCGCAAGGCTTGGCTTGAAGCCCGCGTTCAGGTCCAGCGGGTCAAAGTCGACCAGTCGGTCGTAAAGGTTGTTGGTGACGTTGATCCCCGAGAATTCCGAACTTTGCGCCGTGTCCATGGTGATGATGTCATCGATCTGATCAGCGATGACCAGGACATCCTTTGGCGTCTCGGCAAATGCCGCCGGGGCGAAGGCTACGGCAGAGGCCAGCAGCGCGGCGCGCAACGAAAAGCTTTTGGTCATGAAGCACTTCCCTGTTGTCCTGCCCCGATTCTTTCGGGGCCTTGATCGGACTAGGATCACCGGAAGCATCGACCGGAGCAAGACCCGGATTTAGATAGGTCCGCTTTTGTCAAATATTCTTTGTAACCGATTGAATATGCTTATTTTGGCAAGCGAACGATGGCATTATCCTTGATTGCCTCCATCGCGACATATGTCGAGGTTGACGCCACATGTGGCAGGGTCGAAATCTGCTCGGCCAGAACGCGGCGGTAATCGACGATATCCGTCGTTCGGACCTTAAGCAGGTAGTCAAAACCACCCGCGATCATGTGGCATTCCTCGATCTCGGGAATGGCCCTTACGGCTTTGTTGAACGATTGAAGTGCCGCTTCGCGGGTGTCGGTCAGCTTCAGCTCGACAAAGGCCACATGGGCCAAATTCATGCGCACTGGCGACAAAATGGCGCGATAGCCTGCGATAACCCCCAGCTGTTCCAAGCGTTTCATCCGCGCCTGCACGGGCGTTTTCGACAGGCCGACCTTTCCTGCCAGCTCGGTCACGCTTTGCCGTCCGTCACGCGCCAGTTCCGCCAAAATGGCACGGTCCATTCGATCCAATGCAAATGAACTATCAAAATCATATTTTTTGGTCGTATCGTCCAAGACTAGCCACTCAATTGGTCAGATTGCGCCAAGGAACAGCGCTATAACACGCCTAATGTCAAGGAGTCCGCGCATGTCAGCCTATACCCCCGCCCTCGCTGCAATTGATAAGGCCACCCTCGCCCCCGAGGCGCCCTTGCTTCAGGACTTGATCGCCGAAGCGGCACTTGATGGCGAGGCGCGCGCGCGCATCTCGCGTGCCGGTGCTGATCTGGTCACGCGCATCCGCGCCCAGCTTGATCCGGGCTTGATGGAGGTGTTTTTGGCAGAATATGGCCTTTCCACCGAGGAAGGGCTTGCCCTGATGTCGCTGGCCGAGGCGCTTTTGCGGGTGCCTGACGCCGAGACATCTGACGCGCTGATCGAAGACAAGATCGCGCCCGCCGATTGGAAGCGCCACAAGGGCCGCTCGAAATCCTCGCTGGTGAACCTCTCGACGCGCGGGCTGATGCTGACGGGCGGCGTATTGGGGCGTCGCGATGCTGGTGTGATCCGCGGCGCGGTGCGCCGTCTTGGCCAGCCGGTAATTCGCGCAGCCGTCACGCGCGCCATGCGCGAAATGGGTCGGCAATTCGTTTTGGGCCAAACCATTCAAGAAGCGATGAAACGCGCAGCAGAGGACCCAAAGTCCACGCAAAGCTATGATATGCTTGGCGAAGCCGCGATGACGGCCGCTGATGCCAAAAAATACGAGGCCGCCTATGCCAAGGCGATCACGGCCATCGCCTCGGCTTGCGTCAAGGGTCGGTTGCGCGACAACCCCGGGATTTCGGTCAAGCTTTCGGCGCTTCATCCCCGCTATGAGACCGCGCAAGAAGGGCGCGTGATGGCCGAACTTGTGCCGATCGTCACCCGCCTTGCCCGCGCGGCCGCCGCAGCCGACATGCCCCTGACCATCGATGCCGAGGAAAGCTATCGGCTGACGCTTTCGCTGCAAGTGATCGAAGCCGTGTTAAGCGATCCGCAATTGGCGGGTTGGGAGGGCTTTGGCATCGTGGTTCAAGCCTACGGGCGCCGCGCAGGACCGGCGATCAACTGGCTTTATGACATGGCTGGAAGACTTGATCGCAAAATCATGATCAGGCTTGTAAAAGGTGCCTATTGGGACGCCGAGATTAAACGCGCGCAGGTTACCGGTCTGGCCGATTTTCCGGTCTTTACCCGCAAGGTTTCAACCGATGCCAGCTATATCGGGCTTGCGCGGCGCCTGTTGGGAATGACCGACCGGATCTATCCGCAATTCGCGACGCATAACGCGCAGACCGTTTCGGCGGTTCTGGAAATGGCCAAGGGCCGCGATTTCGAATTCCAGCGCCTGCATGGCATGGGCGAAGGGCTGCACAAGCTGGTGCAAGAGGACAACCAAACGCGCCTGCGCATCTATGCCCCGGTTGGGGCCCATCGTGAGTTGCTGGCCTATTTGGTTCGTCGCCTGCTTGAAAATGGTGCGAACTCTAGTTTTGTGAACCAGATCGTCGATGAGGCGATTGCGCCCTCGGTCGTGGCCGCCTGCCCTTTGACGGCGGTCGAGGCCCTGGCCCAGATCGAAAATCCCGCCATTGCCCGTGGCACGGGTCTGTTCACCCCCGAGCGTGAAAACTCGCGCGGCCATGACATCGCCGACCGCCCCGCCCGAGATGCCTTGCTGGATGCGCGCGCGCAGGCGCCAGCTGCGCCGGTGGCCATGTCCCTGATTGCCGCCGACTTGCCCAACGGCCCTGCCGAGCCGGTTGAAAACCCCGCAACCCTTGGCGTCGCGGGTCAGGTCCATCAGGCAAGCAAGGCGCAGATTGACGCGGCCATTGACGCCGCCCAACCTTGGTCGCAACCGCTCTCGGCCCGCGCAGAGACCCTGCGCCGCATCGCCGATCTGTACGAGGCTGACACGCCCGCCCTGCTTGCGCTTCTTTGTGCAGAATCGGGAAAGACCCTTGGCGATGCCGTTGCCGAAATCCGTGAGGCCGTTGATTTCCTGCGCTATTACGCGGCGCAGGCGAGCAATCTGCGCAATCCGGCACGGGGCATTTTTACGGCGATCAGCCCGTGGAACTTCCCCTTGGCGATTTTCACAGGCCAGATCGCGGCAGCGCTGGCTGCGGGGAATGGCGTCTTGGCCAAACCGTCCGAGCAAACGCCCTTGATCGCTCATCATGCGGTCGGATTGATGCATCGCGCGGGCGTGCCTGTGACCGCGCTTCAATTGCTGTTGGGCGAAGGCGGCACGGTTGGCGCGGCCCTGACCTCGGATGGGCGCATCGATGGTGTTGTCTTTACCGGCTCGACCGCCACCGCCCAGATGATCCGCCGCGCGATGGCAGAGCATATGTCACCCACAGCCCCGCTGATTGCGGAAACCGGCGGGCTGAATGCCATGGTCGTCGATTCGACCGCTTTGCCCGAACAGGCAGTGCGCGATATTGTCACCAGCGCATTCCAATCGGCTGGCCAGCGCTGCTCGGCCCTGCGTTGCCTCTATTTGCAAGAGGACATCGCAGCCCCGGTTCTGGAAATGCTCAGCGGTGCCATGGACGAGCTGACTTTGGGCGACCCCGCGCTGACCGAGACCGATATCGGACCCGTCATCGATCTGAAGGCCGCAGCGCCCATTCGCGCTCATATCGAGCAGGCGCGCGCCGAAGGCCGCCTGATCAAGCTGCTTGCCGCCCCCGAAGGTGGTCACTTCATTGCCCCGGCAATGCTGCGGGTCGATGCCATCACGGATATGAAGCAGGAAATCTTTGGCCCCGTGCTGCATATTGCGACCTTCCCGGCCAACGGGCTGGATCAGGTCGTGGCTCAGATCAATTCGACCGGATACGGGCTGACCTTTGGCCTGCATTCGCGCATCGCCTCGCGCATCGACAGCGTGGCGGGGCGCATTCATGCGGGCAATGCCTATGTCAACCGCAACCAGATTGGCGCGGTTGTGGGCAGTCAGCCCTTTGGCGGCGAGGGGCTTTCGGGGACCGGCCCCAAAGCGGGCGGGCCTGAATATCTGGGGCGCTTCACAGAAGGCCCGGTGATCGAGGCCAGCACAAAAAGCAAGACATATTCAAGCTATTACAAAAGCTTGGAAAACGATCTTAAAGCGGTATCTATTAACGAGAACCCTATCAGCCGCATCGATCTTCCTGGGCCAACGGGCGAAAAGAACCAGCTCAGCCTGTTCTCACGCCCGCCGATCCTTTGCCTTGGGCCGGGCTATGATACGGCAAAGGCACAAGCAGCCGAGATCGCTCGTCTGGGCGGCTATGGTCTGGCGCTGGACGGTGTTCCCGATGCGAATTGGCTAAGCCGGATCGAGGGCATTTCTGGCGCCGTCTGGTGGGGCGATGTCGAAACCGGTCGCGCACTTGCCCGCGCCTTGGCCGCGCGCAACGGCCCGATCCTGCCATTGATCGGGGCCATCGACAAAGGCCATGTCGTGATCGAGCGCCACCTTTGCATTGATACGACCGCCTCGGGCGGCAACGCGGCCCTGCTGGCTGGCGAGGCGCTTAGCATCATTTCCTAGGCTTGCCGCATCACCCCTGCCCGGGCATCGCGCCACCCTTGCCCGGGCAGCACCATTTGTCGCATTTTTGCGGCAAAACCGCCGTCGGGCTTGCATCCGCGCCCTGGGCTTGCCATCTGTCGGGAAACCCGAAAGAGGCAAGATGCAGAAGATCTCCCTGCCCGAACGTCCCGAATGGCGCGCCCGCGCCCAAGAGCTGGGCTTTACCTTCGCCGATATGGACGGAGAGCCCTATTGGGACGAAACCAGCGCCTATCGTTTCACCCTGCGTGAAATCGAGGATGACATCGAAGGTCCATCGACCGAATTGCACGCGCTTTGCCGCGAGGCGGTGGCCAAGGCCGTCACCAGCGAGGAATGGCTGACGCGGCTGGATATTCCGCGCGCCCATTGGGATCTGATCGAACGCTCTTGGGCCAATGGCGAGCCAGAGCTTTACGGCCGGTTCGACCTGTCCTATGACGGAACCGGTCCGGCCAAGATGTTGGAATATAACGCTGATACCCCGACGTCATTTTACGAATCCGCAGCCTTTCAATGGCTTTGGCTGGAAGAGCAACAGCAGCTTGGCGTGCTGTCGGATCAAACCGATCAATTCAACGCCCTGCACGAAGCCGTGGTTGAGCGTTGGGCCGAAATGGCCGATCAGGGCACCGACATCCACTTTGCCGCCGACAAATCAAACCCCGAGGATTATGCCACCGTCGAGGCCCTTGCCTGGGCGGCACGCGAGGCGGGTCTGGGCGCGAATTTTACCGATCTTTCGGCCATTGGCGTGACCGAAGAGGGTCAATTTGCCGATGATCAGGACCGCATCATCGGAACCCTGTTCAAGCTTTATCCCTGGGAAGATATGCTGCGCGACGATTTCGCGCCCTATCTGCAACCTTCGGGCACGCGCTATATCGAGCCGCCATGGAAGGCCGTCTTGTCCAACAAGGGGCTGCTGCCGCTGCTTTGGGAAATGTTTCCCGGCCATCCGAACCTTCTGCCTGCCTTTTTCGCATCCGACATCGAGGCGGCGCTGCGCGGGACCGGTCCGGTCACGCCTGCGGTTGCAACGGCATTTCAGGCTGCTGAACCGGCGTTGAAGCGCGGATATGTGACCAAGCCGATCTTTTCTCGCGAAGGCGCGGGCGTGACCATCCACCAAGAGGGTCGCCGCCCCGAAGCCGCACCCGATGACAGCTATTCTCATCACCCGATGATCGTTCAGGCCTTGGCTCCTTTGCCCGATTTCGACGGCTTTCACCCGGTCTTGGGCGCTTGGATCATTGGCGAGGCCTGCGTCGGGCTGGGTATCCGCGAGGACCGCGCCCGCATTACTCATAACCTGTCTCGTTTCAAACCGCATTTCATCGAGGGCTAGTCATGTCGCACCGCAAACGCTCCCGTCACGTCGCGCTGGTTCTGGCTGGAACCGCGCTGCTCGGCCTTGCTGCCTGCGAGGATGACAAGGTAGACGCCCAGTCCTTTCCAGATCTGGCCAGCTGTATCGAGGCCAGCAAGGATAACGGGCTGTGGTTCAGCGAAGAGGATTGCCGCAAGAATTTTGCAGCAGCCGAGGCTGAATATCTGGAAACGGCACCGCGTTACGAATCAAAAGAGCTTTGCGAACAAGAGCATGGCGTTGGCAAATGCGGCGGCGATCCGACGCAGGCGCCTGCGGGCCAGCAGCAGGCACAGGGCGGAGGCGGCTTTTCCTTCATGCCGCTGCTCGTGGGCTATATGATGGGTTCGATGCTGTCGCGCGGCGGCGGCATTTTCTCGCAACCGATGGTGCAAAACGCCAATGGAAGCTATTCGACCCCCAAGGGCGACCAGAGTTTTGCCAGCAATCGTGGCGCAGGCAAGGTTCCGGCTCAGACCTTTACCAAAGCGCCCTCGACCATCGGCAAACCGCCAATGACCCAATCTCAGGTGGCGCAGCGCGGTGGCTTTGGCAAATCGGCAACCGCACGCAGTTCGGGTGGATCGCGCGGTTTTGGCGGCTGACGGCTTGCGGTCGGCGCAATAAAGTCGCAGGTTCAGCGCGAATTTTGACGGAGCCCCCGATGACGCCTCACGCCCAATCTGTCCGCAGCCGCGAACTTTGCAATCTTGCGCCCGTCATTCCGGTTTTGGTGGTCGGCGATGCTGATCGCGCAACCGGGCTGGCCGAGGCGCTGGTCCTTGGCGGTCTGCCGGTGCTTGAAGTCACCCTGCGCACCCCGGCAGCCCTTGAAGTAATCCGCCGGATGGCAAAGGTTCCGGGCGGCTATGTCGGTGCGGGTACGGTGCTCAGCCCTGATGATGTCAAACGGGCCAAGGATGCCGGCGCAAGTTTTGCCGTATCTCCTGGCGCAACCGAGACCTTGGTGCAGGCCTGCATCGATGAAGCCTTGCCGCTTTTGCCCGGCGCGGCGACCGCATCCGAGGCCATGCGGCTGCTGGAATGGGGCTATGATATGCTCAAGTTCTTTCCAGCCGAGGCCGCGGGTGGTGTGAAATACCTGAAGTCCTTGGGCGGCCCGCTGCCGCAAATCAGCTTTTGCCCGACCGGAGGCGTAACGCTAGACAGCGCGCCCAGCTATCTGTCCCAGCCCAATATCCTTTGTGTGGGCGGCAGCTGGATTGCACCCGATGCCGATGTCGCAGAGGCGAATTGGTCCGCGATCACCGCACGCGCTCAGGCGGCTGCGGCACTCGGGCGCTAGGGTGAGCCAGCCCATCGAGGCAACCGATCTGGGCCGCGCCAAGCGCAACGTTCTTGTGCTGGCGCTGGCTCAGGCCATTCTGGGCGCGCAGATGCCCATGAATTTCGTGGTCAGCGGGCTGGCGGGGCAGATGTTGGCCCCCAATGCCTGCCTTGCGACCCTGCCGCTTTCGATGATCATTCTGGGCTCGGCGCTATCAGCACGGCCCTTGGCCGCCTTCATGCAGCGCTATGGCCGTCAGGCTGGTTTCTTGCTGTCATGCCTGGCTGGCGCCTGCGGAGCGGCGGTTGCATTTTGGGGTTTGCGCATCGGCTCGTTCTGGCTGTTCACGGCGGGCGGGCTTTTGACGGGCGTCTATATGGCTGCGCAGGGGTTTTATCGCTTTGCAGCCACAGATTGCGCCCCGAGCGAGTTTCAGGGCAAAGCCATTTCATGGGTGATGGCTGCCGGTCTTTGCTCGGCGCTGACCGGGCCTTTTCTGGTTCGCGAAACCGCGACTTTGCTGGCAACGCCCTTTTTGGCGACCTATGGCGCCATCGTTATCCTGAACCTTGCAGGACCATTCCTATTCGCTTTTCTGGACATTCCACGCCAGCAGTCATCCGCGACCAGCAAGGCCCAAGGACGCAGCCTGCGCGAATTGATCCGCGTTCCTGAAATCGCCGTGGCCATGATCTGTGGCACGGTGACTTATGCATTGATGAACCTGGTCATGACCTCGACACCTCTGGCGGTGGTCGGCTGCGGCTATCAGACCTCGGATGCGGCAAATATCGTCTCGGGCCATGTCATTGCCATGTTTTTGCCCTCATTCTTTACCGGGGGGCTAATTGCGCGCTTTGGCGCCGCCCGGATCATGACGCTGGGGCTGGCCATTCTGGCCTGCGCGGGGGCGGTTGCGCTGTCAGGCGTGACGCTGGGCAACTTCTATCTGGCATTGATCTTGCTGGGGTGTGGCTGGAACTTTGGCTATATTGGCGCCACCGCCATGCTGACCAAAGCCCAACGCCCCGAAGAGCGCGCCCGCATTCAGGGCGTGAATGATGCGGTGGTCTTTAGCGGCGTTTTCCTGGCCTCATTGTCATCGGGTGGGCTGATGAACTGCCTGAGCGGCTCGACCCAGACCGGGTGGAACGCCGTCAACCTTGCCATGCTGCCATTCTTGGTTCTGGCAGGTGGGGCGCTGATCTGGCTGATGCTGCGCCCCAAGGAAGATTGATGGCGTAAAATGGGGGCTCTGCCCCCTTCCGGCCCTTACGGGCCGGCCCCCCGGGATA
>NZ_DALZMB010000134.1:0-8905 GCF_032007265.1 Paracoccus sp. (in: a-proteobacteria) | reverse complement strand
TGATCGTCGGCGCATTGGTGTTCGAGCCGACCAGCGAGGGCATGACCGAGCTGTCACAGATCCGCAGCCCGTCAAGCCCATGAACGCGCAATTGCGGATCAACCACCGACATCTCATCCCGGCCCATTTTGCAGGTTCCGATCGGATGATATGAGGTACGGCCATATTGGCGCGCATAGGCCTCGTAATCCGCCTGGGTCCGTACATTCGCATCGGGAAAGCGCAGCTCGCGGATGTATTTCTGCAGTGAATGCTGACTGAAGATCTCGCGGCTGATTTTCACCCCTTCGGTCGAGATGCGCAGATCATCTGGATCGGCAAGGAAGTTCGGATCGACCACTGGATTGTCGCGCGGATCGGCAGATCCCAGCGTCACCGTGCCCCGTGATTTCGGGCGCAACGTATAGCTGTTCAGCGTAATCCCCGAGGATCCTTTTGGGACTGACGGCACGCCGGCTTCGGCTCCTGCCCCTGCAAGGAAATGAAATTGCAGATCGGGACAGGGCGCGTTGGGGTCGGCGTACCAAAATGCCCCGCCCTCAACCACGTTCGAGGTCACCGGTCCCGAATTGAAGAGCATATATTGCAACCCGGCCCAGACCATCCAATGCGGCTTACCATAGCGATCAAGGCTTTCATGCCCCTTCAGCTCGGCCACAATATCGATGCCGAAATGGTCCTGAAGGTTCTGCCCCACGCCAGGCATATCCTGGACCACCTCAATCCCCTGACTGCGCAGATGATCGGCAGGGCCAACCCCGGACAGCATCATCAGCTTGGGTGAGCCGATGGCCCCCGAAGTCACGATCACCTCTTGCTCGGCCCGCGCCACGACCGGCGCGCCGTTTTTGCCCGCGATATATTCGACGCCGACCGCGCGGCTCCCCTCAAAGACCAGCCGCAGCACCAGCGCGTTGGTCAGCACCGTCAGGTTCGGCCGCGAGAGCGCCGGGCGCAGATAGCCGACAGCCGCAGAGCAGCGCCGGTTGTTGCGGATCGTCGTCTGATAAATGCCCGCGCCCTCTTGTCGCGCGCCATTGAAATCGGGATTATAGGGGATCCCCGCCTCTTGGCAGCTTTGGACGAAAGCCAGACTCGTGGCATTGGGGCTGGGCAGGTTCGACACGCCCAAAGGACCATCGGTGCCATGCCATTCGCCCGACAGGGTCGTGTTGCCCTCCGAGCGGTGGAAATACTGACGCAGGCCTTGTGACCCCCAGCCCTCAGCCCCCTCCTCGACCCAACGGTCATAGTCCGAAGGATGCCCACGAGTAAAAATCTCTGCATTGATCGAAGAGCCACCACCCAAAACCCGCGCCTGAGCATAGGGGATTTCGCGGCCGTTGGCGTGGCGCTGGGGGGCCGTCACCAGTCCCCAAGTCAGCGGTCCGGTCGTCATTTTAGCAAAGCCGACCGGCATATGGATCAGCGGATTGCTGTCGCGACCGCCCGCCTCGATCAGGCAAACCCGCGCCTGACTGTCTTCCGAGAGGCGCGCTGCCAGCACGCAACCGGCCGAGCCACCGCCAATGATGACGTAATCATATCCCTGCGCCACGACGCCTCCTTTACCCGATCCAATGCGAGCGTTTGCCGATTTCGACATGGACCGACTTGATCTGGGTATATTCCTCGACGCCGTAGATACCCGCCTCGCGGCCCCAGCCCGATTGCTTGAACCCCCCAAGCGGCATTTCCGGACCGCCCGCCATAATCGTATTAACCCAGAACCGCCCCGCGCTGACGCGCCGTGTCACGGTCAGCGCCTTATCCAGATCCTTCGTCCAAAGCGAGGCTGCAAGCCCGTAAACGGTATCATTTGCGAGCGCGATCGCTTCTTCCACGGTTTGAAAACGGAAGGATGACAGGACGGGGCCGAAAATCTCGTCCCGCGCGATGGCCATCTCGGGGCGCACGCCCGAAAAGAGCGTGGGCGCGATATAGCGGCCCGCGCCGATTTCCAAGATCTCGCCGCCGGTCAGCACTCGCGCGCCTTCCTGCCGGCCCTTTTCGATATAGCTCAAGATTGTGTCATTTTGCGCGGGCGTGGTGATGGCGCCAACTTGGGTCGCTTCATCAAGCGGATCGCCGATGCGGATGCGGCGCATTTTTTCGACGAGCAAACGCTCGAATTCATCCGCGACCGAAGCCTCGACAATCAACCGGCTCGAGGAAACGCAGCATTGCCCGGTGTTGAAGCTGATGCCAAAGGCTGCGGCATCAGCGGCATCCTCCAGATCGCTGTCGGCAAAGACGATGATCGGGTTCTTGCCGCCCAACTCCAACCCCAGCTTCTTGAAGTTGCTGTCAGCAGCCGCATGAACACAGGACCGCCCCACCCCGGTCGAGCCGGTAAAGGACAACATGTCGATATCGGGATGCTCGGCCATGGCCTGACCAATAGTACGCCCCGAACCCGTGACCACGTTATAAACGCCCTTTGGCAGGCCCGCCTCGGTTAGTATCTCGGCAAGGATCAGCGTCGTCGCGCTGGTCACTTCAGAGGGTTTCACCACCATCGTGCAGCCAGAGGCAAGGATAAAGGGCACGCGCTCGCACAGGATCAGGAAAGGGAAATTCCAAGGCGTAATCAGCCCGACAACGCCAATCGGCTCGCGCAGGACCATGCCGAAAAGCCCATCCCCCAGCGAGTTGAAGCTATCGCCGTGCAGCAGTCGGGCCGCGCCTGCAGCGGTCTCGAAACAGGCGATGCAGCCTGCAATCTCGGCGCGGGCTTGCGAAATCGGCTTGCCGTTTTCCAAGACCTCCCAATAGGCAACCTCATCGGAGCGACGACGCAGGATCTCGGCTGCACGCAGCAACACGCCCGCACGCTCAGCGCCCGAAATCCCGGCCCAACGGCGATCCTCGAAGGCACGGCGCGCTGCTGCGACAGCATCATTCAGATCCTCGGTGGTGCAGCGCGCGACCCGCGTCACCGGCACGTCATGCGCGGGCGAGCGCTGTTCGGCCATATCGCGGCCCTGACGCCATTCACCGTCGATGAAAAAGCCGAATTCGCGTGGCTGCTCGGGCAAGGAAAGTTTGCGGGCGTTCTGATCCATCATGTCAGGCTCCTCGGAAGTACTAAGCGATCAATTCTGCGAAATGACGATCTGGGTCTTAAGATCGGCGGGGCGCTCGGCCAGGGTCTCGAAAGCTTCCTGAATACGCGCCAGAGGATAGGAGGCCGTGGTAAAGGCCTCGGTGCGAAAGCGGCCATGTGCCAGCAAAGCCAGCGCATCATGCATATCCTGCCCCATCCCCGCGACCGAGCCTTTCAGGCTGTTTTCTTCAAGGATCGTGCGCAGGATCGGCACCGGCACGGCCTGATCGGGGCCAGTCAGGCCGAAAAAGGCGACATGGCCGCCCTTACGGATAAGATCGAAGGCGGTGGCGTAAAGCGCCGGATGGCCCACGCTTTCAATCACCAGGTCCGCGCCCCGCCCCTCGGTCAGCTCAAGTACCGTGGCTTTGAGTTCTGCAGGATCGCTGATTGCCGCATCAGCACCTGCGTCAAAGGCCATGGCGCAGCGCTCTGCGGATAGATCGGCCACGATCACAGGTGCCGCCCCCACCAGCCGCATCATCTGCACATGAAGGTTACCGACCGGCCCCGCGCCCAGAACGACCACCGATTGCGCGATCCCTGCCTGAGCCTTGCGCGCCGCGCGGACCACGCAGGCTACCGGCTCGGTCAGCGCAAGAATTTCAGGGGCAATACCAGCAGGCGCGGGAATGACCAGCCGTCCGGGAAGGGCCACAAATTCGGCAAAGGCGCCGTCGCGTGTAATGCCAAGTTGCACCATCTCGGGGCAATTGAGCACTTCATTGCGGCGGCACCAATAGCAATGCCCACAACCGATATTGATATCGGCGACCACCATCTGACCAGGGACCAGATGGGTTATATTCGCGCCGACCTCCTCAATCAGGCCGCAAAATTCGTGGCCCGGAATGATTGGCAGATCATCGGCCGCATAATGGCCGTGGAACATATGCAGGTCGGTGCCGCAGATGCCGGTCCGGATCACGCGGATCACCACCTCGTCCGGACCGATCTGTGGGCGGGCCACCTCGCGCAGCTCGAACTTATAAGGAGCGACGAGGAAAGCGGCTTGCATGGTTTTCATGGCAACCTCACTTCACTGTGCGGAGTTTCGAGCGATCAATTGTCAATGCAATCGCCGCAATCAGGACCAGACCGAACAGCATCTGCTGCTGCGTCGCATTGACGCCCAGATAGAGCATCGAGGCACGGATCACGGCGACGATCAGCGTGCCGATGAGCGTATTGAGCACCCCACCGACGCCTCCGGTCAAAGGCGTGCCCCCAACTAGAACTGCGACGATTGCGGGCAGCAAAAAGCCATTGGCAATGGTCGGCGCGCCCCCGGAAAGTTTGACCGAGAAAAGCAGCCCTGCAATCGCAGCCATTGCTCCGGAAATCGCGAAGGCGAGCATCTTGTATTGCCCGACATTGATGCCCGATGCCTTCGCCGCAGGCTCACCTGCGCCCACCGCTTTCAGCACCCGGCCAAGGACGGTGCGTCGCTCGATAAAGAGGCAAAGCGCCAACAAGGCCGCCGCCAGAAACAGCTCATTCGGGATGATGCCGGTATGGCCGATCATCCAGCCAAAGGTCGCGTTGCGCTGCTCGGCGTCCATGTTCAAGGCGCGGTTGCCCGACAGCCATTGCGCGACCGAAAAGCAAACCCCGCCCACAGCCAGCGTCGAGATGAAGGAGGGCACAAAGAGCCGGGTCGTCAAAAAGCCCGAAACCATCCCCAGACCAAAGCCCACCGCGATGCAGAGCACCGCCACCCATGCCCCCATCGAGGCAAGATAGATTGATGCAATGACCGTGATCATATTGGCCATGGACTGCACCGAAAGGTCGATCCCGCCGATATAAATCGCAAATGTCAGCCCCAGCGCCATGATGAACAAGGGCACGATATCGCCCGCAAGGCTCAAGAGGTTCGCGGGACGCAGAAAGTTCGGATCCACAGCCCCTACCACTGCGGTCAAGACCAGCAGGGTAATCCAGGGAAGATGCGGTTTGATGCGTTGCATATTCATCTGGGCCTCAGATCATGTGGTGGAGAAGGTCGTAAAGCGAAGGCTTGGCGCCCGGCTGACAGTCGAAACGGTGCTGGATCTCGCCATCCTTCAGAACGACGATGGTATGCGAGAGGCCGATGGCCTCCTCCAGTGTATCGGCGACCAGAACGATCCCGGCGCCGTCGTCGCTCATGTCGCGGATCATGTCATAGACGTCTTCCTTGGCGCCGATATCGAGGCCCCGCGTCGGATGGTCCAAGAGCATGATGTCAGATCCGCCCGAGCGCCACTTCGACAAGACAACCTTCTGCTGATTGCCGCCCGAGAGGTTGCCGCAATCGGCGTATTCGGAATGGGCCTTGATCGACAGTTTCTTGATCCAGTCCCTCGCCAGCGCCTTTTCGCGCCCAACACCAAGCACGCCTGCCTTCGAATAGCGGCCGAGCTGGGCCAAGGTCATATTCTCATAGACATTCATCCCGGCGACGATGCCTTCGATCTTGCGCTCACGCGGGACATAGCCCACGCCCATCGCAACCGAGCGGCGCGGATTGAAACCCCGAAGCGCTTGCCCCTTGATCTCGAAATGCCCCGAGACCGGAGAAAGCATGCCGTAAATCGTGCGCAAGATCGCTTCTCGCCCCGAACCTTCGGTCCCAACCAGACACAAAACCTCGCCCGGATGCAGCGCAAGGTTCAGCTTATGGGGACGGCCCGGCAGAACGATGTCGCGCATCTCGAACAGCTTGCGCGAGCTGTCATAGGTTTTCTGGCGCTGCTCGCGGTAATATTCGCGGTCAACATGGCGGCCGACCATCTTGTGCTGGATTGCACTCGCGTCAGCCTCGGCTTTGGTGACGACATCCATCACCTGCCCGTCCTTCATCACATAGATACGGTCAGAAAGCTCCATCACCTCATCCATGCGGTGGCTGACGAAGATGAACGAGGCCCGGCTGGTCAGTTCGCGCACCAGCTTGAAGAGAAGCTTCACCTCCTCCTCGGATAGGACCGAGGTCGGCTCATCGAGCAAGATGACCAGATCACCCTCGACCCGTTCCTCAAGCGTCAGCACCTTGGCCAGCTCGACAAGCTGGCGCTGAGCGAAGGACAAAGCCGACGTCACGGTTGCCGGATCAATGTCTAGCTTCACCTTGGCCAGTTGTTTTTTCGCAGCCGCTGCCATGGCCTTCCAATTCACCACACCAAGACGGGTGAACTGGGCTTCGTAGCCAAGAAAGATATTCTCCATCACCGTCAGGTTGGGGATCAGCGATTGTTCCTGAAACACCATGCCAACGCCGCGTTTCATCGCTTGGCGGGGGTTGGCGAAATGAACCGGCTTGCCGTCGATCAGGATCTGGCCGCCATCGGGCTGATAAGCGCCGTAGATCACCTTCATCAGCGTCGATTTTCCGGCACCGTTTTCGCCGACCAGTCCGACGATCTCGCCGCGCTTGATGTGGAAGTCGATGCTCTTGAGCGCATGGACACCGGGGAACTTCTTGTCGACCGAGCTTAACTGATACATGCCGACCTCACTTCGCGAAACTGACAAGGCGGCGGTCGGTGGATAGAACGACCGCGATAATAACGAGAAGGCCCAGCAAACCGTCTTGGAGGTAGTTGGGTAGACCGATGACAACCATGCCATTGCCGATGACATTGACTATCAGAACGCCGATGACCGCATTCATCACGCCGCCAATCCCGCCCCAAAGTGCCACACCGCCGACAACGACCGAGGTGATGGCCACAAACATCAAGTTCGCGCCGGACACCGATTCCGCCTGCCCCAGACGGGCCACCTGAAAGATCGCGGCAATTGCGTAGAAGACGCCAGCTAGCGCAAAGCCTGCCAAGCGCACGCGTCGCACATTCAGGCCCGAGGCATGGGCAAGCTCTTCGCCACCGCCAACGGCATAGAAATTGCGACCAAGGGTCGTGTGGTTTTGAATGAACCACGCCACCAGCACCATCAGCGCCGCGATATGGACCATTAACGGAAAGCCAAGAATGCGCCATGTAAGCAAAGCGCGGAAAGCATCGTCATCAATGCGGACGATATCGCCTCCGGTCACCAGAACCGCAGCACCTGTGCCGACAAAGCCCATCGCTAAGCTTGCCATGAACGAGGGGATCTGAAGGCGGACATGAACCATCCCGGTCAGCCATCCAAAGAAGGCACCGAAAATCAGGATTGCTGGAATGGCGAGCCAAGCCCCCGCGCTGAGCGAGCCGCCCAATTTCAGAAACAGCAGGCAGAACAGCACCGCGCATAGCGACACCGCCCCCTCCATCGACAGGTCAATCGAGCCCATGACGATGATGAAGGTGACGCCAAGCGCCACCATCATCGCCGGGGCCGAGGCAACCGCGATCCGGGCAAGGTTGCGTTGCGACAGAAAGGCTGGGTTGATCACTGTAAATAGGACCACCAACCCAACCAGCACAAGGGCCGGAGCCCATCGGATGATACTCTCGCGTGTGAGCTTCAACTTCAACGCAGTTCTCCTCAACACTGCTGGACCGACCGCGCCCTGAAGGGCGGCGGGGAGGACCGCAGAGCGGTCAACCCATCGATTTTTCAGAAAATCAGCGGTACTGGATCTGGCCGTTGCTCGGGCCCCAGAAATCGGTCCAGTCATATTTGGGTGTACTATCCAGATATTGCGCCTTGAAATCGGCGGCGTCTTTCTGGGTAATCAGGACGGTCGGGCCATAGAACTCGCGATGTGCATGCGGTTCCTCAGAGGGTTTGAACGTGCCAATGGCCGCATGATAGGCCAAGGCCGCCGCAATACCGCCGCCCCAATAGGGGTTTGTGAAAACGGTTGCCAAGATCTGACCTTCCATAACCAGCTTCACCGCCTCGGGATTGCCGTCATAGGACACAATCGGCATGTCGGTGATGCCCTCGGCGCGAAGCGCCTCGATCACGCCATAGGCGATATTGTCAGCCGCGCAATGAACGCCCGTAATCCGGTCGCCATATCGGGTCAGGAACGAGGACATCAACTCGGCTGCCTTGGTCGTGTCCCAATCGGCGGGCTGGGCATCCAGCAGCTCGATATCAGGAAAGTCCTTCAGCGCATTTTGCAGCCCGGCCAGCCGCTCGACCGCGGGATTGTTCGCAGCAATGCCGCCCAGATGCACAACCCCACCCTTGCCGCCCATTGCCTCAAACAGGATGCGCGCGGTCTGCTCGGCGGGCTGTTCGTCCGACCAGGTCATATGGCTGACGTAATTATCGCCGAAATCCCACGGATGCAGATCATCGGTCTTGTTCCAGATCGTCGAGATATACCCGCCCGCGGCCTGAACCGCTTCGACCACGGGCCGCGCGTTCGGGCTGTCATTGGGATCGCAGGCAATGGCGCAATTGCCGCCGGTCTTGGCGAGAAAGGCCTTGATATCCGCCAGCGACTTTTCCGAAGAACCCTCGCTGATCAGGTTGACCATGTCGGATTTGTTCCGGCCGATGGATTCAACGAAAGCCTCGCCCCCCGACACGACCGCATTCCAATAGGCCGAGGCACGGTCACGATAGCTCCAAGCGACGGCGGGATCGCTTAGCGCGGCTTGCGCCTGGCCGCGACCGAAAACGCCGGGCACAGCCATCGTCGCCACACCGGCCGCCCCTGCCAGCAAGAGCTTGCGACGGGTCATGACCTCACGGTTAACATAATCCTTGATGAACGTGGACATTCCTAGCCTCCCCATGATGCGCCGCCCGAACCTCTCCTCAGATCCGCAAGTAGCAAGCGTCAACGCTTAATGCACTAACTAGTTACTTTCCTGACGAGCGCGGAGTCAAGCGCAATAATTAACCAGTTAGTGC
>NZ_DALZMB010000133.1:0-9134 GCF_032007265.1 Paracoccus sp. (in: a-proteobacteria) | reverse complement strand
CGAGGCAAGATCCAACCAGCAGGCCTTGTCGCGACACACCACCACCAAAGCGCGGCGAGTGGGCTTGATCAAAAACCTTTTCGAAATGTCCAGCCGTACACATCGCTTATAGGCGAATTTCCGCCTCTTCCGGATTGAGGCCTCTTTTCCGGCAAGCATGCGTTGCGCTTGCATGCGTTTTCATGGACTGCAGCACCAGCCAGCAAAAGACACGGCGACCGCACGCAAATGGGCGTGATCGGTTGCCAAATGCAAGCAAGAGGAGGAAATCCCATGTCGGATAAAACTGAAAAACCAAGCTATATCATTGCGCTATCCCAAGACGACGCGACTGCACCCGCGCAAGCCAGCCGTCGCCGCTTTTTGAAAACCTCGGGCCTGACTGCATTGGGCGCCATGCTGGGGATGACCATCCCCTTCGAGCGCAACCTGCCCGCCGGGCTGATCCCGGTTGCATTGGCACAAGATACCGGCGCGGATTTCATGGCCGATAAATCTGGCCTGACCTTGCTTGGGGATCGTCCGGTGAATGCCGAGACCCCTGCTCATTTGCTGGAT
Source organism: Paracoccus sp. (in: a-proteobacteria) (assembly GCF_032007265.1). Taxonomy (GTDB): domain Bacteria; phylum Pseudomonadota; class Alphaproteobacteria; order Rhodobacterales; family Rhodobacteraceae; genus Paracoccus. Next base: position 8,576 of record NZ_DALZMB010000133.1, on the reverse strand, counting down.
GACGACATCACCCCCTACAAGCATCTGTTCGTGCGCATGAACGGCCTTGTGCCCCAGACGGCCATTGACCAGAACGCCGAAGGCTGGACCTTGACCATCGACGGCGAGGTCGACACGCCCCTGACCCTGACCATCGACGATCTGAAATCGCAATTCGAGACCGTAACCAGCCGTCTGGTGATTGAATGCGGTGGCAATGGCCGCTCGTTCTTCCAGCCGGGCACCTCGGGCAACCAATGGACCATGGGCGCAATCGGCTGCCCGGAATGGACCGGCGTACGTCTGGCGGATGTCCTTAAGAAAGCCGGCGTGAAAAGCACCGCCGTCTATACCGGGCATTACGGCAATGACGTCCATCTGTCGGGTGATCCAGAGAAAGTCGTGATCTCGCGCGGGGTACCGATCGCCAAGGCGCTGGAAGAAGATGCGATTATTGCTTGGGCCATGAACGGCGAGCCTCTGCCCGCGCTGCACGGCTTCCCGCTGCGCCTGATCGTTCCGGGCTATCCGGCTTCGGTCTCGCAGAAATACCTGAACCGGATCTGGGTCCGCGACAGGGAACATGACGGCGCCAAGATGACCGGGGATTCCTATCGCATTCCGGCCTATCCGGTCGCGCCGGGGACCGAGGTTCCGCCCGAGGATATGGTGATCCTGACCGAAATGCCGATCAAATCGGTCGTGACCTTCCCCGAAACCGGCACCAAGGTCAAAGCAGGCGAGACGACCCAAGTGCGCGGTCAGGCATGGTGCGGCAAGGGAGATGTCGCCTCGGTCCATATCTCGACCGATTTTGGCGAAACCTGGCAAGAAGCGCGTCTTGAAGCTGCGCCCAACCGCTTTTCCTGGCAGCGCTGGCGCGCCGATGTCACCTTGCCCCAGCATGGTTACTACGAGATCTGGGCCCGCGCGACCGATCAGGACGGCATCAGCCAGCCGCCGCTTTCGCCGGTTTGGAACCCGCGTGGTTATGCCAACAACATTCAGCACCGCATCGCTTTGATCGCCGAGGCCTAAGGCCTTGTCGGCCCGCCTTTGGGCGGGCCGCAGCCTGTGAAACACATGATGGGAGTTTCTATGCCCCGTATTTTCTCGACCGCGGTCCTTGGTTTGTCGGCGCTGGTTCTTGGTGCAGGTCTGGCCCTGGCCGAAACACGGCTAGACCCGATGCAAGCCCTGCGCGGCCGCCCCGCTGGCAGCAATCCTTTGGACCCGATGACCGCGCTAAGTTCGGCGGCCTCATCTGCCAAAGAAGACGTGGTTGGCAATGCTGAATTTGAGGGCCTGCCTGATGGGCCGGGCGCCGAAGAGACCTATTATCAATGCGTCGCTTGCCATTCGACCGAGATCATCAAACAGCAGCGCGTCACCGATCTGCGCTGGGATGAGCTATGGACCTGGATGGCCAAGTCGCAAGGCATGGTCGAGCCAGATGAGGAAACCAAGCAGATTATCTTGGCCTATCTCAAAGAACATTTCTCATCCGAGAGATAAACAAAAGGCCGGGCTCATACCCGGCCTTTTTCGTAATTCAATCGGCTTTGCCTGCGGCGAAGAACGCCAGCCCCCGGCTGTGATCGTCTTTGATCGGACACATGTGACTGTGATCGTGCGTGATCGCAAAGGGGCTTTTCTTGAGCGTTCAATTGCGGCGCTCAGGCCAAATGCGCACCAGCTCTGACGGCGCTTGCGGCGGGCATGCCAGCTGGGCGAAAGGTGCAGCGCGCCAGCGCGCGCTGCATGCTTTGGGCCTAGGCGCGCGCCTCGGCAAAGGACATCAAGCGACCTTGCTCTTCATGCCACAGATGCAGCCTGGTGGTGGCAATGCTCTCGCGAATGGTCAGCCGCTGTGCCTCGGCCAATTCGCGGTGATCTCGGATCACCTCGGGCAGCCGATAAAAGGGAATGCGTGAGTAAAGGTGATGGACGTGGTGAATGCCGATATTGCCCGATAGCCAACGCAGGGGCTGAGGCAGGACATAATGCGAGCTGCCCTCAAGTGCGGCGTGATGCAGCTGCCAATCCGCGTCCTTGGCCCAATGGGTTTCCTCGAACTGGTGCTGGACATAGAAAAGCCAGACCCCAATCGAGGCCGCCACGATCGAAGTCGGCAAAAAGATCAAAAGCACGGGTTTCATCCCGCCAAACCAGACCATCAGTGCCAGCAAGGCCAGGATCATCGCATTGGTGCCCATGGCTGACACCCAATAGCGCCCACCCGATCGCACCAGCCCCAATGGCAGGCGATTTTGCAGCAAAAAGAGATAGGTGGGCCCCAGGACAAACAGCACCAAGGGATGGCGGTAAAGACGGTACATCAAGCGCCCAAACTTGGACCGCGCAAGATATTCATCAACCGTCAGCGTCATGACATCGCCGATCCCGCGCCGGTCCAGATTGCCATGATGCGCATGATGTATCGAATGGGTCCGCCGCCAAACCGCATAAGGCGTCAGCGTCAGCACCCCCAGGATACGGCCAATCCAATCCTGCGCGCGGCGATTGCCAAGAAACGAGCCATGGCCGCAATCATGCTGAATGATGAAGATGCGTACCAGAAATCCCCCGTTGAGCACGGCCAGCGCAAAGGCAAGCCAGGGGCTGGTCTCCATCGCCCTCCAGGCCAAGGCCCAGATACCGGCAAAGGGTAGCAAGGTCATCGCCAGCTCGAACAGGCTGCGCCGGGTCGAGGGCTCGCGATAACGTGCCAGCACGCTAAGCCACTCGCGCGCGCTACGGGGCGCCCCAGGGGCGTGCCCATGATTTTGATCTGTCATAAAGGCCTGATTGTTACTGCCAGCGCGATGCCGGAGGATTGCGACGAAGCCTTGGCAAAGAGCCACCATGCCAGGGATTTGTTCAGGCCCTTTTTCGGTTAAAGCGAGAGGCTTATGTTTTCAACAGCTTTTTTGGGACAAGGCCGGTATTCCCTGCGTCATGCGCGCGCAGTCATTGCCCCGCCCCGAGCAAAGCAGTTGCCAGGCGCCGGGATTAAGCCCTGCACTTTCAACTTGCTCGCATGCTCTTGGGTCTGCCGCGGGGCCGATTTCGCCTTTTCCGGTCGACCTGTCACGCTTGGCTCACAGGCGATCATGCTTGCGTCCTGCTCACGCATCTTTGGCCAATCTTGCGCGGCAAGGCCTCCTGCGCCACCCAATTTGCCCTGGCCTGAAATCCCCCCATTTGGCCAATTGGCATCAGTGAGGGCAGACATCCTCTACAAGACATCACCGCGCGGCTAAGGTTCCCGCAGCCCCCAGATTGGATTTGAGGACAGATTGGACCGTCGGGGATCTGCCATGATATTTGGCGGCAATGTCCGATTTGTGGCGCAAGGTGCTGAGCCGTCATCAAGGCCTCGCTCAGGGATCAGGTTGGCCCAAACCCGGTCCATTGACGCAATGGTTTCGCCGATGTGGCAGCCAGGGGGACGATGGCTGCCACATTGGCCCGGGCAATTCGCCATCACCCAGGGCCGTGCAGGGTTCAGGCCTCGACGTCGAGCTTGGTATCGATTTTCACCTCGGCGCTTGCCTCGGCATCGGCGCGGCCTTTGGTTTCGGCTTCGCTCAGAAAGTCCGGCACCTTTTGCCACTGATCCAGCTTCCAAGGGAACATCGCGGCGGGCAATTCGATATTGCGGTCAACATAGCCGTGGAAATGGACGGTGGCATCATCGCCCTCGGCCATGATCACCGCAAAATGCGCCGCCCCCTCATAACAGGCCTGTTGGCCCCTCATGCCGGGCAGGAAGGGGGCCACGCGATGCTGGTTGCCGCTGATCGAGACAACCGCATAACCGCCCCAGCTGCCCGCCGAGGTGATGTGACAATGGCCAGCGATGATCAGCGGGATCTCGACACCGCTTGCCTTCAGCACCGCTAACAGCTCCTCCGAGCGTGCCAAGCTGTAACGATCGACCGGCATATGCAGTTTCTGCGGATTATGGTGCAGGACCAGAATGACTTTCTGCTGCTTGTCGCGGGCAACTGCCAATTGCTCGGCCAACCACCCAAGGCGCGACTGACACAAGATCCCCTCGACATGGCCAGGCTCCGAGCTGTCGAGCATGATCACGCGATGCTGTCCGATTTCGCGCACGCCCTGAACGAAGCCATTGGCATCAAGCATCGGGTTTTGACCATGCGCCAGATAGATATTGCGATCGTCATGATTGCCCAAAAGCACGCATTGGGGCAAATCCAGACCAAGGCGCATGTCCTCGAACAGACGATAGGCGGCGGGATCGGCCTCATCGGCGATGTCACCGGCAAAGATGCACAGATCAGCGTCGCCATAAAGCTTGGCGGCATCCTCAAGCGCATTTGCAAAGCGCGCGGCCGTATCCAGCCCGTATTGAACCGTACCCGGCGCGCCAAGGTGAAGATCGCTCATTACGATGATTTTTGTTGGTTTGGTCATTTTACGTCCTTTCGAAGTCATGCTTGAGCAACCCGGTCACGCAACCAGTCGCCAATCAGCGAAACCGACAGGGTCGCAAGCAAGATGATGAAGCCGGGGATCAGGGCAAGCCATGGCGCATTGTAGATGTGATTGCGCCCCTGCCCCATCAGCACACCCAGGCTGGTGTCTGGCGGCTGGATGCCGATCCCCAGAAAATTCAAAGAGGTTTCCGCCAGAATGGTCGCTGGAAAATTCAGCGACATATTGACCAGCAAAATCCCCATCGCATTGGGTAGAATATGCAGCAGATAGATGCGCCAGGCCGGGGTGCCGGTCACGGTCAGCGCTTGAACAAAGGTCGCCTCTTTCGCGGAAAGCGCCACCGAGCGGGCAAGCCGCGTGTAACGCTCCCAGCCATAGATGCACATGATGACGATAAAGAGGCCCATATTCGCATCGGGCAGCACCGCCAGCAAAGCCAGCGCCAGAACCAAAAACGGCATGGTTGCCTGAAAGTCGACCAGCACCCCAATGGCATCATCGATCAGGCCGCCAGCCCAAGCCGCAATCAGGCCAAGCGCCGTGCCGATGATGGCGCCTCCGATGGTGCCGACAAAGGCGATCAGAAAGCTGACCTGGACTGCGCGCAGCAAAAGCGAAAGCATGTCTCGACCCAGATTGTCAGTGCCAGGCGGATGCGCCCAGTCACCGCCCATCAGAACCGGCGGAGCGAAGCGGTTCAGCAGATCGGTTGTGGCAATATCATAGGGCATCAACCATCGTGCAAAGACCGCGCATATAACCAAAACCAAGGTAAAGATCACCGAAGCCTTGATCAAAAGCGGCATGTCACCAAACCACGTCCGATTGGGTGCCGTAGCCATATCATTGATTACCGACATCATCGCGCCCTCCGCTTGGCATCGCGCAGTCGCGGGTCGATCCCCAGATAGCACAGATCAACCAGCAGATTGGTGACGATCATCGTCACGCCGATCAGCAAAATGGTGCATTGCACGACTGCGAAATCGCGCGCCCCGACGCTTTCGACCAAAAGCCTGCCCGTGCCCGGCCAGGAAAAGACGTTCTCGGTCACGACGCCGCCCCCGATCAGACTGCCAACGAACAGACCGGTGATGGTCAGCAAGGGCAGTGCCGCATTGGGCAAAACATGAGCGATCAACATTTTGACCTGCGAAAACCCGCTGGCCTTGGCGGTCTCGATCATCGGATGGTCCAGTACCTCGATCATCGCCGAACGGGTGAAGCGCGAAAAAATGGCGGCTTCGGCAATTGCCATGGTGAACATCGGCATAAGATATGAGCGCCAGTCGACAATGCCCGAGGGCGGCAACCAGCCAAGCTTGACCGAGAAAAGATAGATCAACAAAACCCCGATCAGAAAGTTCGGAATGGCAAAGCCGATGATCGACAAAAGCGTGATACCGCGATCCCAGATCGTGCCGCGCTGATAGGCCGACCAGATCCCCAGTGGCACGCCCAATGCCAGCGCCAGCAAGGTTGTGGGGATCATCAAAGCAAGCGTCGCCGGAACCCGCGCCAAGACCAAATCCAGCGCGGGCGCATTGGTGCGATATGAAAGCCCCAGATCGAATTGCAAAACATTGCCCAGATAGATCAGGAATTGCTGCCAAAGGGGCGCATTCAGCCCCCATTTCTCGCGAAAGGCTGCGATCGCGTCGACGCCTGCATCGGGGCCAAGGATTTGCATCGCCGGGTCGGCACTGATTTTCAGCGCAAAAAAGGTGAACGAGATCAGCAACAGCAGCGTCAGAAGCGCGCGACCAAATCGTCCGAGAATCCAAGAGATCATGACGCCAGGACCTTCTCTTTGCGATCCACCTGCGGCAATTGCGGCAGGGCCGCCAGAAGCGCGCGGGTATAGGCCTGTTTGGGGGCGCCCCAAACTTCCTCGACCGGTCCGGTTTCCACGACCTTGCCGTGCTGCATCACCAGAACGCGATCGCATAGATGGCGGATCACCGACAGATCGTGGCTGATGAAAAGGATGGCGATGTTCTGGCTCGCGCGGATTTCCAGCAGCGTGTTCAGAATGCGGGCCTGCACCGAGACATCCAGCGCCGAGACGCTTTCATCGCAGATCAGAATTTGTGGCGACAGCGCCAATGCCCGCGCGATGGTGGCGCGTTGGCGCTGGCCGCCCGACAGATTGCCGGGGCGGCGCAGATGATGTGCAGGCTCTAGCCCGGCGCGCAGCAATGCCTGACTTGCAAGCTGGTGGCGCTCGGTGCGTTTGCCGATGCCATGCACATCCAAGGGCTCGCGCACCTGCGACAGAATATGGCGCGAGGGGTCAAGCGCGCCGCGCGGGTCTTGAAAGATATATTGCATCTGCCGCCGGTCGGCCCGGCTGGCCCTGCGCCAGTCCATCGCTTGGCCGTTGATGCAAATCTCGCCCGCGCTTGGCGAAACCAGTCCGATTGCGGCTTTGGCCAGGGTCGATTTCCCAGAACCAGATTCGCCGACAATTCCCAAGATTTCATTGGCATGCAGGTCAAGGCTGATGTCATCGACCGCGCGAAAGCGGCTGCGGTCAGGGCGCATATAATCGACCGATATATTGCGCAGTGACAAAACAGGTGTGTGCTTGCGCTCAATGCGCGGCGCGGCGGGTAATGCGGCAACGGCCCGTCCTGCCTCAAGGTCCTTAAGCGTCGGCAGGCGCTGTCCCCGGTTTGCGGCCGATGGGATCGCCGCAATCAGGCTTTGCGTATATGCAGCGCGCGGCGCGCTCAGAACGTCAGCGGTCCGGCCGATCTCTTTGATCTGGCCCTGCTGTATGACCAGCACCCTGTCGCAAAACTCGGATACGACCCCAAGATCATGGGTGATGAACAAGATGCTCATGCCCGTCCGACGCATGCGCTCGCGCAAAAGCGAGAGAATGCCCGCCTGGATCGTGACATCCAGCGCTGTTGTGGGCTCATCTGCGATCAACAGGCGCGGCTCAGAGATCATGGCGCAGGCGATCATGATACGCTGGCATTGCCCCCCCGAAAGCTGATGGGGATAGCGCGACAGGATCGTGGCCGGATCTGCAAACCCGACTTCGGCAAGTGCCGTGGCCGCAGCCGCCTTATTCAGCCCGCGCAGCGCGAATTGACGATGAATGCGCATCAAAGGGTCCAGCGCACTCATCGGATCTTGAAAGATCATCGAGATCTTGTCCCCTCGGAGCGCCTCAAGCGCCTTTGGGTTCGAAAGATCATAGGTTTTTCCGTCAAAGGTCAGCCGACCACTGGCCTGGGCTTTGTCTGGCAGCAATCCGGTCAACGCCCGGCAGGACACCGTCTTACCCGAGCCAGATTCACCAACAATTCCCAAAATCTCGCCCCGACCAAGACCGAAATCCACGCGATCGACGACCCGGTTGCCGCCAAATGATACCGACAGCTGCGCAACCTCCATCAGGGGGTCGCCAAGTGCTGCGACCTCCTGTTGAATTCTGTGAAAGGGCGTCATTTGAACTGAATGCCCGTCGTCGTCAGATCAAGATAGTTGGTGGGCAGCGCATTCATCGTCAGCCGTTCATCATTGACGCCAAAGAACTGGGTCAAAAGATGAAGCGCCGAGCCATGCGGATTGGTGTCAAACCGGTCGAGCATCTCGTTAAAGGCCGCACGCCGCTCAGAGACGTCCATGCTGCTTGTCAGCGTCTCGCCCAGACGGGCCTGATCGGCATCGACAGCAAAGTACTTTGCCGCAGCCCAGCTGGAGTTCGTGCCGTAGCGGCGCCAGAACTGACCCATTGGATCGGGGTAATAGGCCGTGAATGAGGCATTGAAAATCGCGCGGTCCGGGGTGTCCTCATCGATCTGGGCCCAGGTTTCCTTGACATCAAGCTGGACGTTCAACCCGACTGCCGACCACATCGCCTGAAGGATCTGCGCGGTTTCGATCTCGTTGGTGTAATAGGCGTTCATCGTGCGATACGAGATCCGCTCGCCCTGATAGCCCGCCTCTTTTAACAGCGCCTTGGCCCGTTCGGGATCAAAGCTTGGGGCAGGACGATCCGCGAGGTACATCTCGCCAAAGGATTTCATCTGCCAGCCATTCGGCACTTCGGATAGGCCGTTGGGCACCTCGATTTTTCCTTGTTTTCCGCCGTTCAGGGCCGATTTGGCGGCCTG
>NZ_DALZMB010000132.1:0-9183 GCF_032007265.1 Paracoccus sp. (in: a-proteobacteria) | reverse complement strand
AACGCCCGCTTTCGCGATGAAATGCTGAACGGGGAAGTCTTTTATAGCCTCCGATAGGCACAGATCCTGATCGAAAAGTGGAGGAAGCACTACCACGCGAAACGAGCACACAGCGCACGGGGCTATCGCCCACCGGCCCCGGAATCCATCGTCGCCAGAGACCAAAGGCCGGTCATGCACTAACTTTTAAAACGGACCACTCAGGTGGGGCTGATCAACCCAACCTGACAGATGCAGTTGTTTGAGCAAAAACGGGATGCCAATCATCTGGCATCCCGAAGCTATTTGTGGGATCGCGTTTACAGATTAGCCATAGCAATGCGTTTCGACACGGAGGCACCAATCGTGTATTTCGGGTCAACCATATTGCCCAGACGCACGCGTCCACATTGCGTAAGCAGCATGTATGCATCGATTTCGTCAAAGCCGTAATCAGCGGCCATCCAGCGGATCAACTCGCGATATGCTCCGCGTGCGGCGTCCTCCATCGGGCGCGAGGCGCCGATCGCCATGAGGAGCTCCTCGTTCTCAAGGCGTGGAATGGAGATTTCCCAATTCTTGATGAGATCGATCTGGATCGTGGTGACAGTCGGATGCTCAACCGCCACGCCGCATAGCTCGCCGTCGCCCTGTGCCGCGTGACAATCGCCCAGATACAGATAGCCACCCTCGGCTTGGACCGGAAAATAGACAATGGCGCCCGGTGCGACATCGGGCATGTCCATATTGCCGCCGTAGTAATCCGGCACGAGCGAAGAAATTGCCTCGGCAGCCGGCGCCACGCCAAGCGTCCCGATGAAGGGCTCATAGGGCAACGTGATCTTGTCGCTCCATTTAACACCGGTCTTTTCATCGATATGAAGCTTGCGCACCCGCTCGGGCAGGCCGGGCGAAATTAGCGCAGTATCCTTGGTCGGCACCAACCCACCGAATTCGGGCATGATGACCGTGGTGCCTCGCGGTTGATCGCCCCGCGGGACGATGCTTTCGATATAGACCGCGATCACGTCGCCTTTTTGTGCACCATTGACCCAGATTGGACCGTTTTGCGGATTGAGATAGGGAAAATTCAGGATCTCCGACGGGCGGTCGCTCTCGCTTTTGATTTTGCCTTCGAAAGCGTCATGGGTTTCGGCCGTGATGACTGCACCGGGGTCGACGCGCAGACGGGGCTCGATCTGGGCGGTGTAGATATAGGGATAGTCGCCCTGCTCTGCCTCGCCCAGCCTGTGATGGCTACGCGCCTCGCCCTTTGCCACGCCGCGCGTTGCCATGATGGATGTGTCAAACCAGCTCATATTCGTCTCCGGGTTCAAAAAGTCGTTCAGACCGCAAGGTGACGGCGCATTTCGGCGCGGTCTCGGATCTCGTCGGGGCCAAGCTCGGCAGTGATACGGCCCTTGTCCATGACGTAGCAGCGCTGTGCCATGGCGCGTATCATGTCGATGTTTTGTTCGACAAAGAGCACGCTCAGCCCTTTTTCGGCATTCAACCGCACCATCAAGCGGGCAATGTCCTGCACGATATTGGGCTGGATCCCCTCCGAGGGCTCATCCAGAAACACCATATCGGGTCCACCCATCAGCACGCGACCAATCGCCAATTGTTGCTGCTGACCGCCTGACAGTGTGCCCGCACGCTGCCGCGCGCGTTCGCGCAGGATCGGGAAGTAGCCGTGGATTTCGTCCATCCGGCCCGCAGGTGCCCGCCCCCCGCAGATCGACAGCCCGGTTTCAAGGTTCTCGGTCACGCTCATGCGGCCAAAAACCTCGCGGCCCTGTGGCACGTATCCAAGGCCCAAACGCGCGCGGGAATAGGGCGGCAGCGGATTGAGGCCTTGGCCCTTGAAGGCGATCTTGCCGCCTGTGGTAGGCAAAAGGCCCATCAGGGTCTTCATCAGCGTGGTTTTCCCGACGCCATTTCGCCCGATGATGGCGACGATCTCTCCGGGCATGATGCGGATATTCAGCCCCGCGAGCACCGGCTTGCCGCCATAGCCGGAATGAAGGTCGCTAATGTCCAGCAAGGGTTCAGGCTGCATCGGTTTCTCCCAGATAGATCTTGGCAACCTCGTCATTGGCGGTGATCTCGTCGATGCTGCCTTGGGCGAAGATACGTCCGAAATGCAGCACCGTGACCTGGTCGGCGATCTGGCGCACGAAGGCCATATCGTGTTCGACCGCAAGAATGCTCATCCCTTCGCGGTTCAGATGCAGCAGGATTTCGCCGGTGAATTGGGTCTCGTCCGGGGTCATACCAGCGGTCGGCTCATCAAGCAGCAAAAGCTTCGGGCGCGGACCGATCGCCATGGCGATCTCAAGCCATTGCTGCTGGCCATGGCTAAGGCTGCCCGCCAGCATGCGCCTGACGGGTCCCAGGCGCAGAAAATCCAGTAGACGCTCGATCTCGTGGCGCATCTCGGCGGGCGCATAAAAACGTTGCAGCGCGATAACAAGGTTTTGCTCAACGCTGAGGTCCTTGAAGATACCCGGCACCTGAAACTTGACGCTGATCCCCTCACGGATACGCTGATAGGAGCGTGTCCGCGTTATATCCCTTTCTTGATACAGAATAGTGCCGCTGTCGGGGGTATATTCACCCAGAAGCAGGCGAAAGAAGGTGCTTTTACCCGCGCCATTCGGGCCGATCAGGCAATGAATTTCTCCGGTCCCAAGGGTGAAGTTGACGTCATTGGTTACATGAAGGCCGCCGAAGCGCTTGTTCAGGTGACGGGTCTCGAGGATCGGGTTCATGATTGCGGCTCCTTCATCGGGCGGCGCGAAACAAGGCGGCCAAGCATGGCGGCGAGGCTCACCACCAGCCCGCGCGGCGCGATCAGCACAGTCGCGACCAAAAGCGCGCCCATGACGATCAACGCATATTGGCTGGCGTGAACGGTCAGAAGCTGGAAGACGATCAGCGTCAGGAACGTGCCGACAAGCGCCGTGGTCAGATCGCTGCGCCCGCCAACTGCAACCCAGATGATCGGCAGTGCGGCGGCGGTCATGCCCATCGACGATGGCGTGATATAGGTCCCCCAAGAGGTGTAAAGAACTCCCGACAGCCCCGCGAGCGCCGATCCGATCACGAAGGTCGCCAACTGGTATTTGCGGATGTCATAGCCACACATCTCGGCGCGCAGCGGGTTTTCGCGCAGAGCCACGACAACGTTGCCAAAGCGCGAATTGACCAGCATCCGCAGTGCAAGATAGCAGACCACCAGCAGAGCCAGCGTGACATAGTAAAGCGCGACATCGGGGTAAAGCACGACGTCGCCGCCAAACCACGGCAAGGTCAAGGCCGGCATACCGCCCATGCCGTTGAACCCGTTCAGCCGCGCGGCGCCAACCACCCATTCCGGCCCCGCAGTCTGGGACATGAAGCGCTCCAGCACCAGCGTCACCGACAGCGTGACTATACCCAGAAAGACGCCGTTGATCCCGCCGTAAAAAAGGAAATAGCCAAGCGCCGCCGCCGCAAGACCCGAGATCGCAACGGCCGCGACCAGCGAGAAAAGCGTCAAGCCGTAGGCGCTGCCAAGGTTGATCGAAAGGATGGAATAGGCATAGGCCGCGATCCCGAAAAAGGCGGTTTGGCCAAAACTCAGTGCGCCCCCATAGCCCCAGATCAGGCAAAGACCCATCGCCATGAAGAGATAGTTGAAGAAATAGATGTTGTTGCCGACATCAAAGCCATCAGCGAATTGAGGATAGGCCAAGGCAGCGGCAAGGATCAGGCCAAAGCCCGACCAAAAGCCGCGTCCCCTGCCAAGGGTTTGCGGTCCTTCGAGAAGACGCAACGAAGATTTCAGGGACATCAGCGTCTCTCCTTCAAGATCCAGCCGCTCAGACCGCGTGGTAGGATGCGAATGACCAAAATGACCGCGACCAATAGGCCGATCTGCCCCGCAAGCTGGCCCCACCACGACGTCAGGACGACCTTGATCACGGCCAGAATGGCGGCTGCGGGGGCGGTCCCAAGGAAGATATCGGCGCCGCCGGTCACGACGGTGACAAAGGCCTCGACCATGAACGAGCTACCCATGGTCGGCACGATGGTCATGGTCGGCGCATAAAGCCCACCAGCAAGCCCCGCCAAAGCCGCGCCCGCGCCGAAGGTCAGCGAATAGACAAGGCCGGTGTTGATCCCGAGGCTTGCCGCCATATGCGGCACCTGGATCGTGGCGCGCGCAAGAACCCCCGCGCGGGTTTTGACCAGCACCAACCAAAGCCCGCCCAGCACGGCGAAGGCGCTCAGGATCAGGACGAGGCGATAGATCGAATAGGAATTCTCGCCGACGGTGAAGCTGCCAAAGGGTGTGCCCGTGCCCGGCAGTGTCGTTCCGAGCAGGATCAGCACAGTTTGCTGGGTCATGATGGAAATACCCCAAGTCGCGACGATCGTATCAAGGGGACGGTTGTAAAGCGGACGGATCACGATGCGTTCCAGCACGATCCCGGCAAGGCCAGCAGCCAATGCGCCAACAAAGATCGCCAGCGGCAGGGGAAGGCCCATGCGCGCGCAACTCGACGAGACATAGGCACCGCACATGATGAACTCACCATGCGCCAGATTGATGACTCCCATCATCCCGAAGATGATCGCCAGCCCGCAGGCTGAAAGAACAAGAAAGGCGAAGCTATCACCTGTCTGGAACAGGAAATTGAAGATTGCGGGAAGAAAGTCCATGACCATGCCTGTGACTGTGCCGCGCCGAAACGCTGCTGGGGAAATGGATCGATCCGGCGTCGGGCGAGAGTGTTCTCCCGCCCGCCACTGGATCCGGTCTTATTGTGCCTTGGGCGGGTTCGAGGGCGTGTATTGCTCGCTCGGGTCGTGCTTGGTTAGGTCGCAGCCCGCCTGCCCCAGCCAATAGGGCTGAACATCCTTCCAGACTTTGGGGAATTCGACCGAGTGATCGTCCAGCACATGCGCAAGATAGATCGTATGCGAGCTGTGCTGGCTTTTCGGATCAATGCACATCTTGCCCGAGGGCGCATCGACGCAGACGTCGCCTTCGGCAATGACCTTGCGCAGATCATCCTTGTTGGTCGAGCCATTCGCGCGCTCGATCATCTGCTTGTAAAGATAGACCCCTGTATAAGAGTTCGACGCTTCCTGGTTGATATAGGGTTCGTCAGGAAAGCGGGCGCGGAACTTCTCGACGAAGGCCTTGCTTTCAGGCGTGTCGATTTCCTCGATATAGTTGACCGTGACATGCATGTCCTTGAGGCTCGGCGCCTTGAAGCGCTTGTGCTCATAGCCCTGACCGACGTTCACCGAAGATGCCATCGGCAGGCCCAGATTGGCGGCCGATTGCTGTTCATAATAAGAGGCCTGCGAAGTCCCGACGAGCAGCGTCACCACGAAATCGGGCTTGGCAGTCTGAATGTTCTTGATGGTCTGCGAGAACTGCGAAACGCTGAGAGGGATGAACTCCTCTCCCACCATCTCGCCGCCGTTCTCGGCTACGATTTGGCGCACCCATTCGGCGGACAGCTGGCCGAAGTTGTAGTCGGCCGCGATCGTGTACACGCGTTTGCCATAGGTCTCCATCATATAGGGCAGTAGCGTCGAGAACTGCTGTTCGGGAACGGCCCCCGTCACGATCATGTTCGCGTCACAGACCCCGCCTTCATATTGGTTGTTATAGAAGGCCAGGCCATCGAATTGGTTGACGATCGGGCGGTATGCCTCGCGCGCGGCAGAGGAAAAGCCTGCGAATACCGCATCGACTTTGTCGCGCTGCATGACGCGGCGCATAAACTCCTGATAGCGCGTGTTGTCGGACTGTGTGTCATAGACCACCAGCTCTAGCGGACGCCCGGCGATGCCGCCAGCGGCATTGATTTCTTCGGTGGCCAGCTCGATTGCATGAACTTTGCCGATGGTCGCCACGGCAAAGTCACCCGATTGATCTTCGAGCACCCCCAGCTTGATCGGCCCTTCATTGGCAAGGACCGGCGAGGCAGCAGCAATCAACGCCACCAGCGCACAGGCTGGGGCATAACGATGTGTAAAAGACATGAGATAACCTGTTGGTTTGTGTGTTTTGGGGTTAGCCCCGCGCAACCTTCAAAACGGGCGCTACGGGGATCGGCGGGTCGGTTCGTCGTCGTTCAAGAAAGCATTCGGCATAATCTTCGATGCTCATGCGATGGCGCATGCTGGCGCGACGCAAATCAAGAAAGGCGGCAGCTTCGTCGCAGCCAGTGTCGTTCATGACACGGACGATGGCCGAGATCAGCGCGGGTCGCTTACGCCGACGCTCTTCGTGATCGCGCAAGCGCTTGTTCAGATCGGCGCGCAAGTTGAACTCGTTCACGGCCAGAAACAGCGCGCTATAAACGCTTCCACCATAGACGGGTTTCGTGAGCGAGGCTGTCGCACCCAGATCAACCATCAGACGCAGCCGGCTTGGCACCTCACTGCCGATCAGCGCCACGGTCGGACAAAGCCCCACCGTGGTGCCGTCGAATTGCGCCGTCGGAAAGGCCAGGTCGAGGTCAATGAACACGACATGTCTGTCGGGGGTGATCGGAATGTCAATATCGCCAGCGATCCAATCCCCAATGCAGACATCTTTGGTCTCGATCCCGAGGCGTGCCAAAGTCCCGACCAAAGTGTCGCGGCTTCGGGACTGTCCGAGCGCGAGCAGCGCCTGCCGACCGGAGAAGCTCTGAATGACGCGGTTTTTTTTCATCGCACAGACCCCAGTTCAAAGAAGGATGCAGCGGGAAGCTCGCGGCTTCCGGCGCAAGTCAGATAAGGATCTGGTGCGACCGGAGACGGGCTTTCATAAAGGATCTCAAAGCTTGCATCGGCACGAGAGCGCCCGATCCGCGGGGTCAGCCAGGCATGTTGGGTCAGCGGGTCAAGACGGATCTCTCCCTGCGGTGCATCAAGGACAACCTTGTCTAAGGCCCCCCGGATCGCAGACGCGTCACTCGCCCCCGCTGCGCGCACAGCGCGCGCAATCAGGTGAACCGCGTTATAGGCCCCCTCTGCCTCTACCGATACGCTTGGACCACCCGGATAGGCTGCACGATAGGCCGCAACAAAGCTGCGGTTGCGTGCAGACTGGACGCTCGCAAAATACACGCTTGCGCTCAGATGCCCGTCTGAGGCTTCTGGCCCAATCAGGACCAGCTCGGGCTCCGAGAGATTGCAGGAGGCAATCGGCAAAGCGACCGGCTGATCCAGCCCACGCGCTCGACAGGCCCGCCGCATGGCGCGAATGAAAGCATAGGAGCTTTCACCGATCAAAGCATTGAAAACAAAGGCTGGCCGCAGGTGCAAGATCATCTCGACGGCGTGAGCAACTTCGGTAGAGCCAACATCGAGATAGGTTTCGCTCAGCACTTTGCCACCACGGGCCCGAATGCTGTCGCACATGATGCGGTTGCTTTCCCATCCCCAGACGTAGTTCGACCCGATACAACAGACCGAATTTCCGACCTCGGCCGTCAGATAGTCGATAAGCGGTGTCATATGCTGGTTCGGACCAGAACCCGAATAGACCACATTAAGCGAGTTCTCAAAGCCCTCGTAGTGCACCGGAAACCACAAAAGCCCGTCGTGACGTTCAACCTCTGGCAGCACCTCCTTGCGGCTCGAAGAGGTATAGCAACCGCAAATATTCGTAATTCCCTGTGCTAAGGCTTTCCGTGCCATCTCAGGATAGGCCTCGAGCCGTCCAGCGGGGTCAAATTCGACCGGCTCAATCCTAAGTCCGAAATTCACATTGCGATTGATCTCGTCACAGGCCAGCCGCGCACCGTTCAGCGACGAGCGACTGACGGCCTCATAGGGGCCGCTTTTAGAGAAAAGAAGTGCAAGGGGAAGAATCGGAGTCATTGGGCCCAAAACAAAAAAAGCCCCAATGCATGAGTAAACATGCAGGGGCTTCGTTGCGAATATGTTCAGCGTGATAGACGGACTTCAGGGCGCCGTTGCCCCGCTCGTCTCTAAGGTTAGACGAGACAATGCCGTTCTGTAAACATTTTTGTAGCTAGAAAGACCTAAGTCGGAGGTGCGGCGCGACAAACGGCGCAACGGCATCGAGATCATGTTTGGCCGCCCAAAGGACTGAAAACAAATTGCCGCCCAAGCCGCCAGGCTTCCGAAAACGCTCCTCGCCGCCGGAAGCTTCGCCACGATACCTTGCTTTAGCGATGATCCAAATCGAACATTGACCCCAGTTGCTCTGCCTTACGGGATTGGTGTTTGCTCCAGATAGCTTCCCTGAGGCTCAGGCCAGTTGGTTGCCATCCCACTTGGTGGCGCCGACATTGCCAGATACCCTGTTATCTTCGGCCAAACCGGCGCGCACATCTCATGGTAAATCGGAGCAAACGACATATGACCGCCCCGGATCAGAAGCGAATAGCTCTTTGCATGGGCATCCGTATTGCAGACCAGAATATTGAAAATCAGCCGACGTAAAAGCGCGTGGACGCCGACGATCCCCACCGTAGACCTCGTCGCCGAAACGAGGTCCCTTACCTTGGGCCGAGTTGATTGCTGCCGTTCCGCTCCTATTTGGCAGAAGGAAAGTGACCCATAGCTTGGCAGAAGTCTTCCTGATGGAGCCGTCGCCAAATATCGCCCTCTCGGAAACGATCATAGCACGAAACCAGAAGATAACTGCGCTTCCCGACTTTTCCAATTCGGATTTCAGGTGCCTGCACTCCGAAGTTGCGGGCGAGTAAGAGGCAGAAGGCCTCATTGGGAGCAGAACTCCAAAGGCTGTCGCTAACAGGTTTCAGAACCTAGGTTGAGGGAGCCCAGTCATCCGCCTTGTGGCGAGAGAGTTCGGTGCGTTCGGGCCCGAGTCTATCTCGAAGCGTAGGTGCATGCATCTTCAAGAGACGCGCCAAAGCCTCGGCGCGCAGATTCTTCATCTCGCCGGTATTCACCTGGCGGACCGTATCACCGGCCAGCCGTTTCTTGCCGTCCTCGAGACATTCCTTCGACCAGTGTAGTACAGGCTTTGGGCGATCCCTTTCTTGCAGCACTGCGCGGCAATGCTGCCTTCTTCATTAGACGCCGCTTCGGCACCCTTATCCCATTGGGTATTTGAATAATGAAGAAGGCCGCGGTTGCCCTAGACTTTTTCGGTCAGTTCCGGAACGATCTGGAAGAGATCGCCGACGAGGCCGTAATCTGCGATCTGGAAGATCG
>NZ_DALZMB010000131.1:0-9202 GCF_032007265.1 Paracoccus sp. (in: a-proteobacteria) | reverse complement strand
GGGAAGATAAAGCTCAACCATTTTATTGCCCTCCCTGTTCATTTTGAACAGATGAAGGACCAAACCCGAACGGTCCCAGAAAATTGAGGCTAAAAGCTGCTGGCATTTCGTTTCCCTGACATAAGACAGATCAAATATTGCAGGTATTTATATACCACAAAACTGCCGCCAAACCAAAGCTATTCCGGTGTTTCCCCAGCCTCAAACGCCCTGTGAAATGCGGCTTTTGCTGCTGGATCGAGCGTTTCAAAGGCAAGGATTCGCAGCGCGTCATGCCGCCCCATCTTGTCGAAATCACGGCTGCCATCATTGCGGCGCGACAGAAGCGAAAAGCGCAGGATGCCATCGCGATCGATGCCAGCTGCAAGCCATGCGCCAATGCGAAGCCGCTGCTGTGCAAACTCGTCGATAGAAAGGGAATAATCCCCGGTGGCGATGCCGTGGCCGATATAAGCCATTACCGCATTGGGCTTCACGCGATCCGTGTGGCTCGGGAATGTCAGCGCCGCGTCAAAGTCGATGGGTTCGACATGATCCACGCCCCCTCTGGCCAGCACCGCACGATAAACGCGGCGCAGTGCCTCCTTCGCGGCAGGGTTCGTCACTGGCACCAGCTCACCCGCATACGAGTCCAGGCTGTTCTCTGCCCACTCTTGTGCAGTGGCTTCGGCATTCTCGGCCAAGGCTTTGCGGAAGACCCGGCGCCCAACTTGACCAAGCCCGCTCATATATCCGTTCATGCTGCTGTCCTTTCCATGTTCTGACGCTTGCGGATATTGCCGACGGTTTGCGGGCTGACCCCGACGCGGCGGGCAATCTCCCGATCCGAGAGGCCCTGCCCAGCGCGCAGCAGATCAAGGACGGCGGCGCGGCGGTCGGCGATGGTCGCGTGTCCAGATTGGACGGATGCCGTGAACGCGGCGAAATCATCCCGCAGAGCGGCAATCAGCGCCTTGTCCTCTTCGATGCCTCTGGAGAATTCACGATTGGCGAGAAAATCCAGCCACTCGATCCGCGCAGCAACGCCCTCGGCGCTGGGCGTGCGCAGGTTGTCCAAAAGATGCTCCAGCGCTGAGCACCAAGCACTCTCCCATGGATTGGGGTCATGGTCAGGGCAGAAAGCAATTCTGTGACGGGTCCGTTCCTCTTGGTCGCGATATGCAGCCCACGCGCCTTGGACTGTATCGGGCACCAAAACTGCGGCCCGTATTGCCTCCCACATCTGGGGGTTTGGACCATCACAGAACTTGAAATCCCGATAACCCCAGAGTGTGCCCGACGGCTCCTCGAAAGGGGCAAGTGCATCGCGCAAGGCGGCTTCAAGCGGCGTCGGCTCAAAGACAGCTTCCTCGGAGCCGTAGAGCGCCAGCAGCTCCTTGCAGCGGGCCTGACGCTTCGCCTCCTGCTCTGATCGGCGGGCGGCCTCGCGGGCCTTCCAGCCGGGTTCCTTGGCCTCCATCCAGTCGCCGAAGTCCTGAAACGGATTCGTCGTCGTGAAGGGATTGCTTGCCTGCGGGTTAGGGGCTGCGTCCAATATGGACAACGCCGCCGCAAGGGTCATTCCCGCCTTGGCAGCCAGCACCTCGGCGCGGGAGCGCGCCGCTGCCTTTTCGCCATCAGTGGCCCCTTTGTCCATCAGAGCGCGCAGCTTGCGGAGCTTGTCTGTGTCCAGTTTAGACGGCTGTTTGCTCATGCCTGTCCCTTTCCGTGTTCTTGGCTCTGACCATGCAGCGCCTGCCGCCGCTTGGCCCTGTAGGCATCGAGAATGAGGATGTTGCGCAGATCCACGCCGCGCTTGCGGAGCGCCTCTGCCAGCTCTGCCGCATTGATTTCGTAGAGGGCTGCCCGCGTATCAAAGTCCATGTCTGGCCCCCTGTGTCGCGGGTGTCGCGGCGTCGCAGTCTCTCGAATCTGGGTCATGATGTAGCGGAAGTAGCGAGTGCAGCGGCGTAGCAGTGGGGTGAATCAAGGTTATCCGGCCAGAACGGCTGCGAAGCCTGTCAGGAAAATTGCCAAAGCTGGATGGTGCGGGAAAACCAGTGCCTTCATGCTCGAAGAAGCAGAGTTCATCAGAGTCGATCGCGAAGGCCTCTACTTTGCTTTTGCCTCCCGCTACACCGCTTCACTCGCTACTTTCGCTACACGGGATGGAGTTTGTAGCGGTTGCAGCGGATGTAGCGGCGTAGCAGATGTGTCTATTCTCGGCCTCAAGCGTCATAGCTGGCCCGCGCGATCCGGTAAGCTTCTTTGCGATTGGCCCCGCGGATCAGCTCGCCCCCCGGAAGAGGCACAAGCCAGCCATGCTTGACCAAGACCCCTATGGTTGCCTTTGCCACCTTGCTTTCACGCAGGCTGTTTGGACCGTATTGTGTGACCTCTCGCGGGGTCACTTCTTCGAACGACCAGCTATCCACCAACCAGCGCCGCAGCAGCTCGGCACGGGCCGTTTCCTCCGAGACGGCACCAGCCTCTGCCAGCCTTCTTGCCTCCCCCAAATAGAAGCCCGCGAGGTCGATGCCCCATGTCATCGCGACAGGCCCGACTTCGGGCGCATCGAGGTCCGTCCAGAGGGTCAGAACTCCGGCGATGCGCGCGGCCTGCTCAGCGGCTTTCGAGGCGTATGAGCGGACGTGCTCCATCTGGCCGCCCAGCGCTTGGGCGCGCTCTACGCGCTCGTAGAACTGCCACAGCAACTCCTTGGCGCCTGTTGAGAGAGGCAGGCGCACAGGGGCCACCTCGCGCTCCGTGCTGCCCGCAGGCATAGGCCGAGCCAGAATCTCCCCCAAGCGTTGCGTGAAGGCCCCAAGGTTCAAATCACTGCCGCTGTCGTGGCCGCGGCGCAGGCGCGTCCCGATAGCGCTGGGCGGCTCTGTGATCAGGAAACGGGCAAGGAAACCTTGGCCAGATGCCAAAGGGTCGGCAAGGAACGGATGCGCAATGATCGGCTGGACCATAACGTGCATGGAGAGCCGCCGCCCAGGATAGTCGCTGGTGCCATCCCCGGCACGCATACGGGTCAGCTTGTCGCCATTCCAGAGGCTGGAGTAACCGGCGATGGTCTTGAGGCGATTGTCCGCGTTCATGCCGTGGCCGCCGATAAAGCTGCCGCCTTCGTCCGTGAACAACCCGACTGAGGGACGCCCTGCCTGATAGAACTTGAACAAGCCTTCAATGGTCGGCTCTTGGAAGGTCAGGTTCGGCTTCAAGGGCTCTGCTGGCCCCGCGCCAATGGCTTTCAGATCGGCCTCGGCCTTTGCGGCTTTCATGGGGTCGATGCCCGCCGCCGCCTCCATCAGCCGCTTGCGCTTGCCGCGCCAAATCTCAGCGGCCACTTCGTATTCAGCGAAGGCGTCCCGATAATCGGCAGCCTCTCGGGCCTCGTGCTCGCGGATGCCGTTCATCAGCAGGCGGTCACACGACGATTTGCGCTCGCCGCTCTCGGCAATGGTCAGGCAAAAGAGCGAACAAGGGGCTGAACCACCCCCGAGGATTTCCACATCGGCAAAGCCCTGCACAGCCAATGCCGCGATGGATAGGGCCGACTGCGCCGCAATGGCGGCAGGTGCTTGCGAAATGTCCTCCACCGCCTCCACGACCGCCCTGAGCGGCCCGAGGGCGTGGACAGGATAGGGCTCGCCCTGCGGAATCTCCCGCATGAGCGGCTGCGGCCCCTCGGTCTTGAAGGGGATTGGCTGCGGCATATCGGGATGGAATGCGGGCGCGGTCATACTGCGGCCCCTTTCGTTCTGAGAATATCGTTCCAGTCCCGTCCCTCGGGGGCTGGCAAAAGGCTGACCGTCCAGCCCAGCGAGACGGCGCGATCCGCCAGCTTATGTGCGGCGAGCCGTCCGGGTTCATCGCCATCAGGCGCAATCGTGAGCCTGCCGGGGCGCTGGGGAAGATGCAGGCCAGCAACTCCAGCTGTCGAAAGCGCAGCCCAGACCCGCGAAGGCGCTTGCAGGAGGCCGCTAGGCAGACTCAGTGCCGTTTCCACACCCTCGGCCACCACAAGCGCACCGCCGCCGTCAGCGACTCGCACAGCCCCTCCCAGAGCAGCCCCAAGCATGGCCTTGGCCGGTTCCAGCCCGGCCTTGCCGCTGCCGTCAGGGCGCAGGTAGGTGCGATGAACGGCAAGACGCGGCAGCCCATCGATCCGAGCGACAAGCGCCGGTGCGCGCTGGGCGCTGGGGTGCCAGCACTCGGGGTGAAAGCGCAGGCTCTCCGGCAAGGCGCAGGTGATGCCCCGTCCACGAAGATAGGCCTCGGCAATCGTCCCATTGATCGGCAGCGCTTCCCGCCAGCAGGCCAGTGCCCGCTTTTCGACCTTGGCCGCCTCGGCTTCGGCCTCTGCCTTCCGGCGGCTCAGCTCTGCCGGATCGAGTGGCTGGGGGCGATAGTCGCCCCCCAGCAGTCCGCGCGCTTTGATGGCGTCCAGAATGGACAGGAAGGCGCACCCTGCCTTGCAGTTCAGAAGCAAGCGCCCATCGTCGGCATCAGTCAGCGTCAGGCTGGGGCGGGTATCGCCATGAGCAGGACAGCAGGCCACGCCATAGCTGCGATACCAGCGGCCACCAAGCGAGAGCGTCAAGGACTGTGCATCGCTCATGCGCGGCCCCCTAGCCGTTGGCAGGCTCGGAGCGCGGCAACCCGTGCTTGGCCTTCATCAACCATGGCACTGACTTCGGAGGCGATGCCCAGACGTTCGGCCAAAACCAGCAGTGAGCCACCAGCCACCGCCAGATGCTCATGAACCGCATCCAACGTCTCGCAGACTTCGCGATAGTTGGTACGCGGCGTGCGGTCGATCAGCTTCCGGCTTGTCAGAGCGATGCTGACAGCTGCGGCGAGGATCTGAGCATCGCTGGGCTCATCCTGCGCGCTCATGCCTCACCGCCTTCCTGCGCGGCTTGCAGAGCGGCCAGCACGTCCGGCAAGAGCGCGCGCTTGAAGGCCACGCCCTTGCGGCTGGGGCGCATCTCGCCGTCCTCTGCCTTGAACCAGACGCGGAGATTGACCAGTTGCACACCCTTAAAGTCGTCAACGGTCAGGCGCAGCTCCTCGCGGCTGTTCTTGGGGATGATTGCCAGGTCCATCAGTGGCACCCCACACGGCCGAGAGACACGTTCGAGCGCAGGACATATCGCGCGTGCCTGCCGGGGAACGGGCCGTCATGCTGTTCGTGGATCGTCTCGATATCCACGCCCGCGCCGCGCAGCTTGTGGACATAGGCCGACCAGCGCGGGCCGGGGTGATCGATCGGAGTGCAGCCTTTTGGGCCTGCCTGCATCAGGGATTCCAGCGCCCATCGGTCGCGGCCCTTGGTGATAATCGTGCGCTGGCTGTCTGCTCCGTCGCGCACCGTGAAGGCCTGTGCGGGCCATTGCTTGGTGAAGGTCATGCCTTGCCTCAATGCTTGCGGGCAAGAGCGTCACGCGCTACATTCGAGGTATCCTGATACCTGCCAAATATTGCACCGCCGCCCCTTGCCTCGGGGTGGCGGTTTCTTATGCGGCTGCCCGGCTGGCAGTCTTGGCAGCTTCCCATGCTTCGAGCTCGACGAGCTTCCAACGGGTGCAGCCGGGCGTCAGGGTTACGGGCTTGGGGAAATTCGGATCAGTCTTTGCCCAGCGCCATGGGGTGGTGCGGTGGACCCCATAGCGGGCAGCGATTTGCGTATCTGCGAGGAAGGTGTCGGCCATTGCCATGCGCTCCAATCAATTGCGATTGGTGGCAAACTGTCGCTAAAAGCTCAAAAAGAGAACAATGCCAGAACAGACAAAATATGGAAGCTATTTTGCACCCGCTTTTGGCGCTATTTTCTGCCTTTTTGCGCTCGTTTTTGGCGGGCAATATGAGCGGCACGTTGGATCGATCGGTCGCTAATCGACCTATTCAGGTGTGCTTCAACCTCTTTGGCGACTACTTTCCAGTCACCAGTAGGCACTTCATCGTAAAGCTCATCAAGTGCCTTTGCCGCATCTGACACCACCCCCGGACGCCCGCGCTTCCTCGTAGGGGAATCCTGTTTGTCTTCAATCGCATCAAGAGGAGCTAAGTACGCAGCGAATTCTTGGACATCAAATGACTCTTCAACACAGAGAGCCCACCCTCTGAAGGGGCTAAGCTTCCGAGCGACTTCCCTTAGATTCCACCTGCTTTCACCTAAGCTCTCTAGGTCTTCGGGATCTGGCGTCGTGATGGTGAAATATTCCTCATCGATAAACTGAAAATATCCTTCAGCTTCAACTATGGCACGCATAAGAAACCGACACACGTCATCCACGGAACCGTCCGCGAGAGGTGCCACCAGCCCTTTGCATGCTTCCTTTTCTGCAAAAAAGGCCCACGACGGTTTTAAAACCACGCCGCCAGGTGAGCAAATCCTCACGTGGCAATCTCTATCCTCTAGCAATATCGCCACCATGGCCGAATCAATAGCGTCTCGGTAGCATGGCTTCAAAATCTCTGGGAGCGAGCTTTCTAGAAACTCTTGCTCTCGGGATTTTACATAGCCGTCAGTTAAATCCCAAATCTCATCCATCAAATTCAGCAGAGACTTATATCCTTCGGCAGCCCACATTAGCCTATCCTCACCACTTGGGCCCCAGACCGGACATTCCCGGTCAGGTAATCCGCCCATGCCGCCATCATCATGCGGCGCTTCTCAACCATGTCTCCGCGCCGGTATGACGCCTCAACTGCGTTCCCGACCTTATGCGCCAGCGCGACCTCGGCCATGTCACCGGGGAAATGCGTGCGCTCTGCCACCCAATCGCGGAACGTGCTGCGCAGTCCGTGCGGGACGGCTGGGCGCTTGTTCACTCGATCCACGAATCCCTTGCCGTCTGCATCTAAATCAGCCGCGTGGACGCGCTTCATTGTCGCGCTAAGGGTCATGTCTGACATTTCGCCGCCACGTGGTGCCGGAAACACCAGCGGGTTGCCCTCAAAGCGAGGCAGGGCTTTCAGCAACTCGACCGCCTCGGGTGAAAGCGCCACCCGGTGCTCTCTGTCCATTTTCATGCGGGCGGCTGGGATGGTCCAAAGCCCTTTTTCGAGGTCGATTTCCTCCCACAGCGCCCCGCGCACTTCACGGGACCGCGCAGCCGTCAGCGCCGTGAACTCCAGCGCACGGCTCCCCATGCCCTCGCGCCTTCTGATTTCCTCAAACCAGCGCGGCGCATCGTCAATCTGCACGGCAGGGTGATTTTCCTCCTGCTTGACCTTGGAGGGCGCGGGCAGAAGCTCTTTCAGATTGCCCGCCCAGCGCGCAGGGTTATCGCCAGTTCTGTGCCCCGCCACTGTCGCCCAAGACAGCACCGATTCAATGCGTCCGCGAAGACGTGAGGCCGTCTCGGTCTTTTCTGTCCAGATCGGCTCAAGCACGCGCAACACATCCTGCACGGCAATTTCGTCAACCAGCAGTTTGCCAAGCTCGGGCATGGCATAGGTTTGGAGAGTGTTCCGCCACTGGTCCCGATGCTTGGCATTTTTGAAGCCTTCCAGCTTTGCATCCAGATACCGCGCGGCTGCATCTGCGAAAGTGAGGCCGCGCCGCCGCGCCACTTCCAAGGCCGCACGGGCCGATCTCCGCTCTTCCACGGGGTCTATGCCGCGCCGGATCTGGTCTTTGGCCTCTCGCGCCCTGTCTCGGGCCTGCGCCAGCGTCACATCGGGGAAACCGCCCAAGCCAATCTCGCGCCGCCGCCCGCCCACCGCGACGCGAAGCAACCATGTGCGCCCGCCGTTCGGTGTGATCTGGAGCAGGAGCCCGGAAACGCCCCCAACCGCAAACGTGGCGTTGCCGCCCTTACCGGGATGCTCCAGCCTCTTCACGTCCAGTGCAGACAGCTCTTTCGCAACCCTCGGCATCTGCGCCCCTCATAATACCCGCCTAAGACTATGCATTCGGTCGCAACAGATTGCAACAGCTCGCAACAGTGGTTCTCAGTAAAATGCGTGTATTCATAGATGTAACTGCGATTTCAGGCGATGAAATGCGACGGAACAATGGCGGCCTTCCACTCCGCCACTTGCACATTGCAAACCCGAAAACAGGTCCCTCGCGGGGCCTTTTTCTTTATGTGCCAAAGGGGTTTGCAGAGACCATCCGCCCTTCGGAGACTGGCCGCCTGCGCGAGTTCGGTCTCCGAACGCCCGGCGTCTCTTTCCATCCGCCCTGTGCTCTCGGCGAGACGGATTCACAATCCCCATACATTTCAATGAACTGACCGGATCGCCTTGCGCCCGTGTTTCCCCGGTTCCGGCTTGTCTCAAAACAGATGGCGACGCGACACGGGCGGCGTGGTCATTGGTATATCTTGGGAGTTTCGCGCGAAGTCTCTGATGACAAACGCAGTTTCGGCCCCTAGCCTGGCGCAATGTCAAATGGGGCTTGGACCGATCAAGAGAACGACCTGATCGTCGCGGATTACTTCGCGATGCTGGCCGACGACGTCTCTGGTCGCCCTTACAACAAGGCCGAGCACCGGCGCGGACTTCTGCCGCTGTTGAACGATCGCTCCGAGGGATCGGTCGAGTTCAAGCACCAGAACATCAGCGCGGTGCTGAAGGGGCTGGGTGAAGACTGGATCCCGGGCTACAAGCCCGCCTTCAATTTCCAGATGACGTTGGTGGATGCTGTGGCGCGTTGGCTGGCGCTGAACCCGGCCTGGCTCGGTCGCCATTCGCGTACAGGAGCGCCGACTGGCCTAGCCGACGCCGCGCCGATCTGGATCGGGCCGCCGCCCACGCTGTCGAACCAGCCGCCGCCGCAGGAGCTGGAGCAGATGCTGCACATCGCCCGCAAATTCGATGTCGCGGCGAGAGACGAGCGAAACCGCGCCCTCGGCCGTGCCGGTGAGGAGCGCGTCCTGGCGCACGAACGAGCCGCCCTGAAATCAGCGGGCCGCGACGATCTTGCGCGCAAGGTCAGGTGGGTGTCGGAGGAGGATGGCGATGGTGCCGGCTACGATATCGCCAGCTTCGCGACGGACGGCCGCCCGCGCCTGATCGAGGTGAAAACGACGAATGGCTGGGAACGCACCCCCTTCCACATTAGCCGCAACGAGCTGGCCGTGGCCGAGGAGCGGCGTTCGGAATGGTCCCTGTTCCGGCTCTGGAACTTCGCGCGCGAACCGAAGGCGTTCGGTAATCCTCCCCGTTTTAACGGGGTTTGGCCGTAGAGTTCACGCAGCCATTT
>NZ_DALZMB010000130.1:0-9211 GCF_032007265.1 Paracoccus sp. (in: a-proteobacteria) | reverse complement strand
AGTCCGTCCGGGGAAAGGGGAGCCTTGGCCATCAGCCGAATTGTGCAACAGAGCCACAGCCTGAGCATCAGCGTGCCCACTGTTCGGCAACGCCAGAACAGCGCAATTCATAAGCTCGGTGCTAAGAATTCACACAACGCTCTTAGTCTGGCCGTGTCCTACCAGCTCGTCTGAGGCTGCCCGAAAGATGGCATATATGACTTGTCTATATCAGATTTGATACATTTTTAAGTTAACCTCTTTGCACGCTGCATAGGAGGTGGCACAGCAGAGTGCATGTACAGTGAGGACACAAACATGACCCAAAGCGCTGATAGATTGCGGGCACGGCCGCTCCACCTGTCCAGCCAAGACGGGCTCTGGATCTATGAGTGGAACAATGGTGACGTAGGTAAACTGATTGTGCCAAACGGCTTCAGTTTCGACCCGCAAGCATCTCGTCCCATCTACCTTGCGGGAGCAGTATCTGGATCCTGAGCTGCTGCCTCGTCCTCAGCTACACTTGTTTGTCTGCTTGAAATGGAAGACGTTAAGGCGTATCAAGATTATATCGTGTTTAGTATGGTATAATCATGAGCAATGCGTTCGTCCATTTCGCTACATCAATAATCGTAGGCGCTACAGCTTTTCCGATTTCAGTAACGACTGCGAACGCCTATCCGATCGATTGCGCGATCCTACTCTGTCTTGCAGGTGGGTTTCCCGCCTCGGGAGAATGTTCCGCCGCGCGGGCCGAATTCATCCGCCGTGTCACACCCTGGCCGATCGAGCCGCCCTTGCAGATTTGGCGCTGCCCTATGGGCGGCGGCCTGCCCGCGAGTCCGAGCGCGGGTGCAGATATTAATGTATCGGGGCGAGAATTCGACTTCGTCCGTTCTGTGCAGGTCTATTCCGTCGACTATAGCGCCTTCAGCGGCAGTACCGGCGACGGCAGCAGAGATGTGTGCCACGTCAACCGAAGCCGG
The DNA here is from genome assembly GCF_032007265.1 of Paracoccus sp. (in: a-proteobacteria). GTDB lineage: Bacteria > Pseudomonadota > Alphaproteobacteria > Rhodobacterales > Rhodobacteraceae > Paracoccus. The sequence goes on along the minus strand of NZ_DALZMB010000130.1, from coordinate 8,246 downwards.
AATACCCTTGGTGAATATGGGGCGAATGGCGAGTTCACCCAGTCCCACATCAGCGTTGCGCAAGTGCCCGCGTGGACCGGCTTCGATCTGCCTGCCGGTCAGACCTGCGAGGCTGAAGGACGCTGGCGCGGCGTGTCCATCGGCTACGAAACAGTCTCGGAAGGAAATGTCAGAAGTTTCCGGACGGAAACTTTCCGCTACTGAACCTTGTGGGTCCTTGCCGATGACTACACAAAGAATTGCCCGCAGGCCATTCGTGCCGTAGGGTTTTCAGCTAAAGCCACAGGGAGGCCAGATGAGCAGAATCACGAAGATGTAGGAAAAAGAAAACCCCCGCGCGGGGTCCGCGAGGGGGGCTTGGATAACACAGGCCGGCAAGCCTGAGTCCGCTTAATCGTTAAGGACTAGTTAGCCCGAGCTCTCCGAAAAAAGCAAGCCGAAAAACGCATTTGTGCGAACGAGATCGGTATTTCTGGACCCTGTGCCTCACATCATGAGGAGCAGTGACATGACCATTCTACAAGCCGCAAGCCGCGGCCGATTTTTTCAAACCGCTGGTGCGATCTTGACCGGCTACAATCGGCGTACCCCCAATCCTGTCCGCCGCCAATCACACCTTGTGGGAAGCTGCGAACAAGGCTTCTGGTCGCGGTGTAGCCGCGCCGAAGTTCAGCAGATCCTTTTGGCAGCACGGCGCTACGAACTGGCGGGCCGCCAGCGCGGGCAACGCAATGGTCCGCTCGGCGCGATCGCCCTGGAGGTTCTGGCACTCATGGCAAATCTTGTGCGCTACAAGTCCGGCCAGCTGGAGCCCTCGCTTGCCTATCTCATGACAACCCTCAAGCGTTCGAAGGATGCCATCGTGCGCGCATTGGCCGCCTTGAGGGCGCATGGCTTTCTCGATTGGCTGCGTCGCTTCACGCCAGTCGAGGGTGAAGGTAAGGGCCCCCAGATCCGCCAGACCAGCAATGCATATCGTCTGTCACTGCCCGCCGCCGCAGCTGTGTTGCTTACCCATTGGCTTGGCAGTCCTGCCATTCCCGATGACCTTCTGACTGCCGAGCTAGACCGCAAAACCAAATACAAAGATCAAATCAGCTCACTAAGCTGCACGGAATTTGTCGGTCTCGTTACCGGCGCCCCTGCCCCGTCCCCAGAACAAGATGCCTTTCACCGCGCACTCATGCGTAGCGCACAAAATCACCAGCAAATGCGCGAGTCCGCCTAGCAGTCAGAATACCAATCTCATCATTAATCTTATGGGTCAGCCCATGGCACAGATTAGGATAAAGCTATGACCAAGCCTGAAAGGCTCGCGCGAGCTGGAAGGTCCATTTGCTTGGGAACAAGCAGGTTGCAATCGTATGCCCCAAGAGGCTTATGTTTAGCTCTTTTTGTGACGGCTATCGGCTGTTTTCCATTTGGTGCGCCTTACGCACAAACAGTCAGCCCGGAAACAATTTGCCTGCCACCACAAGAGCCTTTCGTTCCAACAAGTGACGATGACCTTAAAGTCTACGCAGATATGGTTTCAGACGACTTCGAGCGATACTTCGCCCAATTAACCGCTTATTTTTCTTGTATGGACGACACGCGACAAGCCGTCTTCGATCGCGCACGTTTGGTTTCCCAAGATCATCAGACATTTTGGCAGCGGGCAAACGCGCTAGGGGTGGCTGAAAAAGCTGCGCGGCCTCTTAGCGAGGTCAATGAATGAGAACCCGCTGTTTATTCGTCCTGTTCCTGGCCATACTTTCAATAGACGTGTTTGCTCCCGCAGGAGCGGAAAGTGTCCTTTCCGGGCAAGCGTCCATCATTGATGGCGACACAATCGAGATTCATGGCAGCCGCATCAGATTACGGCGTATAGATGCCCCCGAAGCCGCCCAGATCTGTAATGACCAGCAGGATCGGCCCTGGCGCTGTGGTCAGCAAGCCGCATTGGCTCTGGACCAGTTTATTGGACGGCGTGTCGTACATTGTCGAGAGCTTGGAACAGACAAATACAGACGCACATTGGCGAGCTGCCGCGTCGGGCGGGTCGATCTTGGGGAATGGTTGGTGCGAGAGGGATGGGCCATCTCTTATCTCGATCACAAGGGCCTCTACAGCGAAGCCCAGAGCAGTGCCAAATCCGGAAAGCGCGGTATATGGTTAGGCAGGTTCAAGCAGCCTTCCGAATGGCGAAAGGACAGAAAGCAGAGGTCGGGATTTCAGCGAACCGGAGGCTAAAATCACGCAAGACGGTAACGCTACCGACCCACTTCTAGTCCGGTTTTTGCCTATTTAATCCCGATTATATGCATGATTTGTGGAATAATAACCTAAAGCGCCGTCCATCACATTTGGCGTCGAAAAATCGTTTTTTGGTCTTTGCCCAAGGCCATTTTTCAAGGAGCCGGATCATGTGGCGGGTTTCCAAGATGCAGCGTGAAGCGGCGGAAGCTGCCTGGCTGGAGCAGCAAGCAGAGGAGCGCCCCAAAGAAGAAAAAAGGCAAGCCGATAAGGCCGCGAAGAAGAAAACCTACCCTTCCGAGTGGGACGTAAAAGTTGAGGCGTGGGAGCGAGCTGGGATTTAGTGGCTGAGGTCCGGAGAAAAACTCCTTGGACCAAGATATGACTATGAAATGGAACTCGGACGAGTCGGGCGGTTCTATTCCATAGAGAGACGACTGCCATACGAAAACTTCAATGCTTTCGGTGTGATCCTCTACGCGACTGGCCACACGATTGCCCTACACGGGCTATTAGCGCTTGTGCTCTCTCTGGTTGCTCTGATCGCCGGTCTTCCCCTTTGGCTATGCGTCGCGACCAGCCTTGTTTATGTTGCTTGGCGATTTCGCCAGCGCAGAGTGTGGATCTTGAACAAACGGGGGGGAGCGGACGGGTTGCGCGCGGGAGGCGTGCCATTGCAAGGGGTCGTACATGACACATGGTAATCGTCCGTATTTCGTGAAGCCCGCCTACCGGACTGCCAAGGGGGAGGCAAAGCTCGCGATCTACTATCAAGCCGAACCCAGAACCTTTCCTGATGGGAAGGTCATCAAGCCCAAGGCTGTCCCCCTCGTAATCGCAGCGAACTATCTGGATGATCCCGAGACCGTCCTTAACGCTATGGCTGCTATTCTCAACGGGCAAGGATAACGGGCGGACCAGGTAAGCCTTGCCCGGTGCCCTTCCTCTAAGAGCCACGCAATCCGAAGCAGCTCCAAACGGCGTAATCCACCATTTGCAATCTTCACCGCACGATCCCATGCTATGATCAGCATGTCGCCTTTGGGGTGATCCTTGGCCGCGCATCTGAGCGCCAATCCCACATCGGCGTCTAGGCGAACATCATCCACCCCTGCCCGATCGGCCGCCCTGGACAGCACCTCAAGCGCGTCCGTCAGCGCCTCGCGTTCTGCGATCTGCTCGGATCATGCGCCGCCGAAGGCCACATTGCGCAATTGCTCTTTCTTGTCCATTTTGGCTCTTGCAAATATTGGAACAAAGGTAGAACATTTGAGGCTAAAGACCAGCCCACAGGTTTAGTACTATGACTCCCTTTCGCGTCGCATATCTGGACATGAACTCGTTCTTTGCGAGCGTCGAGCAGCAGATCGATCCGGCTTTGCGCGGCAAGCCTGTCGCGATTACCGCTGTCGATTCCGAGGCGGGTGCTTGCGTTGCCGCCAGCTATGAGGCCAAAGCGTTTGGGATCAAAACCGGCACCCGCGTTGCCGATGCCCGCCGCCTCTGCCCCGGTATCATCTTTCGGCCCTCAAGGCATCGGCTCTATGTCCGCTATAACCTCGCGGTTGCCGACGTGCTGGACCGCTACGCCGAACTGACCCACATCCGTTCTGTCGATGAGTTTCAGCTCGCCCTCTCGGGCGAGGCCCGGACACTCGACGGCGCCCGTTCTCTCGCGATGCGACACAAATCGGCAGTCGGCAAAGAGGTTGGTAGCAAAGATCAGAAAGTTTTGCCTCTGACGAGAGAAAAAGCTGCCTAAAAGCAGTTGCGCAAAATTCAGATCTGAAGTCGGGATTGCCTTTTTGGCCAGAAAAGTTTGCTTCTCATAGACCGCACCTTAGTTTCCAGGCTGATTTTATCCTGTCCGGCGAAGTGTAGGCTCCGAGGCCGAGATCGACGCAAAGAGCCCATTGCGGTCATTCAACTTGACCACACAGTGCTGGATGAGGTGTATTCGTGGGGCTTTTCCGCCCGTCATGCTCACGTCATGGATCAGACACTAAGCCGGATCGACCGTCCAATGTGGAAGATGGTCTTCTTGCGCCAGCGAAGGCTTGTGACCACCTAAACCGAGACTGACACATGATGCTTCAATCTAAAGGCACTCCCATCGAGGTGTTTGGTGCCTTTCTCAAGCTGGGCCTGATCTCTTTCGGTGGGCCAATCGCACACTTGGGATACTTCCGCGACGAGATTGTCACACGGAGGCGCTGGCTTTCTGAAACTGACTATGCGGACCTAGTGGCTCTGTGCCAGTTCATGCCTGGCCCTGCCTCATCTCAAGTTGGCTTTGCACTGGGAATGATGCGCGCTGGTTGGCTGGGCGCACTCGCGGCCTTCGTGGCCTTTACCTTGCCGTCTGCACTGATCCTGCTCGCATTTGCACTAACTGCTTCGTCTTTGTCTGGCCCTATCGGAACCGGCGCTCTGCATGGCCTAAAGGTCGTAGCCGTCGCCATTGTCGCGCAAGCAGTCTGGGGCATGACGCGCAACCTGTGCCCTGACCGTGAGAGAGCAACTATAGCGGTGATTGCAGTCGCCATGCTCGCATTCCTTCCCGGTGCAGTTGGCATGATGGGCGCAATTGCAATGGGTGGATCGGCAGGCTTGGTGTTGAGCCGTGGAACTGGCAGCCCTGTGGGCGGGAACATCAAAGTGCCTGTTACAAAAGGTCAGGCTGGCATGGCGTTGGTGGCTTTCACGGTGCTTCTGATGGGGTTGCCTATGTTGGCGGGACTGTCCCAATGGTGGGCGCTTCTGGACAGCTTCTATCGCGCAGGTTCACTTGTCTTCGGAGGGGGGCATGTCGTTCTGCCTCTGCTGGAGGCGGAGGTTGTTGCTTCGGGCTGGGTGACGCCCGATCAGTTCCTTGCAGGCTACGGCGCAACACAGGCTGTGCCCGGCCCGCTCTTCACCTTCGCGGCCTATCTCGGCGCGATTCGAGGGCCAGAGCCGAATGGCGTTGTTGGTTCCACGCTCGCCTTGCTGGCTGTATTCCTGCCAGGCTTCCTGCTTCTTGTTGCAGTGCTACCTTTCTGGGACGGCCTTCGGGCGAAGCCGCAGGCACAATCTGCAATGCAGGGCGCAAATGCCGCTGTTGTAGGCATCCTGGGTGCTGCGCTCTATTCGCCCGTATTCACTAGTGCGATTGGAAACATGCGAGACTTCGCCCTCGCTTTGGCATGTTTCGTTGCGCTGGTGCTGTGGAGAGCAGCGCCTTGGTTAGTTGTGCTGATCGGCGCGATTGGTGGAGTGGCGCTTTCGCTACTGTGATAGCCCCCCGCCCCGCAGCTAAGACGGACGCAATGCGCCTAATGCCCGCTTAGTCCGCATAGCAGACGCCATGCCTACAGCACAGTGGTCAACTTTACTTGACGATTGGAAGAGTTGCCTGACAGGCTCGGCCGTCAGGCACAGAAAACCTTCGCTTCAAAAAGTAATAGTTTCTGAAATCCGACTGAAAAGGCACTGTCTGCTGAAGATATTGCAAGCCCGCTCCGCGCCCGCTCATTGGTACATACGCGAAAAGGATGATATGCCGCTCTGGCGGAGGCGCTTTCATGACTAACACTACATCTCGAACCAGATGGCGCGTGCTGATCCCGGCAACCCTGAGCCTGACGGTATTCATTTTCATCGCCATTTTGGCCTCTCCCCTGCATGAGTTGATGGGTGAGCGGCTGAAGGTTATCTTGACCACCGACCTGATCCGGCAAGTCGCCGGCTCGCTCTCGCTGTTTGCCGGGGCGCGGCTGATAATGCTGTTTCTGCGTCAGCGGCTGCAGATCCGCAACAAGGGCCAACGCCCGGTTCCGAAGGTGGTCTTGGATGTCCTCAGCACGGTGATCTACACGCTGGTCGCTATTGTCAGCCTGTCGCTGTTCCTGCGTGATGACCTCTCGGGCCTGTTGACGGGATCAGGGTTGGTACTGGCGGTTCTCGGCTTTGCCATCCGCAACGTCGTGGCAGACGTATTCTCGGGCCTCGCCCTCAGTATCGAGGCACCGTTCCGGATCGCCGACTGGGTTCAGATCGACACTTTGGGCCGAGGTCGTGTTGTCGAGATCGGCTGGCGGACCTCGCGCCTGGTCACAAGGGACAGCACCTACATCATTCTGCCAAACAGCCAGATTTCACGGCAGAAGATAACCAATTTCAGTGCACCGCGCGAGGAGTATCGTGACGCGATCGAGATGACCCTTCCGGCCGAAATCTCGGTCAGCGATGCACGGAACCTGATTAAGCTGGCGCTGCGCGGAGTCAGATCCCTGATCGCGGACCGAAAGACCGACATTCACGTCCTGCGTTACAGCCCGCAGGGCATAACCTATCAGGTGAAATATTGGGTCCCCCGACATGATCGTGAAACGGATTGTCGCAACGAGGTTTTCATTGCCATCGACCGCGTCCTTCGGGAGCGGGGCATCCGAATCGCGATGGCCCCACCAAGCCCATTACCGGAAGTCGACGCAAAGGAGGAGCCTGCTAGCGACTGAACCGACAATGTTCCCGTGGGTCGACAGAGTAGCCCGAGTTCCTCAGTTTCTATTTCTGCCTTGTGCCGCGAACCTCTACAATCCGCTTCGCAGGACAATCATGGTGCAGCCTAGGCTGACACCCATGCTGCGCCTGAAAATGGCAGCTCAGTCCGCAAAGCATACCGTGGCCGTGCTGGCCTCGATGAAAGTCAGTGCTGGTGCTGGATGAAGCTATGCGATGATCTTGCTGACTGTCAGCAAGCAGGCTGTGGCAAGCCGTCGTTTGGGGCCGCCTGACATCATCAGCACTGGAGTATCGTAAGCGCGTGTTTGGGACGGTATTTGTGGCGTCTGCCGCCAGCTCTGCTGACGCCACCGGGCTTTAGCTGCGGCCGGCTGCACCGGCCTTCGCCCCAGCCAGTCAGGTCGATGCAGCCGGCTGCGGCTAATGCCTGTCTGTCTCGTGATCCGAGCCAGCCTTTCATCATCCGGTCCTGCCTGCCCTGCCCGTCTCGGCCCTGCGGGTGACAATCCCTGACGCAAGAAGATCTGATGCAGCCTGCGCATGGCGCGTGCCGGGTTATTCCAATGGTCGTGACCGGGGATCGACGCGGGCTTTGCCCGCGCTCACTCCGCTCCCAGCGACATTTCATTTCCTTGTTTGTCCGCCCAACAGACCTGCCCCGGACGGTCAATAGGCGAGCGCCGCGCGTCCCGCGCGTCGTCGTCGAGGCGGGCCGTGTCCTCGCGCTTTGCGCTGCCGGCCGCTCCACCCCGCCTTTCCGACCTTTGACAGTCCGGGTAGATTCTCGCTCTGCTCTACCGCTCATCGGCGCGAAAAGTGAGCAGCCTCAGCACCGCTGTTCGCTGAAATATGCCTCAACGGCCACGCAAATTTGCCTCAAATCGGCAGCAATGCGGACGAAGCAGTCACGCGAAATCCAGACGCATCAGAGCCTCGTCATGGAATACGCCATCGATGTGTAGTGCGTTCTTGTCCACTGCCTGAATAGCCCCATGCTTCGTGGACGCCTTCTTTGCTAATTTTGAGGCAAGGAGGCCATGATGGGCACAGGCACTTTCAGCGACGACTTCAAGCGCGACGCGGTCGCGCAGATCACCGAGCGGGGTTACCCCGTCAGCGAGGTTTCGGAACGGCTCGGGGTAAGCAAGCACTCGCTCTATGCCTGGAAGCGCAAGTTTGCGAAGACGGCATCAGTCGAGACCGCGAAGGATGCCGAGATCCGCACGTTGAAGCGGGAGCTGGCACGGGTTTGCGAGGAGCGTGACATCCTAAAAAAAGCCACCGCGTATTTCGCCAGGGATGCAAAGTGAGATACGCGTTCGTGGCCGAGCATCGGGGGCAGTTTTCCGTTCGCGCCATGTGCCGGTGTCTGCGTATCCAGCCGAGCGGGTTCTACGCGGGGCTGAAGACACCGCTGAGCCGGCAGACCGAACTGCTGCAGAAGGCTTGAGCCGAGAGCGGCAAGGTCTATGGCTACCGCAAGCTGCATGACGATCTGGTCGAAC
>NZ_DALZMB010000129.1:0-9507 GCF_032007265.1 Paracoccus sp. (in: a-proteobacteria) | reverse complement strand
GCTCGACAAGAACTTTTGGGTTTCCGGGTTCCGTGGGTCGCCAAACAGCTGATCTGGCGGCCCGATCTCGGCCATGACACCTTGATGGAAGAAGGCGACGCGGTTCGAGACATCACGTGCAAACGCCATTTCATGGGTGACGCAGATCATGGTCATCCCCTCATCAGCAAGCATTTTCAGCGTGTCCAGCACCTCGCCGACCAGCTGCGGATCAAGCGCCGAGGTGACCTCGTCAAACAGCATATAGGTCGGTGACATGGCAAGGGCGCGGGCAATTGCCATGCGCTGTTGCTGACCACCCGATAGCCGCGAGGGGAAGGTCTTTAGCTTGTCGCCAAGCCCCACATGGCTTAGCTGCCGCACGGCGATTTCTTCGGCCTTTTCCTTGGAATAGCCCAGAACCTTGCGCGGCGCGAGGGTCACATTCTCGAGGACGGTCAGATGCGGAAAGGCATTCCACTGTTGGAAAACGATACCGATTTTCTGGCGTAGCTTGTTCAGATCGGTGGTTTTGGCGTGCACTTCGGTCTTATCGACCAAAATTCTGCCGGAATCGATGGGTTCCAGCCCGTTGATACAGGTCAGCAGCGTCGACTTGCCTGAACCCGAACCCCCGATGATCGTCACCACCTCGCCTTTCTGAACCGTTAGGTCGATGCCTTTCAGCACCTCTAGCTGGCCAAAGGATTTGCGGACGTTTTCGATCTCAATCATTGGACCACCGTTTTTCGAGATAGCCGCCGAAACGGGCAAGAGGGTAGGAGATGACGAAGTAGAAGGCCCCGCAAATCAACAGCAGGAACAACGGCTCTTGCAGGCGCGTGATCAGGATTTGGGTCGATTTCAACAGCTCGGTGACCTGCACGACATAGACAAGCGCCGAATCTTTCATCACGCCAAGCGCCAGTCCGATCCAAGAGGGCAGAGCCACGCGCGTCGCCAATGGCGCCACGATATAGCGCATGTCCTGAAACCAGTTCATCCCCAAAGACCGCGCCGCGCGGCGGGTGGTGGATGGCACTGCCTCGATGCCGCCACGCACGATTTCTGCGCAATAGGCCGAGGTATAGAGCGATAGTACGATACAGGCTACAGTCAGGCCGGGCCAGCGCAAGCCAAGCACCATGCCGAAGAAAGCATTGAGCAAAACCAGCTGGATCAGCAATGGAATCGACCGGCAAATATCCAGCACGAATGTCAGCGGTGCGGCCCAATAGGGGCCGACCTGATAGCGGATCACGCCGAAAATGATGCCAAGGATCGTGCCGATAACGACCGAAATGGCCGTCACCAACAGCGTCATTCCCGCGCCTTTGGCGAGGAAGATCAGATCGGCTGTGCTGAGGGCGGTATGGAACATGGTTGCCTCTCCCCTCAATACCGGAACAGACGCGCGGCAATCAGGCGCGCGCCAAGGGTGATGACCTTGGTGATGACGTAAAAGATCACTGCGGCCAGTGCGAACAGCTCGAATGTGCGGAAGGTCAGCGCATTCAGATCCTGCGTCACGCCGTAAAGGTCGGTGTTCATGCCCACCGTTACGCCAAGTGAGGTCATCAGAACGGCCCAGACCATCTGGTTGGTCATCGGCAAGAAAGCGATCCGCAGCATTTGTGGCAAGATCACAAAGCGAAAGGCGCGGCCCTCGCTCATGCCAAGCGAGCGTGCGGCGCGTGTCTGGGTCTCGGGGATCGCTTTAAGAGCGCCGCGAAAGTTTTCGGCCAGATAGCCCGCATTATTGAAGGTGATCCCGATCAACAACGAGACGAAGGGGCTGAGATGGATGCCAAATCCGGCGATGCCGAAATGCGCCATATAAATTTGAAACAGCGCCGGGGTATTGCGGGCAACCTCAACCCAGGTTTGGGCAAAGCCTCGCAGGATGCGGCTGCCAGAGCGTCGGAAAAGGGTCAGGATGATGGCAAGGGCAATGCCCAGAACCATCGAGATGATCGCGATTTCCATCGTGACCAATGCCCCTTCCAGCATCCGCGGCAAGCGCTGGAACGCCTGGTTCCACTGGAATGTATAGTTGAACATCGTCTTCCCATCGAAGGATTGATCTGGGAAGACGGCGCCGGGACAAACCGCCCCGAGCGCCGCCCTTAAGGGTTGTCAGATTAGCGGTATACGCCCTGGACGGTCAGATTGGCCGGCTCGCCCTCTCCAACCCATTTTGCATAAAGCTCGGCATAGCGGCCGGTGCGGACCTGCTGGTTGATGAACAGGTTCATGTAGTTGATCAGGCCGTATTCCTGACGCATCGTGAACAGCGAGACATAGTCCGGCACCATCGGCGCTTTGTCGACGATTTTGATCCCGGCAAATTTGCCCGATTTCACGTTGGCATTGGCGACTTCGGTGGTGCCAACGGTCGCGTCCAGCTGACCCTGCGACAGGGCAAGGAAAACATCGGCCTGGGTCTGGTAGGGACGGAACTCGCCCTCGCCCCATTCCTTGACTTTGCCTTCCAGCCAGATCGCCTCATAGGTGCCAGCGGTGGCGCCGACAGTCTTGCCCTTCATGCCTTCCCAGCTGGTGATATCGGTCTTGTCATTGACGACCACCGAGTTTTCGAAAGCGTAATAGGGAATGGTAACGCCGATGGTTTTGGCGCGCTCAAGCGTATCCGAGGTCGACGCGACGCCGACATCGACGCGGCCCGACATCAGGGCGGGAATACGCTCGGGGAAGGGGGTTTCCACGATCTCGGCTTTCACGCCCAAAGCGGCCGCCAGATCGTTGCAGTAATCGACGTCAAAGCCGATCGGATTGTTGTTTTCATCGCGCGAGCCCATGGGCGGGAAATCCAGCACGACGGCGCAGCGCAGCGTGCCCGACGAGATGATGTCGTCAAGCTTGTCGGCATAGGCAGCGCTGGATGCGATGGTTGCGGTCAAAACGCCTGCGGCAATATGGCTCAGTTTCATAGTCATCCCTGTCGTTGTGATCGTTGCTTTCGATTCGTCTATCTGTCGACTATGTGTCGGCAAATTGAGCCGTTCAATAAAAATATTTCTTGTATACTAAACGGCAGGTGGTCAACGGTATGCCTTTCTGCCAGTGCGCCGCGCCATAGCCCGGTAATCCTTGGCATTTTGATATTGTGTGGCTGCACGCATGGCCGGTCAGGGTGAACGCGCATCCGCGATTACATCTTTTGGCAATTGTATATCGTCTGACAATCCCGTTAACTGCCTTAGTCATATTGTACATTATTGGACTAAAGCCCTTTGCATGAGGGGCTGCGTTTAGGGGCGGGACAGCTTTCGTGTCGGGCGAGTTTGAAATCTGGGTGCTTCGCTATCAATTGGGTCCCGAGCACCAATTGCATCACGCTGCAGTCTGGGCCTCGAGCCGCATCGACAGTGAAGCGGTCCTGCGCAGCGCCGTCCCCAGCCTTACAGCGCATGCACCCAAGCTGATCGAGGCTGTACCGCTGGCGGCCTTTGATGGTGCGGGTGCGCTAACGCCCCAAGATGATTGGGATTTACCTGGCGATCTGCATTGGCAAGTCAGCACGCACAGGCCCTTTTACGCGATCCCCGAAAAGGTCGATGAGGGGGGGAACTTGCGCCATCACGTCGCAAGATTGGGCTTTGCCGCCCCCTTGGATGCCCAGCTTGGGGCCTGGCCGCAGCTGAACGTTCCCGCCGAGCTTGAGCCCGAGCTTTTCCCACAGGATGGGCGGCACTGCCACGCGATCTTGGATGGTGCGGTGGTTCCGGGATTGCTTGATCTGATCGAGGCATCGGGGCTGGCGCATGCATGTCTTTATCAAGGCCCATTGGCCGAAAACTCGGCCGAGCTGGCGCCCTGGATCGTGACGTTGCGTTCTGATGCGCCCTTCACGCGGCGCTTGTTTACGGCATCAGATCAGCCCTCCAGTCTTTGGGGTTTGGATTACGGCTGCTTTGTCTCGACCCGGCACAGTCTGGCCGAAACCCGCGCCCATTTTCGCAAGTTCACCAGCGTCGAAATGGCATCGGGCAAGCGCGTCTTTCTGCGATTCTGGAGCGCGCCTGTCCTAAGCGCAATGGCGCGGCATGGGCGCTATCACGGCTTGATCGACAGCTTTCTGGCGCCGGGCCGCGTGATTTTTCGGGATTTGGCGCGGATCGGCGCGCCGCGCGTCTTTGCGCTGAGCCGGGGTAAGGCTGCATGATCCGTCTGGATGAGGCGCTGCATGGCGCAATCGCACAAGAGACACGCTATCATCAACTGGTTGCCTCGCTGCGCCGCATCAATCCAGCGCGCTTTCGCGCCTTGGGCGAGGTCAATTGCCGCCGTCTTGTCGCCCATGCCGGCCTTGAGGGCGACAATTTCGGGCTGATGACCGTGGGTGGGCGTGCCTATCTTTTGCTGATCATGAATTGGCTTGGCGCATATTTTCTGGATGATCCACGCTACGATGCGATCCGCACCGCACTTAGCGGTCTGGGCAGCGAAGAGGACAGGCTGGCGCGCGCGCGCAAGGCATTCATGGCGATAGGTGATCGTCAGATCGGACCCGATGCTGCGATTTTACGCGAGCGCCTGACGCGCCTGCCCGAAGTCGAGCCGTTGATGCGCAATCCCGATATCTCGCACAGTGTTTTGCACGACGCGCTGTTGGAGCTATGGGATCTGAGCCCTGCCGAGCGTGAAAACTGGCCGCGCCGTTACCTTGAAGGGCAAGCATTGAAGGCGACGCAATATCTGCACATCGATACCAGCTTTGGCCGCAGGTTGGCGTTGGTTCTGACCCATGTGCTGGGGGTCCGCTTTTATGAGGACCCGCTTTACCCTTGGGTGGCCGATATCGTTCGACAAGCGCGCGAACAGGGCCGCGCACCAGATCAGGCATTGGGCGAATATGCGCGAAAGCGTCTGAATGCTCTGCTGCGAAATAGCGATGAGGAAGATGTGAATGTGTAATCTCTCGTCCAGCGCCCCTCCATCCAGCAAGGTTGATGATCTGACCGCAAACCCCGGCAGCCCTGCCTCGGGCGAGGCACCTTGCTGTCCCGAGGCGGCTGATTTTCGCAAGCACGGCCGCAAGGCCGCCTATTATGGCTTTGATGACAAAACCGATATGGTCGGCTCGGGCACCCAGCCCTATTGGCTGCCACCCAATGCGGCCAAGACGGCCCCCACGAACCGCCTGACCCGCGATGGGGCGGTCTGGCTGTCGGTTCAACGTGGCCAGACCACCAAATGCCTGATCAACTTCGCCAATCACCACGGCTGTATCCGCAACAGCACCTATGTCGTCAAACCCGCCAATGTCGCGCGGGTGGTCACCAGCACGATCACAACCAATCTTGCAGAGTTCGAAATTCAAGGTCTGGCTGCGGGGGATTGTACGATCGTCGTCAGCTGCGGTGGCAAGGATATTGGCTGGGTGCATGTCGCCTGCCACGTTCTCAAATCCTATCGGGTCGCACTATGTGAGGTGAACCAGACCGTCACGACCGGCACGGGGGCGGCGGCGCGCACCAGCCTGACCTTGCCACGTCCAGCGATGGATATGACGGTCTACCGCAACTTTTTCGCTGAATGTTACCGCGCGGCTTGTGTCGAGGTCAGCCTGACTGCGCTTGCGCGCTATGACCTGCCCGCCACAACCAATTTGGCACCGGGGGGCGGATTCTTCGATGCCAATGGTCAAATGACTCCGACGCAACTGGATGCAGGATGGGGTGGAACAATCACGCGTGTCACCGATGCAATCTTTACCGCCGTCAAGCGTCGCAATCCGGGCTATGACAAATACCTGTTCTTGATGATGCCGACAGGCAGGCGCGGCGCGGGCAGCTATATCAACGGGTTCGCGCGCAGTATCGGATCGGACTATGCGATTTTCTTTAACTCGGACAGCGGTGTCTATTCGACCGCCGCACATGAGTTTGGCCATACGATCAAGCTGCGTCACCCCAACGACCCGGCGGCCAGCGGGCAATACCCCCCGCATCTGCGCGCCGCGGCTGGGGGCGATAATGTGGCTAGCAATGATGTGTTGAACCTTATGGGTTATGGTAATCCGCGCACTGACCGCAAAGAGCTGCGCTATATGCAGTGGAAATCGGTTCAAGGAAGATAGACATGTCCACGGATCAAAACGCCTATCAGACCGCGATTGACAGCTATTGCCCGGCTGGGGCGGGTGCGCTTTTGAAAACCTGGCAGGAGCGGGGCAGCGATGAGGCGGCCGAAAAACTCTCGGTGCTTTTTGACCCGCAGGACGGGGAATTGCCGCCGATCCTGTGCGTTCGGGCGATGACGGGTCAGCTGGCGGCGCATGTCCCCGCATCCGCGACCGAACGGTATATGACCTTTCTTTTAGGCCATATCTGGGCGATCTGGGGTGAGCTGTCCGAGCATCCCGATGGGGCACCACATCTGGACGATGCCTTTTTAGCTGATTTGCGCCAGGTTTACGCCCGCGTGCCCTATATCGCGGGGGTAGATGAAAGCGGTTATGCAGGGCTTTATTTCGGTTGCGCGCGTGCCCTTGGTGTCGATCTGCGCGCCCAACTGGATGGGGTAATCCAGCCTGACTGGAACGCGGCGCAGGATTGGCATTTCTCAGAGACATGGGCTTGGGCCTGCTACCTGGCCAGCTATGGCGATCCGCGCGCTCTTGCAGAGCTGTCTGCCTTCTTGCATCGTGTTTCCGATGCCAATGACGTGCTGGCCATGCTGGCGCATCTGGCACATTATCCGGTTGTCAGCATCGGTATGCGGCAGCTGATTGCCAGCTTTTCCGACGACCGCCGGCTGACCGATAACGGCATCGAAAGTGTCTCGCCGATCCAGCTGGGGGTTGAGGTGCGCAATCTGCTGGCCATGATTTAAGGGGGCAAGGATATGATCCGCACGGCATCACTTCGCTTGGTCAGTGCAGCAGGGCTTTTGTTGGCGCTTTCGGCCTGCGCGGGCGCGCAAAGCATCAGCTGCGATCCGGCAAAAATAGGCTATACCCCCAGCGCTTTGGGCATTGATTATCGCAAAAATCTGGCCTCGCCTCTCGCCGAGATCTTGTCACAGGGCGAGGTCGAGCGGCTGGCCGCGCTGCGGTCCAGCGGGTCTGAGCTGACCCCAAAGACCAAAGCCTCGGTCAAGGCATTGTGGCGCGCGACCATCAATCAGATGTTTGCGGGCGATCTGGCGCCCAGCTTTACCGGTACCCCGTCCGAGCCCAGCTTTGATCTGTTGCGCACAACCACCCCCCAGATGTTCGCGCGGCTCAAGGCCTGTGGGCCGCAAGCCGACCCGCGACTGAGCTATCTGCGCAATGTGCCCCTAAAGGGGATGCAGGGAAATTTCGAATAAATCGCTAGGCCGCCGTGCTGTTTGCATAACTGCGCGCCGGGCTTTGTCTGCTGCTTTGGCGTTTTCGGCGCGCTCATTCCATAGTGTGGAATGAGCTATCCTGGATTTGACGAATATTTCGCGGCAGCCAGATTTACATCTTGCATAATGCCGTAAATTACGCCGAAAACTACAATCTGAAAAAACGAAAGCTGCGGCCATATTGTGGACATGCAGCAAGGGCTGGGGAGAGCCCTTTCGTATAGGGAGGATTGAATGCAAGCCAGCGAAACCGAAATGGGCGCTGAATTGGCGCTTGGCGGCATCGAGGCTATGGCCCAGCCCAAACGCGCCGAGCCCTGGATGCGCCCGATCGAGATTTTGGCGGCAGGCCTTCTGCTCGTCATGATTGTGACCGTGCTGGCGAACGTCTTTTTCCGCTATGTGTTGGCAAAACCGCTGATCTGGGGGGATGAGGCCGCCTCGATCAGCTTTATCTGGATGGCGATGCTGGGTTCGGCCCTGGCAGTCGATCGCCACGAGCATATGCGGCTGACGGTCGTTTTGCCGCTATTGCCCCAGAAACTGGCCCGCATTGCCGAAGTGGCGGGGCAGGTGATGGTATGCGTGCTTTTGCTGCGCCTGCTGCCGGTGGCGGTGGAATATGCCTATGAGGAAAGCTTTGTGACCTCGCCGGCACTGGGTCTGCCGATGTCGTGGCGCGCTTCGGCCCTGCCCGTGGGAATTGCGCTGATGTCGCTTTTGATGGTGATATCGGTGCTGCGCACCAAGCAATGGGGCACGATCATCGGCACGCTGGCTGTCGCGGGACTTGCTGCGGCGCTGCTGTTTTATGCCAAGCCCGCAATGCTGGGCATCGGCAATTGGAACCTGCCGATCTATCTGGGTCTGCTGGTGGCGATTTTGCTGGCAGTCGGCGTGCCAATCGCCTTTTGCTTCGCGCTTGGCACCCTGTCCTATCTGACCTTTGCCAGCCATTCGCCGGTTTTCGTGATGATCGGCCGCATCGATGAAGGCATGTCCTCGTTGATTTTGCTCTCGGTGCCGGTCTTTGTGCTTTTGGGCTGTGTTCTGGATGCCACGGGAATGGGTAAGGCGATTGTCAATTTCCTTGCCTCGCTTTTCGGCCATGTGAAAGCCGGGATGAGCTATGTGCTTTTGGGGTCGATGTTCCTAGTTTCGGGGATTTCCGGCTCGAAGGTGTCGGATATGGCAACTGTCGCGCCAGCCCTGTTTCCCGAGATGCGCCGCCGTGGTCATTCGCCATCGGAAATGACGGCCCTTTTGGCGACCGGGGCGGCTATGGCGGATACCGTGCCGCCCTCGATCGTCTTGATCGTTCTGGGTTCGGTTGCGGGGGTTTCGATTGCGGGCCTGTTCACCTCGGGCTTTGCCATTGCCATGGTTCTTTTGGTGGTTCTGGCCCTGCTTGCGCGCTGGAAGGCACGCGACGAGGATATGAGCGGGGTCAAGCGCGCCAATCTGAAGTTCATTATGAAAGCTGCGGTCGTCTCGGCGCCGGCTTTGGTATTGCCCTTTATGATCCGCAGCCTTGTCGGCAGCGGCGTGGCGACGGCGACCGAGGTTTCCACCATCGCGGTTCTATATGCATTCATCATCGGGATCGTTCTTTATGGCGGCATTCCGGTGCGCAAAATGGGAACGATGCTGGTCGAGACGGCGGCAATGTCGGGGGCGATCCTGCTGATCCTTGGCGCGGCCTCATCAATGGCATGGGCGCTGACGCAATCGGGTTTTGCGCGCGATCTGATGAATATCGTCACCGGGTTGCCGGGCGGCTGGGTCGTCTTCATGCTGGCCTCGATCGTGATCTTCCTGATCCTGGGCTGTATCCTGGAAGGGCTGCCAGCCATCGTCCTTTTGGCGCCGATCATGTTTCCGATCGCGCGCGGGCTGGGCATTCACGACATCCACTACGCCATGGTTATCGTCACTGCGATGAATATCGGCTTGATGGCCCCGCCGATTGGCATCGGCTTCTATATCGCCTGCAAAATCGCGAATGTTCCGGCCGAGCAGGTCATGCGTAAGATCTGGCCCTATCTGGCTGCGCTTCTGATCGGGCTTTTGGCGATTGCCGCGGTGCCGTGGTTCTCGACGGCGCTGCTTTAAACCCACAACAATCACATATCCTTTGGGAGGAGGACTTTATGATCATTACCCGACGCAATA
>NZ_DALZMB010000128.1:0-9714 GCF_032007265.1 Paracoccus sp. (in: a-proteobacteria) | reverse complement strand
TACCACGCTGGATTCACGAGATGAATCCCTCACGTGATTTGTGCAACAGAGCCGTTTCGACGATCGCGTTCAGCGGGACCACGAGCGTTTGGTTCGCAACGCGCACAACCATCCCGTCAAGAACCGCCAATGTCAGAGGTAAGGAGATTGAAAAAGTGGTGCCTTGACCCGGATTGCTGGTGATCGTGACACGCCCCCCAAGTGCCGATATAGCACTTTTGACGACGTCCATTCCCACGCCTCGACCGGAAAGGTTCGATATCTCTGTTGCAGTTGAGAACCCCGGTAAGAATAACAGGTTGTCGATTTCATTATCTGTCAGCTGAGCATCTGCGGAAATAAGCCCCTTGGTGACGGCAATCTCCCGGACACGCGTGCGATTAATGCCAGCACCGTCATCTGAGATTTCGATCAGGACTCGGCCTGCACGGTGAGACGCCGAAAGGGTAATGATGCCTTCTGCAGGCTTTCCGGAGGACAGACGCCTTTCCTGGGCTTCTATACCGTGATCCACAGCATTTCGGATCATATGCGTAAGGGGATCGGCGAGGCGTTCGATGACAGTCTTGTCGACCTCTGTGGTTTCGCCTTCGGTTTTGAGACGGACCTTCTTTCCGACGGCACTGGAGGCCTCGCGGACAATGCGTGACATGCGTTGAAAAAGGGGTTTAACGGGCTGGGCGCGAATCATCATAACGCTGTCCTGGATATCCCGGGTCAGCATCATGAATTCCTCTAGACCGTTTACGACGGCCGGCTGTTCAGCAATCCCTGCCTCGCTGACACTTTGTGCCAGCATTGCCTGGTTGATCACCAGCTCACCAACTAGGTTTACGAGACGATCGATGCGGTCTAGGTCCACGCGAACGGTGCTGGTCGCGGGTTCGCTTGGCGCCGGGGGCTGATTTCGGGATGCAGCTTCTGGTGCTGCGCTGCGCGCGTCATCGCTTGCCGCTGACGGCTTTGGGGCGGGCTCTGCGGGTTCGATCTGCATGAAAGGTTCCGCCTTGATTGGTGGTGCGCTTGGATCAGCTTCGAGGACCGGCCCGGGCGGGTCATGGGCCCCGACCGCCTCAGCAAAAGGGCGATGGAAGGTCCGTTCCATCGGCGTAATCTGCAGGTCGCAAACATCAGCAACAAAATCGAAGACCTCGTTGATGTCGCGCAGTTCGCAATCCGCCGTCAGCGTAATTTCCCAAGAAATTTCTGGGATTTCGGCAGTTGCCTCGTCAAGCTGAAGGCGCGAGGGCAGCTTGCATTGGACGTGATGATCGCCCAATTCGCCGATGGCATTGAGAATATGGAGCGCCTCATTGCCGCAGGAATAGAGTTTGGCGTGAGGCTTGAAGCTGATATGCCACACGGGCAATTCGCCGGTGTCATCGTCGCTTTCTAAGCTGTGGTGGCTTTCGTCTGCTAGCTCGGTGCCTAGGTCACTCTCTGTGTCGGTGAAGCTGAAGGCCAAGCCTAGAGGCGCGAAATCAACCGCTTCGTCTTCAACAAGCCCGTCCTCTCCTAGTAAGGCTTCGAGGCTTTCGAGGACCGCCTCCGACGCATCAGGCTCTGGGCCGCCAAGTTGCGCTGCGCGGACATGATCTTGCAGCACATCCGCGCCCTGAAAGAAGAGCTTGACCGCGTCATCTGTCAATTCAAGGCGGCCAGCGCGCAATTCGTCCATCACGGTCTCAAAGCGGTGAGCAAAGCTGACCAGCGCGTTGAGGCCGAACGCCCCTGCGCCGCCCTTGATCGAATGTACTGCGCGGAAAATGACGTTGATCGTTTCGTTATCCGAACCGCCGCCCTCCAGCACAACAAGTGCATCCTGGAGGCTTTCCATCAGCTCTTCGCATTCAAGAAAGAAGGAGGCCCGGATTTCTTCCATTGGGTCGTGAGACATGAGCCATTCCTATCCGGTGACAAGCTGAATGGTTTTGATCAGCTTTTGCGGATCAAATGGCTTGACGATCCAGCCGGTGGCCCCGGCGTTTCGCGCCCTGGTTTTCAGCTCATCCGCGCTTTCCGTCGTCAGGACCAGGATGGGAACCGCGCGCAATCGATCGATCTTGCGTACCGCTTCGATGAAGCCAAAACCATCAAGGCGGGGCATGTTGATGTCCGAGATGATCGCATCTGGTTCCATTTCCTCAAGAACCCGCAACCCGTCGATGCCGTCTTCGGCCACGGTCACGGACATGCCAACAGATGACAGCGAGAGGCGCACCATATCGCGCATGGTTCGGCTATCGTCGACGGCCAGGACTTTCAGTGACATTATACCTCCTCCAGCGTGACGGTTTCGACGTCGAGGCCGAAGTTGTTAAGGGCGGTGACAAAGGCGTCCGAGCGGGGGGTGATTGCAAAGCTGACCCCTTCTTCGCGCCAGTGACGTGCAGCGGCGATCAGCACCTGAAGGCAAAGGGCGCCCAGATGCTCCACGCCGGAGGCATCCACGGTTAGCGGTTTGCCAAAGGCCTGACGGAGCGCCTTGGTCAGTGGCGTCGCTTCGATCAGGTCGAGGCGTGGGGGCAGGGCCAATATCATCATTGCGACTTGGCGTCCCGACGCCTGATCAACTTATTGCCACGCAACGGATTTCCTTTCTTGGCTGGTTGGTGCCAATATGACCGGCAAATGGTTAAATGCGGGTTTATGCGCATGGCTTAGAATGCAGCAGTTTTGCGGGATTTGACCCTATCCGCTAAAATGTCGCGTATTTTCCGCCATGGACGCTTGGCCGCAAAAGGGCTTGCACTTGGGGCGCACTCGGCTTATGTGGCGCTCACTTCACAGGCGGGGTCGGGCCGAGGCAGGAGAAATCTGTCCAGGTCCACCGGTTGGGGCGCAGCCCTGAGACACCCTGCCAAGGCGTAAACCGGAAAGGAACGAACATGGCGCTTCCCGAATTCTCCATGCGTCAGCTCTTGGAAGCTGGCGTTCACTATGGCCACCAAACCCAGCGCTGGAACCCGCGCATGGGCCAGTACATCTATGGTGAGCGTAACGGCATCCATATTGTCGACCTGACCCAGACCGCTCCGATGCTGGAGCAGGCGCTGAAAGTCGTTCGCGACACGGTTGCCAAAGGTGGCCGCGTGCTGTTCGTCGGCACCAAGCGTCAGGCACAAAAGGCAATTGCCGAAGCTGCTGAGAAATCCGCACAATATTACATGAACCACCGCTGGCTCGGTGGCACGCTGACCAACTGGAAAACCGTTTCCCAGTCGATCCAGCGCCTGAAAGCCATCGACGAGACCCTTGGCGCAGGCGCAGAAGGCCTGACCAAGAAAGAGCGTCTTGGCATGGAACGCGAGCAGGGCAAACTGCAAGCAAGCCTTGGCGGTATCCGCGACATGGGCGGCCTGCCGGACCTGATCTTCGTTGTTGACGTCAACAAAGAAGACCTCGCGATTCTTGAAGCCAACAAGCTGGGCATCCCGGTCGTCGCTGTTGTCGACACCAACTGCTCGCCCAAAGGCGTTGACTACATCATCCCGGGTAACGATGACGCGGCTCGCGCGATCGCTCTTTACACCGATCTCGTCAGCCGTGCGGCTCTGGACGGCATGACCGCTCAGATGGGCGCTGCTGGTGTTGACCTTGGCTCGCTGACCGATGTTCCGGCTGAAGAGCTGGGCGACGAAGCCGAGGCAGAAGCCGAAGCCTGATCGCTTTTGCGACTGGCATTCACGGAATTGACATCAGGCGGGGATAGCCCCGCCTGACGCATTGCAAAGCGAAGCAAGGAGACATCCGATGGCTATCACCGCAGCGATGGTGAAAGACCTGCGCGAATCGACCGGCGCAGGCATGATGGACGCCAAAAAGGCGCTGACCGAAACCAATGGTGACATGGAAGCCGCCGTTGACTGGCTGCGCACCAAGGGTCTTGCAAAAGCAGCAAAGAAATCGGGCCGTGTGGCCGCTGAAGGCCTGGTTGGCCTTTCGGTTTCGGACGGTCGCGGCGTCGCGATCGAGCTGAACTCGGAAACCGATTTCGTTGCTAAAAACGCTGACTTCCAGAAACTCGTCCGCGAGATTTCGGATCTGGCTCTGAGCACCGGCGAAGATCTTGAAGTTCTGATGCAGACGCATCTGAACGGCAAAACCGTCGAAACGGTTCTGAGCGAAGCAATCGCCCGCATCGGCGAGAACATGACTTTGCGCCGGATGCACATTCTGAACGGCGAAACCGTTGTGTCCTATGTTCACAATGCTGCAGCAGCTGGCATGGGCAAAATCGGCGTTCTGGTTGCTTTGAACGGCCCCAAAGACAAAGCCGAAGAAGTTGGCAAGCAGATCGCGATGCATATCGCGGCAACCAACCCGGCCTCGCTGTCGGCAGCTGACCTTGATCAGTCGCTGGTCGAGCGTGAAAAGAACGTTCTGACCGAGCAGGCTCGTGAATCGGGCAAGCCGGAAGCGGTCATCGCCAAGATGATCGAAGGCCGCATGGCGAAATTCCTGGAAGAAGTGACCCTTCTGAACCAGAAATTCGTCATGAACCCCGACATCACCGTGGCTCAGGCTGCGAAAGATGCTGGTGTTGAAGTGACCGGCTATGCCCGCATCGAAGTCGGTGAAGGCATCGAGAAAAAAGAAGAAGACTTTGCAGCCGAGGTCGCCAAGACCCGCGCAGGCGCATAAGTCCTTTCGACTTTGTTATAAGAAACGCCGGCCCAAGTGGCCGGCGTTTTGCATATGTGCCGGGTGCAAAACCGTATCAGGCCACATCTGCCAGCAGGTTTTCGCGCTTGATTTGCGGCTCGACGATAAAGATCTGATGGCGCAGCGTGGCAAGGATAATGGCCTGAGCCGTGGTCTTGACCCCCAAGGCCTGCCGGGCAAGTCGCAGATGTTTTTCCACCGTGGGCAGGGATATCGCTAGAATTTCAGCGATCTCGGCATTGCTTTTGCCAGCCGAGATCCACTCAAGGACCTCACGCTGCCGCTGCGTCAGCATTTCACCGGCAAGTTGGCTGGGCAGTGAGGCCATGCGCATATGCGCCAAGCCAGCAAGGGCTGTCACCTGGCGCTGATGCTTGTTCCAGATCCGATCAAGCTGGGGCTGGGTCATGCCCAGCTCGCCGCCAAAAACGATCGCGCCGCCAAGGCGCGGCGCAATTCCGCGTAGGCTGATCCCCCAGCCAGCCAGATGACCCGCTTCCAAAAACGCCCTTAGCGCGCGTTCTTCGGGCTGGCTTAGCAAGCCTTGCTGCCATTGATCATAGACCCAATCCCAGGAATTGACGCCGCAGTTTTGTTGCAACCACCTGGTAAGCGGTGCGGTGCGCGAAAAATCCCCGATCAAGAATTGATCGATCAAAGGTTTGGACAGGTTGGACAAGATCACCTGCTCGGGCGGCATTCTTAAAAGCTCGGCGCTGATACGCCTGTTTAGCGTGTAGTGGACGTATCGAAAGCCTAGCTTTGCCACTTCCTGTGTCAGATGTTCCCAGACATCCTCGACAGAGGGCGCATACATCACGCGCTCGATATCGCTCATCATCGCAGCATCTCCTGCAGCGGGGGTGGGCCCGTGAACGCTCTCAGCGGGCTTCCGCCTATCGCCATGTTTTCGCGTCTCTGATCCGGAAGCAACAGACATATTGAATATTTTGCGCAATCACCCCGAAAATATCAGAGATTTGTTCACTTCGCGAATGTTTCAGGCGGGGCTGACGCTTTTGGCATTTTGCCTTGGATGAAAAAGGTCGGGGATCGGGGCCGGGGGCTGGACCGCGCCGGGGCCGATATGCGAAGGAACCTGTCAAAGCCCGGTCGTTGCGGGCCAGGATGTTTCAGGACAGCTTCATGCCATTTACCATTGCCATCGACGGGCCGGCCGCATCCGGAAAAGGAACGATTGCACGCGCACTTGCCGCGGAATTCGGCTTTACCCATCTGGATACGGGGCTGCTTTACCGCGCCGTCGGGGCCAAGGGCGGCGATCCGGTCGCGGCTGCGCAAAGTCTGACTGCGGCGGATCTTGAGCGCGACGATCTGCGCAGCGCCGAAGCCGGGCAGGCGGCGTCGCGTGTGGCGGCCATTCCGCAGGTTCGCGCCGCATTGGTCGAATTTCAGCGCCGCTTTGCGCGCGACGGGCAGGGGGCGGTTCTGGACGGGCGCGACATCGGCACCGTCATTTGCCCGGATGCCGAGGTCAAGCTTTACGTGGTAGCCGACGATCAAACCCGCGCCAGCCGCCGCGCCCGCGAACTGGGTACCTCACCCGAGGAAATGTTGGCACAAATCCGCGAGCGTGACGCGCGCGATGCAGCCCGCGATGTGGCGCCCATGGTCATGGCCAAGGATGCGGTTTTGCTGGATACTTCGCATCTGTCAATCGACGAGGCGGTCGCTCGGGCCATTGCCACAGTGCGCGCCAAGCGCGGGTGAAGCGATCATTCCCACCTGCAAAACGGCGGGGTTTCGCAAGCATTTCTTCGCCCGCGTGAGCGGTTCCTCCGCCGGATCATCTGCGGAAAGGCTTGCGTTTCGCGCGATTGAGGAATATAGCGCGGGCCAAGTCAATGGGTGATACGGCCAGAACAGGCCAATTCTATCGGGTCGGGCGTCATTTGCTACGACCCGTTATTCTGCCCGGATGGCGTAAAAAGACCGGCGGAGCCAACCGCATGGCCAGAAAACACGTGAAAAGGAAAAACTGTTCGTATGAGCACTAAAGCTGCAATGGAGGAATTCGAAGCCCTCCTTAAAGAAAGCTTCGAGATTGACACCCCCGAAGAGGGTTCGGTTGTCAAAGGCAAGGTCATCGCCATCGAGGCAGGCCAGGCCATCATCGACGTCGGCTACAAAATGGAAGGCCGCGTTGATCTGAAAGAATTCGCAAACCCCGGCGAAGATGCCAAGATCGCAGTTGGCGACGAAGTCGAGGTTTACCTTGACCGCGTTGAGAACGCCCGCGGCGAAGCATCGATCTCGCGCGAGAAAGCTCGCCGTGAAGAAGCCTGGGATCGCCTTGAAAAGGCATATGCAGCTGAAGAGCGCGTCGACGGTGCCATCTTTGGTCGCGTCAAAGGCGGCTTCACGGTCGATCTGGGCGGCGCTGTTGCGTTCCTTCCGGGTTCGCAGGTTGACGTTCGCCCCGTGCGCGACGCTGGCCCGCTGATGGGTCTGAAGCAGCCGTTCCAGATCCTGAAAATGGATCGCCGCCGTGGCAACATCGTTGTCTCGCGTCGTGCAATTCTGGAAGAAAGCCGCGCCGAACAGCGCGCCGAAGTCATCGCGAACCTGACCGAAGGTCAGACCGTCGAGGGCGTGGTCAAGAACATCACTGAATACGGTGCGTTCGTTGATCTGGGCGGCGTTGACGGCCTGCTGCACGTCACCGATATGGCATGGCGTCGCGTCAACCACCCGTCGGAGATCCTGTCGATCGGCGAAACCGTCAAGGTTCAGGTCGTCAAGATCAACAAAGACACCCACCGCATCAGCCTGGGCATGAAGCAGCTTCAGGCCGATCCGTGGGATACGGTTGCGAACAAATTCCCGATCGGTTCGGTCCATCAGGGTCGCGTCACCAACATCACCGACTACGGCGCATTCGTCGAGTTGGAAGCTGGTGTCGAAGGTCTGGTCCACGTTTCGGAAATGTCCTGGACCAAGAAGAACGTGCACCCCGGCAAAATCGTGTCCACCTCGCAAGAGGTTGAGGTCATGGTTCTGGAAATCGACGAAGCAAAGCGCCGCGTCTCGCTTGGTCTTAAGCAGACCCAGCGTAACCCGTGGGAAGTCTTCGCCGAGACCCATCCGACCGGCACGCAGATCGAAGGCGAAGTCAAGAACATCACCGAATTCGGTCTGTTCATCGGCCTCGAAGGCGATATCGACGGCATGGTTCACCTGTCGGACATCTCGTGGGATGCCCGTGGCGAAGACGCCATCCAGGACTTCCGCAAGGGCGACATCGTCCGCGCAGTTGTTCAGGAAGTCGACGTCGAGAAAGAGCGTATCTCGCTCTCGATCAAAGCGCTCGAAAACGACACCATGTCGGAAGCTGTTGATGGCGTGAAGCGTGGCGATATCGTCACCGTCGCAATCACCGCGATCGAAGAAGGTGGCGTTGAGGTCGAATACAACGGCGTGAAATCCTTCATCCGTCGTTCGGACCTTGCTCGTGACCGTCAGGACCAGCGCCCCGAGCGCTTCCAGGTCGGTGACAGCGTCGACGCACGCGTTACCAACATCGACACCAAGACCCGTCGTCTGGGCCTGTCGATCAAGGCACGCGAGATTGCTGAAGAAAAAGAAGCCGTTGAGCAGTACGGTTCGTCCGAATCGGGCGCATCGCTTGGCGACATTCTTGGCGCAGCTCTCAAGAGCCGCAACTGATGAGGGGGGCCGGGACCTGCATTGGTTCCGGTCCACCTGATTTTTGGGACCCGCTCAGGATCATTGGCTCCGGGCGGGTTCTTTCGTCACACCAGAAAACTTTTGTTCGCTTCGTGATTAAAGTCTGCAACTATATGACTTGCTAAGCGTTCCTAAATTGTTGTGGTGTTGAGGTAGCCAGCAGGCACCTCTGCTATTGGTTCCAGTCACAGGGTAGAAGATGATCCGTTCTGAACTGATCCAGAGAATATCGGAAGAGAACCCGCATCTGTTCCAACGCGACGTTGAGCGCATTGTGAACACGGTTTTCGAAGAGATCATTCATGCAATGTCGCGCGGTGACCGCGTGGAGTTGCGTGGTTTCGGCGCATTCTCGGTCAAAAAACGCGATGCGCGCACTGGGCGTAACCCAAGAACCGGCGATTCCGTCAGCGTCGAAGAAAAGCACGTTCCTTTCTTCAAAACTGGCAAATTGCTGCGCGACCGGTTGAATGGGATGACTGAATAGGCCAAATTGGGCGCGCAATGACCTAAGGGGCTTTCCATGCGCGCGCTAAGATTGGCTTTCGTAATTCTTCTCGCCATCATTTTGCTTGGCGTGGCTTTGGCCAATCGGCAAATGATCACGGTCGGTCTGTTCCCGGCACAGTTCGGGCAGTTCCTTGGCGGGTCATGGTCTTTGACCATGCCCGCCTTTATCGCATTCTTTCTGGCGATCATGTTCGGCGTTGTCGTCGGCCTGATCTGGGAATGGCTGCGCGAGGCGGGATTGCGCGCGGAATCCAGCCGTCGGGCCGCAGAGCTGGCCCGGCTCGAGCGTGAAATGGGCCATCTGCGCAGTACCGGACCCAGCAAGCACAAAGATGAGGTCCTGGCGATACTGGATCAATCCTCGGCCAGAACCGCCCCTAGCGCCGGTACCAACGGCACCGGAAATACCGCGATTGAAGCACGTGCGCGCGTATGAGCAATCCAGATTCAAGTGAAAACGGCCCGCGACAAGCAGTGGCCAGCCCCTCACCTTCGCCCGCCGCAACCCTTGGCCCCTCAGCTGCGGTCAAGATCTGCGGCCTGTCCGATGAGGCATCGGTCGCAGCCGCAATCGACGCCGGTGCGCGCTATCTGGGTTTTGTGTTTTTTGCGAAATCCCCGCGCGCGGTTACGGCCAAGCGCGCCGCAGAACTCGTGGCCAATATTCCTTTGGGCATCGCGCGGGTCGGGCTTTTCGTTAATCCCGATGATGCGACATTGACCCATGTCCTTGCGCAGGTCGCCCTTGATATCATCCAGCTTCACGGTCACGAAAGCTCCAAGCGCGTGAGCGAGATCAAGGCCTTGACCGGGCTGCCCGTGATGAAGGCC
>NZ_DALZMB010000127.1:0-9904 GCF_032007265.1 Paracoccus sp. (in: a-proteobacteria) | reverse complement strand
GGCGCCCCCGCTCGTTCAGGGGACGGTCATGATCGGATTGGGCCGGATCATCCCTAGAAGATTTCGCGTGTCGTGTCAGAATCAGTCGACGATAGCCAATGGGAGTCATGATTGCCCCTGCCGCGTATGCAAATACGTTTTGAGCCTGCCACAGCTTTAAAGGCGGCGGCAAGCTCTGTCTGGAGTTGTCGGGGAATATCCCGAGGCGGATTAAAGCTCGCTTTCGCCCTGACGCAAACCGCGCGGCTTGACCCGCGGCGCGGTCGAGCGGATCAAACTGCCCGCACCATGTTCGGTAAACAGCTCTAGCAGCGAGGCATTCGGGACGCGGCCATCCAGAATGACCACAGCGCGAACGCCGTCCTCTAGCGCCTTCAAGGCGGTCTCGGTTTTGGGAATCATACCGCCTGCGATCGTGCCATCGGCAATCATCGCGCGCACCTGATCGGGATGCATCGAGGTCAGGACCTCGCCTTGCGCATCCTTGACGCCCGCCACATCGGTCAACAGCAAAAGCCGGTCGGCACGCAGCGCCCCGGCAATCGCACCGGCTGCGGTATCCCCATTCACGTTAAAGGTCTCGTTATCAGCCATTCCGGTTGCGACCGGGGCAATGACCGGGATCATCCCAGCAGTGTACAGATCGCGGATGATCTGCACATTCATCTCGACCGGGCGACCGACATAGCCCAATTCGGGATCATCGGCCTCGCAGACCATCAGATCGTCATCCTTGCCCGAGATCCCGACGGCGCGACCCCCAGCATCGTTGATCGCCTGCACGATGCGCTTGTTGACCAGCCCCGAAAGCACCATCTCGACGACCTCAACGGTCTCTTTGGTGGTGACACGCTTGCCGCGCACGAAATGCGATTCGATCCCCAGCTTGTCCAGCATCTCATTGATCATCGGACCGCCGCCGTGACAGACGACAGGGTGAATGCCGACCTGTTTCATCAGCACGATGTCACGAGCGAATTCGGCCATAGCCTCATCATCACCCATCGCATTGCCGCCGAATTTCACCACGACGACCGCACCCGAATACCGCTGCATATAGGGCAGCGCCTCGGAAAGAGTGCGGGCTGTGGCGGACCAGTCTCGGTTCATATCTTGCTTTCTCATTCTTTGCCCCTGCGCATCGCGCAAGACCCTAGGGCCAGAGCGCGCCCTCGTCCAGAGGCTCGCCGTCCGGCCTCAGGATCTATGCAATCGCTTTCTGCCGGTCACGCTGGCCCGGCAGTCATCTGAAAACGGTCGTGATACGATCAGGCCGCCCGGGCTGATTAGTCTAGCCCTGCGATAATCGCGCGCAATGTGGCGATACCATGGCCCTTTTCAGACGAGGTCACGACCAATTCAGGGTAAGCAGCCGGGTGCTTTTGCAGCTCTTCCTCGACCTGCGCAATCACCGCACTCAACGCTTGCGATCCGATCTTGTCGGTCTTGGTCAAGACCACCTGAAACGGCACCGCCGAGCGGTCGAGCAGTTTCATGATCTCGTGATCGACCTCTTTGACGCCGTGGCGCGAATCGATCAACGCAAAGGCGCGGCGCAGGGTCGGACGACCTGCCAGATAATTCTTAAGCAGCGCCTGCCATTTTGCGACCACCGCCACCGGCGCGCGGGCAAAGCCATAGCCCGGAAGGTCGACCAGATAGGCTTTCTCACCCAAGGCGAAATAGTTGATCTCTTGCGTGCGGCCCGGCGTATTCGAGGCGCGCGCTAAGCTGTTACGCCCGGTCAGCGCATTGATCAGGCTGGACTTGCCAACGTTCGAGCGTCCGGCAAAGCACACCTCTGGTCGATCGGCATCGGGCAGGCCGTTCATGGCGACCACACCTTTGACGAAATCGACTGGGCCGGCAAACAGCAGGCGGGCAGCCTCGGCTGCAGCGGGTTCCGGCTCGGGGGCCAGGGGGAATGAAACTTTCACAACGACACCTCATCGCCAATGCGGACCGTGCCGCCATTCACAACCTGCGCGTAAACACCGAAATCGCGATGCCCATACAACCTGTTCAGGGTCGCGGGCATATCGATGTCCAGCACGCCGGTTTCACTATTCGCCGAAGTCGCGGGGCAGCGCGTGATCGGCTCTACCACCCGCAACTCGACATCACCAAGCTTGAGGATCTGTCCGATCAACTCTCGCTCATATTGGGGGGCCCAACCCTTGACCCAGAAGTTTCCGCGCCAGCGGTTGGGCCCGATATCTTGACCGACCGCTTGCTCAAGCGCCGACAGGCTGTCCAGTGACAGGATCGACACATAGGGCTGGCTGACATCCGCCCAGGCGACAGGTGCACGCACAAGGCGCGTCGGCGCGGGAAAATCCTTGGGCCAAAGCGGACGAAGCCACGCGATCAGCTGCTCGCTCTGGGCTGCCGGGTCAAACTGCAAATCGGGCAGGTCGGGATGGCTTAGGGTGATGGTCGTGCCCGGCTGGGGCGTCGACCACCCGCCTTGAATCGCTTGAAGGGCCGCAGATTTGGCCCCTTGCAGAAAACATGATTTCGGAAGCCAGCGCTCGGGCATCACGCCTGCATGACGCTCGCCCCCTTCATGGAGAAGCGCCCAAAGCCGGTCTCCCGGCAGTGGGCGCGACGCCTGAAGCGTGACCTCTGCGATCCGCTCGCCCCCGATCGACTTGATCGGGTGGCGGCGGATCAGAGAGAGGGTTGCGGTCATTTTCCCTTGCCCGGCTTTTTGTCACCCTTGCGCGAAGGCATTCCGGCGCGGATGTTGCCAAACAGATCCGGGCGATGACCATGCATCGACATGATCGTGTACTGCTGGATAATCGTGATCGTGTTGTTCGCGATCCAGTACAGAACCAGCCCCGATGCAAATCCACCCAGCATGAACATGAAAATCCATGGCATCCAGGCAAAGATCATCTTCTGTGCCGGATCGGCGGGGGCGGGGTTCAGCTTTTGCTGAATCCACATCGAAATCCCCAGCACGATCGCAAGAATCGGCAGCGAGAAGGAATGCAGCATTGATCCCTGCCCCGGCGCGGCCCAAGGCAGCATGCCGAAGAGGTTCCACAAGCTGGTCGGATCGGGCGCAGAAAGGTCATGGATCCAGCCCAGCCAAGGCGCGTGACGCAGCTCGATCGTGACGAAGATCACCTTGTAGAGCGAGAAGAAGATCGGAACCTGCAGCAGCACCGGAAGGCAGCCCGCAGCCGGGTTCACCTTCTCGCGCTTGTAAAGCTCCATGATCTCTTTTTGGTACTTCATCCGGTCGTCGCCGGTGCGTTCCTTGATTGCTTCCATCTGCGGCTGCAATTCCTTCATCTTCGCCATCGAGATGTAGGATTTGCGTGCCAGCGGGAAGACGATTGTTTTCAAGATCACGGTCAGGGCAATGATCGACCAGCCCATATTACCAATGAAACCATGCAGCCAATGCAGCAGGCGGAAGATCGGCTTGGTCAGGAAATAGAACCAGCCCCAGTCGATCGAATCGACGAAACGTTCGATCCCGGGGTTTTGCTGATAGCCGTTGATAGTTTCCCAAACCTTGGCGCCAGCGAAAAGATAGCTGCTGGTCGAGACCGTCGCGCCCGGCGCGGCCGTGACCATCGGCATGCGCGCCTCGGTTTGATAGATATCCGCACCCGGCGCATATTTGACGACGGCCGTGAACGAGCTGCCCGGTGCGGGCGCCAGCGTGGTCATCCAATATTTGTCGGTAAAGCCGATCCAGCCGTTTTCGGAAACTTCGGTGATCTCGGCCGGACCCTCGCCATTGAGCGGCGACAGCTCGGCGATCTTTTTGTACTTCAGCTCAAGCAGCTTGCCGTCGGTCATCCCGACCGCGCCTTCGTGCAGCACGAAGAAATTCTGCGTATCGGGCTTACCGTGACGCGCCAGAATGCCATAAGGCGCAGCTGAAAACGCGGCGGTGCCTTTGTTTTCGACCGACTGGCTTACCGTAAAGAGATATTTGTCATCCAGTTCAAAGGTGCGACGGAAGATCTGCCCCGCGCCATTGTCCCAAACCAGCGTGACCGGATTGCCCGGCGACAGCGTCTCACCGGATTCGACCTGCCACAGCGTCGCGGGGCCAGGCACCAAAGCGGGATCGGTACCAGCCGCCGGCAACCAGCCGTAAACGGCATAATAAGGCTTTTGCACCGTCAGCTGCGCATCCGCGCCCGGCGCCACAGGCGAGCCAAGGGTCGCAAGCTCGGGCTGAGCGGTGGGCGACAACAGCCGCACATAGGGCGAATTGTCGTCAAGCGTTTCGTGATATTGTGCCAGCTCCAGATCGTCGACACGGCCACCGGCCAGCGAGATCGAGCCTTTCAGCGAAGGCGTCGAGATCGTCACCCGCCCAGCAGTCGCCGAAGGATCACTCGAAGCCTGCGTCCCAGCCGCACCCAGCGCGGGTGCCGCGGTGCCTGCCGCATTCGGTGCGGTCGGCAAAGCCGGGGTGGTGCCCTGCTGGCTTTCGGCGACCGGCGTTTCTGGCGCAGGTTCAGGTGCAAAGAAGATCGCCCAGCCGATCATGACGAGTGCAGAAAGCACCATCGCCAGGATCATGTTGCGGTTGTTATCATTCATGCAAGCGCACCCTTCGTCGATCATCTTCCATCGCGGTATCGCGCTGCTTCAACAGAAGGGACCGGCAAAGGTCAAGGGAATTTGCCTCAATGGTACCTTTCGCTTGGTCAATTTCGCGCGTTTGTGCCGCTTGAACGGGGTTGTGGGTACCTGGGTTTGATCCGGTGCGCAACGGCAGGTCGAGTTTCAGCTGATCCGTTTTCGTAGATGATCACGCCCGAAGCAGCGACACCGGTGGCGGTGTCTGATGCTGGCATTCCTCAAGATAGCCGATCATCAGATCTTGGGGCACAGCCCTGGCAACGCCCGGCCCCTGAACCTGCGCGATGCCAATCTGGGCCAGATAAGCATGTTCATGTGCCGAGCCGACATCTTCGGCAACGGTCACCAATCCAAGACGATCGGCCAAGGCCAGCACCGCCAGGATCATCACCTGCTGCCGCACAGAGCGGTCACAGCCTGTGATGATGTCTTCACCGATCCGCATTCGCGAGGCGGTGACCCGTGGGCGCCCAAAGGCGGGGCCTGCATCGTCTTTGGCAGCGCTGATAACCTCGATCTGGCAACCGGCGGCGGCCAGTCTTTCGATATTGGCAAGCGCAATCACGGGCGCGCCGTCCAATGTCACCTCCTCGGGGACGGAAATGACCAGACGAAGCGGTGGCACATCTTGTCGGTCCAGCTCCCATAACAGCAGATCGGCCAGATCGGGACGTATCAGCAGGCGCGGATCAAGACGCAGCGTCATGAAATCCAGGCCAAAGGCGTTCTGATCCCAATGGCGCAGCGCAGTCAAAGCCTCTGACACGGCCCGAAAGGTCAAATGGGCCAAGGCTTCGGCATCAATCAGCTGGTGAAAGCTATTTGGCGCAAGCATCCCATATACGGGATGGCGTAGCCGCGGTTCGATCTCGACGCCGATCACAACGCCCGTTTCAGTGCAATGTTGGGGAACGAACCACAATGCCAGCCAATCCGCGACGATGGGCGCGGGCGGCATCTTCGCACCCAGATAGGGCGGTTTTGCTAAAGTATAGGCGGCAACGAGGACATTCGTCGTCGTGCAATCAGCGGCCGTCGCGAAAAGACCGCGGGCGTGGTTGATCAGTTGATCGTCAGGGGTCGCTCCCAAAAGGTCGCGCAGGATAGCAATCTCGATCTTGGGTGCTGGACCAGACATGGGTTGCCGCCCCGCCTGCAAACGCGCTGCGCGCTGGTGCAGCTTGTCGGGGTCGGCATGATCAAAGATCAGGCAAAGCTCGCGCGCATCACGGCTTGCCACAACCCGCACGGCCCCCATGGAGCGCGCGAGATAGGACCGAGATTGGGCCATCAGCGGGGCCAAGTCAGCGGGGCTGGCCCCCGCCGCCCGATCCGAGCCATCGTCAAAGCGCAAAACAAGGGCCAGACGCCCGCACCTAAGCCGTGGGCGACGCCGCCAAAGCACTATTGTCAAAGCCAGGGCTGCTAGCCCGAATCCCAGCAAAAACCAGAGCATCCATCGACCCGAATCGTTCCATCCTTTCTGGATGATCGGGTAAATAGATTTGTGTTCAGTTAATGTTCGCGCAGCTTCGGAATATTTTCCTCAGTCGCACCGCTCGGCGCCGGATCAAGCGCGGAAAAATCGAACAGCTTCGGGTCAGGCAGATGGGACGGGCGCACATTCATCAAGGCGCGGAACATCACTTGTCGACGCCCCGCTGCGCGGCTTTCCCATTCATCAAGCAGCTTTTTCACCTGAACGCGCTGCAAGCCCTCTTGGCTGCCGCACAGATCGCAGGGAATCACCGGATAGCCCATGGCACGAGTGAATTTCTCGCAATCGGCTTCGGCAATGAACGCCAGGGGACGCAAAACGTTCAGATCCCCCTCTTCGTTCAGCAGCTTGGGCGGCATCGAGGCCAGTCGTCCGCCGTGGAACATATTCATGAAGAACGTCTCAAGGATATCATCGCGGTGGTGGCCAAGAACCACGGCGCTGCACCCTTCCTCGCGGGCGATGCGATACAGGTTTCCGCGACGCAACCGCGAGCAAAGCGCGCAATAGGTCCGCCCCGCAGGAACCTTTTCCTTCACGATGGAATAGGTGTCTTGGTATTCGATGCGATGGGGCACCTGACGCTGGGTCAGGAATTCGGGCAAAACGGTCGCGGGAAAGCCGGGCTGACCCTGATCCAGATTGCAGGCCAGCAGCTCGACCGGCAAAAGCCCGCGCCACTGCAGTTCGTGCAAAACGGCCAGCATCGTATAGCTGTCCTTGCCCCCCGACAGGCAGACCAGCCATTTATCGCCGGGTTTGACCATATCATAGGTTTCAATTGCGGCCCGGACATCGCGAACCAGCCGCTTGCGCAATTTGCGAAACTCGGTCGAGCTGGGCGCGCCGTGAAACAGGGGATGGATTTCGGCCATTTCATCGTCACGCTCGTCCAGATCGAGATCTTCGATCCCGTTTTGCGCGGCAAGCTCGATCGGATCAGAGGCGTTCATGGCAATCCCTTGAAGGTTCGGACCGGCCCGCAAAAAGGCTTAGGACGGGTCGCTATTGGAGTGATCGGGGCAATCGCCCCCGGTTCCCGGCACGGGATCATAGCCCTGCCCGCCCCAGGGGTGGCAACGGCAGATCCGGCGGGCGGTCAGCCAGCCGCCACGCAGGCCACCGTGACGTTCCAGCGCCTCAAGCGCATAGGCCGAGCAAGTCGGCTGAAAGCGGCAGCCATGGCCGACCCAAGGGCTGGCGACCAGCCGATAGCCGCGCACGGGCAAAGCCAGGATCCGCGCAAGCGGCGTCATGTCTTGGGGCTGCGCGGAGCGTGGACGCGCGCCACGGCCTCGGTCAGGTCTTTCTTCAGATCGGCAAAATCACGACCAACCGTCGCACCGGGGCGACCCACCAGCACATAATCCCAGCCCGGTTTCGCGATCGCAGGCAGGATTTCGCGAACCAAAGCGCGCAAGCGGCGCTTGGCGCGGTTGCGGATCACGGCATTGCCGATCTTTTTCGAGCAGGTATAGCCCACGCGAACCAAGGCATGATCGGCCTCATGTTCGGCGCGCTTGCGTGCCTGAAGCAAAAAGCCCGAGGTGCCCTGACGTCGCGCCGCAGCCGCCCGCAAAAAGTCGGGGCGATTGCGCAGCGTTTCGATCTGCACGACGGGATTGTTCTGCGCGGCTGAGTGTGCAAAAGCCGCCGCGCCAGAACCCATCGGCAGGACCTCGCGGTCAGCGTCAGGAGGCAACGACGGCATTGGCATTGGCCTTTCTTACGCCCGAAGGCGTAATATTACGCCGAAAGGCTCTTACGGCCTTTAGCGCGACGAGCGTTCAGAACGCGGCGGCCGCCTTTGGTTGCCATGCGCGCGCGGAAGCCGTGACGACGGGCGCGAACCAGGTTCGACGGCTGGAAGGTGCGTTTCGACATCGTTAAACTCCGGGGGTCGGGGCGCGCGACACAGGGATACCCCCCGAGCAAGCGCCGGTCTATTCGAGGACCGCTGGATAGTCGGGGGTCTTGCCCGAGTCAACCACTCTTGCCGCGCTTTCTTGACCAATTCGCACGAATAAGAAGCGAATTAGCGCAAGATGCCGCCGAAATGGAACCTGAACCGCCTCACGCCAGTTTGAACTGAGCGTCATCAAGGCCTATGTCCCTGTGACGCCGCCAAAAAGACGCGGCGAACGAGCAAAAGGTTGAAATGTCCCTGAACTCCCTCTCAGGCCGGTTCGCGCTCCTGACGGGCGTCTTCGTCCTTTTGGCCGAATTATTGATCGTTTTTCCATCAATCTCGAACTTTCGCCTGAATGCGCTCGAATCGCGGCTGGAACGTGCGCAGATTGCCAGCCTTGCCCTGTTGGCCACCGACGAATCGCTAGCAAGTGACCTCGAATCAGAGCTTTTGCAGAATGCGGGCGTGTTCAACGTCGTGCTGCGGCGCAATGATATTCGCCAGCTTGTGCTGTCCTCGCCGATTCCCGGACCGATCACTGATACCTATGATTTGCGTGAACAGCCCTTTTGGACGGCGATCGGTGACGCGGTGGTCCAGCTTTTCACCCCTCAGAATCGCGTGATTCGGGTCATTGGCGCGCCAGTCAAAGATGCGGGCCAGTTGATCGAGATCACGATGGATACGGCGGTCCTGCGGCAGGAAATGGTCGATTACGGCCTAAGAATGCTGCTGATATCGGCGGCCTTCTCGGTCATTACCGCGATTTTGTTGAACATTGTGGCGCAGCGTATGCTGTTGGTGCCGATCCGGCGCGTGATCAGGCATATGACAGCCTATGCCTCGGCGCCCGAAGACGCACGTTCGGTCATCACCCCAACAGCACGCCTTCGCGAGCTGAATGAAGCAGAGGTCGCCCTGGCCGCGATGCAGCGCACCGTTACCTCTGCGCTGAAGCAAAAGGCGCGGCTGGCACAGCTTGGTCAGGCGGTGGCGCGCATCAGCCATGATCTGCGCAACATTTTGACCACGGCACAGCTTTTTGCCGACCGCCTGGAAACCAGCGCCGATCCGGCTGTGCGTCGCGCGGCCCCCAAACTGGTGAATTCGATCACCCGCGCGGTGAATCTCTGCGAGACGACGCTTGCCTTTGGCAAAGCCGAAGAGCCACCCCCTGCCCTGTCACGCTTTAACCTTGCCACATTGGTCGCCGAGGTTGTCGAGGCAGAATCGCTGAACCTTAGCCAAATTGACGGCGCGCCCTCGGTCGAGTTTTTGACCGAAGTTGCGCCCAATGTGATGATCCGCGCGGATCGTGACCAGCTTTACCGTGTCCTGGGCAACCTGACCCGGAATGCGCGTCAGGCGATCGAAGGCACGGGCAAGCCCGGCACGATTGAAATCAGTGGCGGCGAAGATGACCATGAATGGTGGCTGCGCATCGGTGACACTGGTCCAGGCCTGCCGAAGAAAACCCGCGAGTTCCTGTTCCAGCCGTTTTCAGGGGGCTCGCGCAAGGGCGGCACCGGGCTGGGCCTTGCGATTGCCGCAGACCTTGTGCGCAACCATGGCGGTGTCCTGAAACTGATCCGCAGCGATGAGGAGGGAACTGAGTTTCGCCTGTCCCTGCCGCGCGAGCTTGCGGGCATTCGCAGCCCCGAAGAGGCTCTTGCACATTGAATGTTAAGAAAATGCAAAAAACATGATTTTCGCTCTTGCGACCCCCAGCAACTCTCTCTAGATAACGCCTCACAGCAGCGGACCCATAGCTCAGCTGGATAGAGCACCAGACTACGAATCTGGGGGTCGGGCGTTCGAATCGCTCTGGGTCCGCCATTTACTTCTTCTTCCCTTCGGGGGGACGGCAAGTAGATAGGGCG
>NZ_DALZMB010000126.1:0-9967 GCF_032007265.1 Paracoccus sp. (in: a-proteobacteria) | reverse complement strand
GCCGGGCGACAGCAGCAGCTTGCCCAAATAGTCCAGCGCCTGCTGCGACCCCGAAGTGATGAAAATATTGTCGATGTCACAAGGAACACCGATCCGTGCCATTTGCCCCACAAGCCATTCGCGCAGTGGCTTATAGCCTTCCGAGACAGAATATTGCAGCGCCGAAGCCGCATGTTCAGGCAGCATTGCCGTTTCAAAAGCCTTCGAGAAGGCGGCGGTCGGGAACAGCGCCGGGTCAGGGATTCCCCCCGCGAAGGAAATGATGTCGGGCTGATCCAACAATTTCAGCAGTTCGCGGATCTCTGAAGCCTTCATCCGACCGTTTCGCGTGGCGAGCACATCCGTCCATTGCATGGGCCCAATTCTCCTAGCCTTTGTGATCGGCGGAACCTGCGCCTCGGCGCAGCGGAAATCAATGCGTCCGGCGTGCAATTTTTGTATGAATCTGTCGAAAATCGATCATTTTTAGTATGATTTCGATAATCGACAGCCTTGCGCGGATCTTTTTCGTCCCGCCGCCCGACAATCTGGCAAAAGCAGGCAATTTTTTTTAGCGAAAAAAGACGGGGGGTATTCTTGTAAATGGATGGGACGTGCCTAGTTTTGGACTGCGGACCGGGCCCCTCTGGCAGTCATTGACTGTGATGTCGGACCGCATCGAGCGCGCTCGAGGCTGGCCCGGACTTTCCTGCCCTTCCTTGGCGCCCATAAACATGGGGACGGAATGGAACTTTTCACAACACTCTTTATGGGAACACCGGTCTGGATGTGGCTGGTGTTTCTAAGCATTGTCTTGGGGCTTTTGATCTTGGATCTGGGGGTGTTTAACACCACTGACCACGAGATCGGGGTCGCCGAAAGCCTGAAGATGTCGGCTTTCTACATCTCACTGGGTCTGGCGTTTTCCGGCTTTGTCTGGTGGCAGATGGACGGCACAGCGACAGCACAATATCTGACCGCTTTCGTCGTCGAAAAGACCCTTGCGCTGGACAATATCTTTGTGATTGCGCTGATTTTCAGCTTTTTCGCAATTCCACGCAAATATCAGCATCGGGTTCTGTTCTGGGGCATTCTGGGCGTGATCGTGCTGCGCGGCATCATGATCGCACTTGGGGCCACGATCGTCGCCCAATATCACTGGGTTCTATATATCTTTGCCCTCTTTTTGATCCTGACCGGGGTCAAGATGCTGTTTGCCAAGGATGAAGAGCCGGATCTAAGCAAGAACCCGATCCTGCGCTTTGCCAAAAAGCGGATGCGCGTCACCGATGAGCTGCATGGAAATGCCTTTGTGGTTCGGTTGGCAGATAGCAAAACCGGAAAGATGGTGCGGTTTGCCACGCCTTTGTTGTTGGCGCTGGTCATGATCGAATTCGCGGATCTGGTCTTTGCCGTGGATTCGGTGCCTGCCGTCTTTACGATCACGACTGATCCTTTCCTGGTCTATACCTCGAATATCTTTGCCATTCTTGGTCTGCGGGCGCTCTTTTTCGCGCTGTCGGCCATCCTGCACCGCTTTGCCTATCTGAAATATGCGCTGTCGATCCTGCTGGTGTTCATCGGCTCAAAGATCTTCATCGCAGACGCCATGGGATGGGAGAAATTCCCCCCCGCATGGTCGCTGGCGATCACCTTTGCCATCTTGGGTGCGGGCGTGGTGGCCTCGCTGTGGAAGACGCGCAACGACAAGGGTCAGACCGAGGCCCGTAACTAAGCTGACACCCCCAACCCGCCATTCATCCGAATGGCGGTTTTGTCATCCCAACGCGTCTGTCGTTTTGGGTAAAACCATCCTCGCCATCCAATATTCGTGGCCTTTGTGACTTCACCGCACACCGGAATATTATTGCGAAAATCCGCCTGTGAGAGGTCTGACATTCTGCGATTCGAGTGCCTTACCGCCGGGATTGGGAAAACTGTCAATCTTGGTTTGACTTCCGGCCCGACTCGCCTGATAGCGACAGCATTGATCGCTGAAGTGCGAATTCGTCCCGCGCCTTTTCGCTACGAGAGTCTATGCAAATGACAAAGAATTTTCCCGCCGACGGCAGCCTGAGCAAGGCCACGCTGACCCATCTTCAACGGTTGGAAGCTGAAAGCATCCACATCATGCGCGAAGTGGTCGCCAATTCCGAAAACCCGGTGATGCTTTATTCGGTGGGCAAGGATTCGGCTTGTATGTTGCATCTGGCGCGCAAAGCATTTTATCCCGCGCCCCCGCCTTTCCCGCTGCTGCATGTAGATACGACGTGGAAATTTCGCGCCATGTACGATCTGCGCGACCGCGCAGCTGCCGCCGCCGGGATGGAGCTGATTGTCTATCAAAACCCCGAGGCGCTAGAGCAGGGGATCAACCCCTTTGATCACGGCAGCCTGCATACTGATATGTGGAAGACCGAGGGGCTGAAACAGGCGCTTA
This sequence comes from Paracoccus sp. (in: a-proteobacteria), assembly GCF_032007265.1. Lineage (GTDB taxonomy): Bacteria > Pseudomonadota > Alphaproteobacteria > Rhodobacterales > Rhodobacteraceae > Paracoccus. The sequence continues at coordinate 7,548 of NZ_DALZMB010000126.1, read as the reverse complement.
GCAAATATAACTTTGATGTGGCCTTTGGCGGCGCACGCCGTGACGAGGAAAAGTCGCGCGCCAAGGAACGCATCTTTTCCTTCCGCTCGGCCAACCATCGCTGGGACCCGAAAAATCAGCGCCCCGAGCTGTGGAAGCTTTACAATACGCGCAAGGCTAAAGGTGAATCGATCCGGGTCTTTCCGATCTCGAACTGGACCGAGCTGGACATCTGGCAATATATCCACCTGGAAAACATCGATATTGTTCCGCTGTATTTCTCGGAAAAGCGCCCCGTGGTCGAACGCGACGGCCTGTTGATCATGGTTGATGACGACCGCTTCCCGCTGCACGAGGGCGAAGTGCCGCAAATGCGCTCGGTCCGGTTCCGTACGCTTGGCTGTTACCCGCTGACCGGTGCCGTTGAATCCGAGGCTGCCACCTTGCCCGAGGTCATTCAGGAAATGTTGCTGACCACCACCTCCGAGCGTCAGGGCCGCGCCATCGACAAGGATCAGGCCGCCTCGATGGAGAAGAAAAAACAAGAGGGTTACTTCTGATGACCGCCGCAAACCCCGAGATCGCCATGCAAGACAGCGACAGCCAAGTTTATGTCACCGACGCGTTGATTGCCGAAGATATCGACGCTTATCTGCTGAAACATCAGCATAAGACCATGTTGCGGTTCATCACCTGCGGTTCGGTTGATGACGGCAAATCGACGCTGATCGGGCGTCTGCTCTACGACAGCAAGATGATCTTTGAAGATCAGCTGGCCAGCCTCGAGCGCGATTCCAAAACCGTTGGCACCCAGGGTGGCGACATCGATTTCGCCCTTCTGGTCGACGGTCTTGCCGCTGAACGCGAACAGGGCATTACCATTGACGTGGCCTATCGCTTCTTCGCCACGGACAAGCGTAAATTCATTGTGGCCGACACCCCCGGCCACGAGCAATATACGCGCAATATGGTCACCGGGGCCTCGACCGCCGATCTTGCCGTCATTCTGATCGATGCGCGTCAAGGCGTTCTGACCCAAACCCGGCGCCACTCTTATCTGGTGAACCTGCTCGGCATCCGCAACGTGGTGCTTGCGGTGAACAAGATGGATCTGGTCGATTATTCGGCCGAACGCTTCTATGAAATCGTGTCGGAATATTCGCATTTCGCCAAGGCAATCGGTATGGAAAGCTTCCTGCCGATCCCGATCTCTGGGCTCAAGGGCGACAATATCGTGGCGCGCAGCACGGCGATGCCTTGGTATCAAGGGCCAACCCTGCTGAGCCATCTCGAAGTGGCACCGATCAATGATACCCGTATGCAAGACCATGCTTTCCGCATGTCGGTGCAATGGGTGAACCGCCCAAATCTCGACTTCCGCGGCTTCGCCGGTCAGATCAGTGCAGGCACCATCGCGCCGGGCGATGCGATCAGGGTGCTGCCCTCGGGCAAAACCACCACCGTCAAATCGATCGTCACCTTTGACGGGGAACTGGATCGCGCAGTTGCCGGCCAATCGATTACGCTGACCTTTGCCGATGAAATTGACTGCTCGCGCGGCGATGTCATCGTTCAGGCCGATGCGCCTTGCGAAGTGGCGGATCAGTTCGAGGCCACGCTTGTCTGGATGTCCGAAGACGAGATGCTGCCGGGCCGGCCCTATCTGCTCAAACTGGGAACCCAGACCGTCACAGCAACCGTCACCCAGCCCAAATTCGAGGTAAACGTCAACACGCTGGAACATACAGCGTCGAAAACGCTGGGTCTGAATGCGATTGGCGTCGTCAATATCTCGACCGACCGACCGATCCCGTTCGAGGCCTATGCCGAAAACCCCGATCTGGGCGGCTTCATCCTGGTCGACCGGATGACCAATGCCACCATCGCTGCTGGCATGCTGCATTTCGCGCTGCGCCGTTCGCAAAACATTCATTGGCAATCCACGGATGTGGATCGCGATGCCCATGCCGCATTGAAAAATCAGCGCGCGAAAGTGGTCTGGTTTACGGGTCTTTCCGGCTCGGGCAAATCGACAATCGCCAATATTGTCGAGCGTAAGCTTCATGCGATGGGCAAACACACCTTCTTGCTTGACGGCGACAACGTCCGTCACGGCCTGAACCGCGATCTGGGCTTTACCGATGCCGACCGCGTCGAAAACGTCCGCCGTGTGGGTGAGGTGGCCAAGCTGATGACGGATGCGGGCCTGATTGTCCTGACAGCCTTCATCTCGCCCTTCCGCGCAGAACGTCAAATGGTGCGCGATCTCATGGCAGATGGCGATTTCCTCGAGGTCTATGTCGACACGCCCCTTGCTGTCGCTGAAGAGCGCGATGTGAAAGGCCTCTATAAAAAGGCACGTGCAGGGCAGTTGAAAAACTTCACCGGCATCGACAGCCCCTATGAAGCGCCCGAAACGGCCGAAGTAACGGTCAATACCGTAGCGCTCAGTGCAGAAGAGGCCGCCGATCGCGTAATCGCGCAGATCCTCGGAACCACCGCGTAATAGTTTGATATAAAAATAAATCCCGCCTGAACCCTCAGGCGGGATTTTTGCTGTCAGGACCAAAGCGCAGATTTCTGACCGCTCAAAGCCCTATTCTTCATCATCTAAATACCCAAAACCCACCGCCCAACCGGGGTGGGCGGTGGCGGGATATGATCAGCGCGCACCCCATGTATCGGTCAGCCGATAGCCCTCGGGCCAGGGGTCGTCAGGATCCAGCATGTGCTGATGCACACCGGTAATCCATCCTCGCCCAGAGATCTCGGGCAAGATTGCCGGAAGATCTCCGACGCGGGTTTCCCCCAAAATCCGTCCGGTAAAGGTCGATCCGATCAGTGAAACGGTTGTCAGCTGGTCAGCGGCAGTCATTTGCCCGCGCGCATGCAAAACCGCCATCCGTGCCGACAGCGCCGTGCCGGTGGGCGAGCGGTCAACCTTGCCCGGCTGGATCGCGACGGCTGCCCCGGCGCGCAGCCCTTCGGGTGTGCGCTCAAGCGGTCCGGCAAACAGGCAGAATGAATAATGCGTCCAATCGGGATTGGTTGGATGGTGAAAGCCGATCTGTTCGGTGGCGGCATTGGTAATCTTGACGCCCAGTTTCGCAATATCATGCGCCTCGTCTGGGGTCAGCCCAAAGCCCATGGCGCGGGCATCAACCATGGCAAAGCTGTCGCCGCCAAAGGCTGTATCTATCGTCAGCGTGCCGATGCCCTCGACCTCCAGCGCAACATCAAGCCGATGCGCGAAAGAGGGCAGGTTTTGCACGAAAATCCGCTCGGCTTTGCCGTTGCGGCATTCGGCGCGTACTTTGACCAGCCCACCGGGCGCCTCAAGAAGCATTTCAGTGACCGGCTCGACCATCGGGATGATGCCGCTATCCAGCAAGACCGTTGAAACACAGATCGAATTCGAGCCGGACATCGGCGGCGTGTCCTCGGGCTCCATGATGATCCAGGCGGCGTCCGCATCGGGATGTTTGGGCGGAACCAGCAGGTTAACGTGGCGAAAAACGCCGCCTCTGGGTTCGTTCAGCACAAAATTTCTGAGCTGCTGGTCTTTGGCAATCCAGCGGGACTGCTCCCAGATCGTATCGCCCGGCGGAGGACGCACGCCGCCAACGATCACATCGCCGACCTCGCCTTCGGCATGGCATGAAATGACATGTATGGTCTTGATACTACGCAAATTTTATCCTTTCAGCCAGGCAGGAAGGCTGGGTGCTTTGCCTGTGATTGCAGCTTCGACACAATCTTGCAGACTGCCAAATCGGACGGCACGGCCGGATAGGCCGGGGCCGTAATGGGCATATTTTCCCGAATTTGTAACTAGGGTTCTGGCCTCGGGCGGGAAAACCGGCTCGGTGATCGAACACCAGCACAGATCCTGAACAAGGCGGACGCCCAGATCACTCAGCGCGTCATAGGTGCCATCGGCCCGCAACTCGCCCAATACCTGACGCCCTGCTGTCACCACGACATGCACATGATCGGCAGCGCGGCGCCCAGCCATGGCTTTCAGCAGCGCACGGCTTTCCTCGGCCGAGAAATGTGGGCTGCCAAATGCGGCAAGCTGGATGTCTTCGGGGCCTTGATTGAGCTCGGCCCAGATGCGCGCCAGATCGCCACGGCTGACCACGACCTCATCGGCATTTGGTGTCAGGGGCAGGCCGGCCTCGGGGGTATGACCAGCCAGATGCAGCATCGGTGCGGCCGAGGTCGTGCCAAATGCGCCGCAAAGCGCCTTGAGATCATCCCGATTGGGCGTCAGGCCGTCAAGGCCACGGATCAGTGGAATGCGATCGGGCGCGATCTGGCCTGCCAGATAGCCCAGCATCGGCCAAAACGCATCATCCGCCCCATCAGGCGCCTGCACCTGAATGACCCGCGCGGGATGACGATTTTCTTCGAGATAGACGCCAGAACGCGGGGCGCGCCCGGTCAGGCCGATCAGCAGATCCAGGAAATCGGGGTGTTTGACCGTCCGCGCACCCAAAACGGTATTGGCAAAGATCACGGCATTGGATTCCGCCCAAGCGATATCCTCGCCTTGAGAGGGGGCACTGGGCAGCAAGTAAGGCGCGCAGGTATAGGTCGGACGCGCGCCCATACGCACATAGGCATCTGCCAAACGGCTGGCTGGATTGCCAAATTTCGGTGGCACGCCTTGGGCCTGCCAATTCTCGCGGTCAACCGAAATGGCATTCATCGTTGTCGGCACGCGCAGGCGCGCGCCCATGTCGGCCATTTTCTCGGCAAAAATGCGATTGGCATCCGAGGCATAGATACAGCCGTCAATATGCACCTGGCTGACATCCACCAGATCTTGTGCGCCCTGGAGCGCCGCCATGGCCAGAATAATCTCCATGGCCAGTTGCTCGGACGGCGTCCCTGCCAGCATGGCGCGGTCATGCGCGCTGAGTGCAAGATCGCTGACCGCCAGCGGGGCCAGCGGAATGTTCAGATCGCCCGCAGTTAGCTGGTCCTGCGTGATTTCGGCCCAAGGCTGGGCCGAAAGCGCCGCGAAATCACTGGGGGACAGACGCAGCACCGGCAGGGCGTGCCCGAAAAGCCGCTCGGCGATCATCGCGCCAAGCGTTAAAATATCCTCGGCACCGGAAAAGACCAAGGCTGCCGGGGCATTTCCCGACAAGATCAGCTCGAGCAGGACCCCCGATCCGGTGCATGACCCGCGAGAGGTCGGCATCATCACGACCTTTCCCGCAAGGCTTTGGCCGTGCCATGGGTGATGGGCATCAATAACATGCCCCGAGGCGGCGTCGACGCCGCCCCAGAAGCTAAGCCCCTCGATCGAGGATAAAACCTCGCCGCTCGACTGGCCTTTGAGGATGCAAACCCCCGTCACTTGACGACGAAGCCATGCGCAAAGGGATCGCGTTCGGCATCGATATAGATCGTATTCAGCCCGGTCTGACGTGCCCAACCGGCGATCGAGGGGATGATCGCGTCACGGTCAGCGACCTTGGTTGCGGCTTCGACCCGGCCTTTGAACAGGCTGCCGATAATCGATTCATGGATGAATTCATCGCCGACGTTCAGCTTGCCCTTGGCCGCAAGCTGCGCCATGCGCGCCGATGTACCGGTGCCACAGGGCGAGCGATCAATCGCCTTATCGCCATAGAAGACAGCGTTGCGCGCATGTGCGCCTTCGACCGTCGGGGCGCCTGTCCATTGGATATGGGACAGGCCGTTGATCGCGGGATGTTCGGGATGGATGAACTCGTATTTCGCGTTCAAAGCCGCGCGCAGCTTTGGCGAAAAGCCAATCAGTTCGCCCGCGGTGAAATCGGCCATGTCGCGAAAGTTCTTCTGCGGTTCGACAATGGCGTAAAAGTTGCCGCCGTAGGCCACATCGACCACGATCTCGCCCAGACCCTCGACCTCGGCGGTCAGCCCTTCCGAATGCAGGAAGCCCGGAACGTTGGTCAGGCGAACTTCTTCGACATAGCGACCCTCTTGGCGGTATTCGATATCGACCTTGCCAGCAGGGGTCTCGATCGAGAGGCGGCCGGGTTCGCGCGGCGTGATCAGGCCGTTTTCAATGCCCATGGTGATCGTGCCGATGGTGCCGTGACCGCACATCGGCAGGCAACCCGAGGTCTCGATATAAAGCACCGCGACATCGCAATCATCGCGGGTCGGCGGGTACAGGATCGAGCCCGACATCATGTCATGGCCGCGCGGCTCGAACATCAGGCCGGTGCGGATCCAGTCGAACTCGGCCAGAAAATGCGCGCGCTTTTCCAGCATATTCGCGCCTTTCAGACGCGGAGCGCCGCCGGCAACCAGACGAACCGGGTTGCCACACGTGTGACCATCGATGCAGGGGAAGATATATTGGGTCATGAAAGCCTCAGAAACGCGCCGCCGAGAAGGGGGCAAGGTCGATACCGGGGTGCTGGTTGGTCAAAAGATCGGCGACGATCTTGCCCGTACCAGCGGATTGGGTCAGGCCAAGATGGCCATGTCCGAAAGCGCAGATTGTATTGGGATGACCCGGCAGCGGGCCAATCGCCGGCAGGCTGTCTGGCATAGAGGGACGAAAGCCCATCCATTGCTTGCCGCCGCTGGTTTTTAAACCGGGCAGGAATTGCGCGGCTTTCTTCAGCATATTCTCAGAGCGTTTAAAGTTCGGCGGCAGTTTCAGCCCGCCAAGTTCGACCGCTCCGCCGACCCTGATCCCGGAATTCATGGTCGAAACCACAAAGCCGTGGCCGCCAAAGGTGACCTGCACTTTCAGATCAAAGGCATCGGCGGGCAGGGTGGTGTTATAGCCGCGCTCGGTCTCCAACGGGATTTTTACCCCTTGGGTGCGCGCCAGCAGATGCGAAAACGCCCCCGCCGCCAGAACCACGCGCCCTTTCAAGGGACCGGCCGAGGTGATCACCCCATCATCGGTCAGCGCGGTGGCCTGAGCAATGATGATCTGGCCGCCATTGGCGCGAAAACGCTCGGCCAAAGCCAGGGTATAATCCTTTGGATCCGAGATCGAATACCAGCCAGGCGTAAAGGTCGCATGGGTGAAACGTGCGGCAAGGCCGGGCTGGATCTCGGCGATCTCTGCCCCTTTCAGGTGGTCAAAGGCGATGCCCTGTTCCGCCCGTGCCTGCCAGCCGGGGAGAGAGTCGCGAAACTCTGCTTCGCCTTCATAGACCTGCAGCTGGCCATTGCGCCGCAGCATGTGCAACAGCCCGTCACGCTCTAGCGCGGGCTCCAGTGCGGCGCGCGAATAATTCATCATCGCGGTTTGGGCAATGGTCGAGGCACGCACTTGCGCAGGCCAGCTCGCGCGCCAGAATTTCAGCATCCAAGGCGCGATTTTCAGCGCATAGGACGGACGCACTGACAAAGGGCCCAACGGGTCCAGAAGCCATTTCGGCGCCTGACGAATGATCTTGGGCGAGGCCAAGGGAAAAATATCGGTGAAGGCAAAGGCCCCGGCATTGCCGGCAGAGGCACCGGCGGCTGGCCCCTCGCGTTCCACAACCCGGACGGAAAGGCCGCGCGATTGCGCGGCCAATGCGATGCTAAGGCCAATGACCCCGG
>NZ_DALZMB010000125.1:0-10042 GCF_032007265.1 Paracoccus sp. (in: a-proteobacteria) | reverse complement strand
GCTACCACGCTGGATTCACGAGATGAATCCCTCACGTGATTTGTGCAACAGAGCCATGACGCTGCGATAATCTGCTTGCAGAAGGTACGTAAGGCTGGAATGGCACTCGCCACTGGTCAAGGCGAGTCCACGGAGTCAAACACTTATCTTGTTAAATTGACGGACTTTCGTGACCGAGAAGTACTCGCTGTCATCGAGCCCGGCACAGAATACGTGAAGACCTTTTTGCCGCGTCACAAGTCTTGGTTTACGCTTAACAAGCACCTTGAAGAGACAATCAAGGGCAACTCAACGATGACGCTAAAAGAGATCGTTTCCTATCACATAATGAAAGGAACGATGCCCGAATAGCTCCGGAACGGTCAGTTCTACTGGTCTCAATCTCTCCTCTACTCGCTGCGCAGGGATCAGGAAGATCTTGAGAAACGATGCCGAGCAATTTGACATGCGGGCTGCTTTTTTTTGCCGCGCAGCGGCGGCCCGCGCGGCCTTAGCGCACGTCCCGATCCTGGGACCGACTTATGGTCCCGGAGATTGGGACACCCTGCCGCGCCCGCCCGCCCCAGATCAGCGACAAAAAAAGCCGTCCCGAAGGACGGCAGTTTTCCACTAGAAGGTCATGCTAACCTCAGCACATTTTTGCCGATCTCGGGGCCAAGCACAAGCTCATCCGACGAATTTGCTTGATATGTTTGCCGCTCCTGTCATTGCCGTAAGCCAACGATACGAAACGACCGACAGTGATTAGGGGCAGGGTTGGCAGACCCCGCCCCGTATTCTTTCTCCTAGAAACCGCTTGGCTGCCAAGCCGCGATGCGGGCTTTTTTGTCGGCGTCGATCTTCCAGAGTCTCTGTGTCTCGGCGTCCGAGAACAGCCGTTCCAGCGTTTCGGCTTTTTCCTTTTTCTTCATGCTGGCAAAGGCTTTGAACTCGGCGCTGTCACGGGCGCATCCGCTGAGATCGGCTAGCAGGTTTTCAAGATAGCTGCCGGAGACGCGACCAAAGAAGTTCTCGGCAGTCGGGGTCCAAACGTCGCGGATCGTGGCGCTGACTTCCGCCTCGATCTCGCCAAAGATTGGCTCTTGCCGCTCGGCGTAATCAGAGCCGCCATATTTGAGCGTGCGAGCAAGGGCGTGAGCGAGAACGGCATTGCGGTGCTTCTTGCACATAGCGCGGAACGCGGCAAAGTCCTCGCCTGCGGTCTCGTCCTGTTCCGCAAGGCGTGGTTCAACGGCAAAGCCGTCCGCAATAGTTGGCTCGATCTTGCTGTGATCGCGGCGGATGCCAAGCGGCCCGCCATAGGTTTGCAGGACGGTGAAGGCCAGCAGATCAAGCGCAAGTTCCGGCTTGTCGATCAGCTTGCCTTGGATTGCGGCATTGCGCATCGCCCGCAAGTCGGCCACCAGTGCCGCCGATAGGTCCGGCTTCGCCTTTTCGGCTTTGGCGGTCTCGTCCTCGGCGCGGCTCTGATACCGTGCAAAAGTCTCGGGGTCGATCAATCCGGCATCATGCGCGGCGGCAAGATCATCGGCGCGGATCAGGCCAGAGGTCGCGATAAGCTGGCTGTTCCAATTGACGTGAAGAATGAGGCCCGAATGGGCGCGTTGTTCCTCGGTTATGCAGCCTTCGATGATTGCTTCCAAGCCGTCGAACTCGGCCTGTTCTGCCTCGTCAAGATCGCCTTGCTCGGCGCTGGCAGCAAGCGCGTCGTAACGGGCTGCTTGCAGATCGTTCAACGTGCCAGCGACGGGATAAAGATGCGCAAAGCTGCGGGCGAATGACCAATCAAGATCGCTATCGGGGAAAATCTCGGCCCATTTCCAGCCCGCCGAAAGGGCTTTCTCGGCTTCGGCTTCCAGCGTCTCGGCAAAGAGACGGTCAAGAATGTCGGGGTTATGCAGGCTGATTTTGTCGGTAAAGAGATCAGAGGTCAGCTTGCCGCCTGCGGCTTGATAGGCATCGAGACCGACAAAAACGGCGCGGCGGTCGGTCGCGTTTACTGCGTCAGGCAGGATCAGGCGACGAATTGAGGCGGCATCAAAATAGCCGCCTGCGCCGATCCGCTCCAGCGTTGAAAGGATCAGGGCTTCATCTTCGCTGGCGGCAAAGGCTGCGGCCATATCAAGATTGATCTGACCAGATTTCAGAGCATCGAGGACAGGGGCAGGCAGGCAGCCAAGACGCAAGCGACGGCGCACAAGCTGCTCGCTCTCGCCAAAGGCAGCGGCGATTTCGGCAACGCCGGTTCCGCCGATCGCCATTTGGTAGAAAGCGCGGATTTCATCGGCACAGTGCAAGGGTTCGCGCTGGTGATTTTCGGTCGCGGCCCAGATCGTGGCTTCTGCCTCGTCGCGAGCCAGTTTGATCGGAACATAGTCGGGCGCGTCACCTGTCTCGGCCAGCAGGAGCAAGGCGCGAAGGCGACGGCCACCCGCAACAATCCCGATCTTGCCCCCCTCGGCAGGAAAGCCTGCGAGGTTCTGCATGAGGCCAACGGTGCAGATCGAGGCTGCAAGGGCGGCAATGCCTTCGGCGTCGGTGTGCTGACGCGGGTTCAAGGGCGACAGGATCAGTTCGGACAGCGGAAAGCTGACAATCTGGTCGGCGGTCGGGGGGATCGTGGCGGCGTTTTGCTTGGTCATGGTTCTATCCCGTGTGGTGGTGGTTGATCGGTGATCCGATTTTCTTTAAGGTTCGTGGTGTGCCGCCCCGAAAGGGACGACACGGGCGCTATCCTCAGAGGACGGCGTGTTGGCTCAGGAAGGCGCGGCCAATTTTCGCGGAGAGTCCGCCCTTCCTGATAAGCGCCCACGCTTCGGCGATGCGGCTCTCAAGGATTTCCTTCGGATTGTTCTCACCCCCTTTCCGATCCTGATGGGTTGCAGGGACGTCTCGGCCCGCCGGAGCAAACGGACCGATTTCTGGGTCAGTGTTCCGAGGGCAGATAGAGCGTCAAAACGCGGCGGCATTGGCTCGGATCATTGACGGCTTTGGGCAGGGATGCGCCAAAGCTGTAATCGGAGTCGTAGATATCGACTTTCCAAAACACCTTCGCGCCGTGGGTCTCGATCACGCCAAAGCTGTGATCGCCATAGGGATCGTTTTCTTCGGTGAAATCATCGAAACCGATTAGGGCCAGAACAGCGGCATCTTGGGTTTTTGGCGGTAGGTCGCGAAACCCTGTCGTTGTCACGGCGCGTCCCTCCAGCAGTTTCCCGCGCCAAGTCGCGCCCAGCCCGAGGGCTTTGCGGAAGGCATCGTTTTGCTCGGCGATATTGAGCGTGACGATGTGCGCGGCGACGGCATCAGGGGTCATGGTCATAAGGTCCGGCATTGGCTTTCCTTTCCAGTGGTGTGCGGCGGTGGGGTCTTTGCCCCTGTCCGCGATGGGCGTGGCCTTCCTGCTTTGGTCTTTGGAAATCCCACAGATTTCCGAAGGGCAAAGCGGGGAGGGCGTAGCCCTGCCCGTGGCCCCTAATCGGGCGGTCATGGGTCGGAAAGACGGGGTGGCGCGGCCCGCAGCCGCAGGCGAGGACACGGCCCGTCTGGACGACGACGCGCTATGCGCGGCGCTGGCCCATTGATCCGCCCGAGCAGGGGATGCGAGGCGGACAACTTCAGGATTGGAAAAGGTGTCGGGGTGGAGGTGAGCGCGGGCAGAGCCTGCGTCGATCCTTTGCCACGTCCATCATCTGACTAAGACCACGCGCTAAAAGCGTGGTCTGCAATGGATCTTTAGCCGGAAACCTCCGGCCCTTGCGTCAGGGATTGAGACCCGTATGGGCCGAGACGGGCAGGGCGCGCGCGTCCTGATTGGCTCGGACGGAGGCCGCGCGCGGCCGGAGTGAAAGCCCGGTGACGGGTCCGAAGCACACGGCAGACGTCATTGCAGCTCTGCAAAGAAGCTATAATCTGCAGATACTCAACCTTTAGATGTGAGCCCGTATTGAAAACCTTAGTCCTGATTGCGTGTCTTCTGCCCACAACTATTCTTGCGCAAGATTTAGCCATCTCAAAATGCGCACCGCAAAACAGCGTACTCAAATGTCAGGTAGAGAATGCAAGTGAAACTGCCATCCGTTCTTTCACATATTCGGCGTATGCAATTGAGGACGGACGATCTTTTCCATGGAGTGAAATCAACGGGAGTTTGGAAATCGCGGGCGGTTTAGAGCCAAATGAGGCGATTCCTTTGGAGTTTCCACTACCTGAAACTCCGCCCCGCGCGGTTGGTCGGGTAATCAGCTATCACGTCTCCGGTGTTCCGACCGAAGTAGCGCAGGGCGATTTCAAACAACGTCTGACGTCACATTCTACTTCGCCGCAGATTACAGATAACCTCTTAAGCTTTAGCAAGGAGGTTTCGAGTTGCTGGAACCGAGGCTCACTGTCGACCGAGGCCAGCAGAACTTCTGTGACTATCGGACTCGCGATAGGTGCCAATGGTAAGGTCGATAAAAGCAGCCTTACATTACAATCATCTATCGGGAGCAGTGATGCGGCTGCCAAACAAGCCTATGAGGCTGGCAGACGTGCAATACTGATGTGTGAGAAAGGTGGTTATCCAATGCCAGATCATACATCACGCACACTTTTCATGACCTTTCGACCGTCTGGCGAGATCACCGTCAGTGAAAGTGACCAGTGAGTGGGAGTTTACTATCCTCGTTCAAAAAATCCGGGATGGGGTTTGTTGACGCCATAACGGATTGTGCCATCGCCAAGACGGGCGTTGATCTGATCGACGGCGGCTGAGACGCGCTCGCCGCGGGTCAGCTCGGCGGGGGCGAGCGGCGCCAGCAGATCGCCCTGTCGATCCGTAATCAAGGCAACGTCCGTCAGATTGACACCTAGCGAGATGACGGGACCAGGCCGACCGCTGCGCCAAAGCGCCCGCCAGAGGGCGCGATGAAGGCGCAGGAAAAGGCCGTGTCCTGAGTGGCAAAGCAAGACACACCGCGCGCCCAAGTGTGGCCGGCGAGGAACGAGACGGACAGCGTGAAGCGCGCGACAACCCGCCCATCACGGCGCAATCGCGCCGTGGCCTTCTCTACCAACCACCGCCCGACAAGATAGGCTTGGCGGGGATCACGGAACTCCGGCGCGAGAACTTTGGAGTTACCGTATCCACCGCGCTGCGTGGCAACGATGGGAATATCCATACCCTGCAGCATGCGGACGAAGCGCTCGCCCTCGACAGATCGCCAGATCTGGCGGGCGTGACGCGGATCGAGCTGGCACAGTGAAACCACGTCATAGACGCCTGCTTTGAGCAGGCGCTCTTTCATCGCCCGAGATATGCCGGGCAGATCGTCCAGTGCCAGATGGGCGAGGCGTTGGGGCATATTGTCGGCCGAAAGCCACTGGAAACCGTTCGGCTTCTCCAGCTTGCCGGCAATTTTTGCCAGAAGGTGATTGGGTCCAATCCCTGCAGAAAAGCGCAGGCATTCGCCTGATAAGAGGCAGGTAGTTCTGCCTTTTTGATCATGGAAGTTGCCTCTTGATGAGGCTCGCTGCTCCCTAAGTTATTGAACTGTATGTGATCCACCTTATACATATGCTGTGGGTGAGCGAACGGCTTTGCCGATTGTCGCCATCGCTGTTCTCGGATGCTTAGTTGCGGCGTGTCAGGTCAGTCATTGGCGTATGGCAGGCGACAGCTTATCTGCTGTACATTGCTCATCGCTTCTTCTTAGCAACGCTTTCGCTCGCATGACGAAATCCATTGTGATTTCAGCATTTTTCCGCAATCAATTGGAGTGATCCAAACCGATTTCACCCTCGGACGTTTTCCGCATGACACTTTTCGAGATGCAAAGCCCGAAACAATGAACGAAGCCGATACCTGTCGGCGTCTTGTTGTGCCGAAACTGCAAGCCTCTGGGTGGGACGATACACCTCACGAAATCAACGAACAACGGTCGTTCACAGACGGTCGCATCGTTTTCGTGGGTGGCAAAGCCCGGCGCGGCAAGCAGAAGCGCGCTGACTATATCCTTTGATACAGCCCTGACTTTCCCCTCGCTTTGGTCGAGGCCAAGGCGCAATACAGAAATCCGTCCGAAGGTCTTCAACAGGCCAAGGACTATGCGGAAATCCTGGGGCTAAAGTTCGCCTATTCGACGAACGGCACTGGCTGAGCTACCCCCCGAAAATCGGACAGTGACGTAAGCTACGATCTGCCGTCTGCTGGTCTCCAAGAACGAGGAGACCAGACGATGTCGAAACGCAGGAACCACGACGCGGGCTTCAAGGCTCGCGTGGCGCTGGAAGCCGTGAAGGGCGAGCGCACACCCGAGCTGACAAGCGCTACTACTCCCCTGCCCTACCTGGAATCGCCCAGCCCCAAGGCTGCTCCACGCTCCTTTGCTGCCGCGAGGCGGTCCTAGTCCGCTCTGCGATCAATTCGGCTTCATGCTCTGCCACCGCCGCCGTAACCTGAAGAAGAAAGCGGTTCGCTTCCGGCATGTCAGAAGCGGTGATCTCGACACAAGCCTCAAGGACGTTTGCGATAAACGCGGCATTCCGTGCGAGACGGTCAAGCTTTGCCATGAGCAGCACCGCCCCTATACGATGTAATAGGCACTGCCGTATCCCCACAAAACGGATTGTCCTCACATGAATCGTGCCGATTAATTACTCTCAGCTTAGCCTAGGATCTTGAACGTATTCGCACAGTTGCGTAATCACTTAATTACGTAACTGTGCGAATATACATTTATGCGTTTGCGCTTCCACGGGATTGTGCTATTGTGCATTTATGAAAACAGTAGTCATAGCCGCTCAAAAAGGTGGGGCAGGGAAGACGACCCTTGCTCGCAACATCGCCGTAGTCGCCTCAAGTGAAGGCAGCCGCGTTTTGTGTCTTGATCTCGATCCGCAAGCTTCGCTACGCGGCTGGTGGGAGAGCCGCACAGCCGAGATGCCCTCTATGCTCGAACGAGACCCATCTCCAGCTGCGCTCCAGCTTACGCTGGCAGCGGCCAAAGACCAGTTCGAATTTTGTATCATCGACACTCCACCCGCGGCTCCTGAGTGGCTATCTGAGGTGCTTGGCGCGGCCGACTTAGTGCTGATCCCGGTTCGACCTTCGCCTGACGATCTTCGTGCAGTCGGCGCCACTATCTCTGCTGTCAACCGTGCAAAAGTGCCCTTTGCCTTTGCGCTGTCACAGACACCTCGAGCCAGGATCACAGACGAGGCAGCTCGTGTCTTGGCGCAGCACGGTCGCGTGGCGCCGGTCAATATCGCACAGCGCGTCAGCTATGCAGAGACGGGAGCAACGGGGCAGGGGGTAACTGAAACGTCTGATCGCAGGGCAGGGGATGAGGTTGCGTCTGTCTGGGCGTACGTGAAAGGGATTCTCGATGGTTAAGAAGCCCGTGATTCTTGACGGCCTGCTCAATACCGATGTCAAACCGATCGACACGGGCATCCCGCAACGTGGTACCGAGCCGAATCCACCCACAACGAAGCTAGCCCCAAAGAAGAGAGAAGGGGAAAAGCGCCTAACGCTTGCGCTAGATGGTGAAACCTATCGGCGACTTCGCATGCACGCCGCAACAACGGATGAGACGCACCAAGACATTCTTGAACGCGCACTTGCGGAATACCTTAAACGCGCAAACGCGTAATTACGTAAATATGATTAAAGGTAGACTGGTCGGCTATACGTCGTCGCTAAGACGCGCAAGGCCGCCGTCCGCTGCCATCAGTCAATGATTCGCCCCCTCGGATATCTTCCCATTGGCGTCGAAAACAGCTTCTCGCAGCCCACCCGACGACTTGCTCTTGGCGTCAAACCAGCAGACTCTCGGCATGATCGAGGGACCCACGGGAGGCAGGTCATGAGCACAAGCTGTGGACGTACAGTTCGATAATCGTGTTATGTTCCATTCGGTCTCTCCCGTTCGAGAGTTGCGCCAGCCAATCTGGCGCAACTCTCGAACGGAGAATGCCGCGGAAGAGGTCACCGAATCAGTCAGTCTATCCAAAGATCATAGGGTCTAATCCTCAGAGGCTCGCCTCTTCGGGATGGAGTATCTAACGGGAAACATGTCCTCGCCGTAATGGTGCAGCTTGATATGATGTCTGCGGCATAGCCAGCGCACATTCAGGGGCTCGTCGTAAGAGTCATGATGGGCATCCACCACTTCATGCCCACAGACCTCACAACCCTGCTTTTCCAGCTTGCCTGAAACAAGAGCGCGCTGCACCGCCAGATGAGCCGTGTATTTGGATAGATTGGCACGACGCCAATTCGCCTGCCGTGTCTGGCTTTTTAGAAGCGGCGGACGTGGGGTTTTCGGATCGTCCGTCATCACGGCATCGCCTGACGCGCCAAGGTACGGTAGACTGTCGGGCGTGAGACGCTGAACACATCTCCCAGATCACTGATCGAATATTCACCAGTATCATACATCCTGCGCAGTTCTTTTTGCTGGCGGTCCGACAGCTTCGGTTTCTTGCCGCGGAGCTTGCCCTTGGCGCGCGCAATTGCCATGCCTTCCCGGGTCCGCATCCGGATCAGATCAGCCTCGAACTCAGCGAAGGTCGCGAGGATATTGTAGAATAGCCGCCCCATCGGATCGGTGGGGTCGTAGACCGCCGCACCAAGTTGCAGCCTGATACCCCGTGCGGCAAGGCTGTCCGCGATGGCGCGGACGTCAGGGACCGACCGGGCTAATCGGTCCAACTTTGGAACAACTAGCGTGTCACCGTCCCGTAAAGCCGCCAAGGCCTGATCCAGACCAGGACGGGCCCGTTTGGTCCCAGTAAAACCGTGGTCGGTGTAGATGCGATCCGCCGCCACGCCGAGGCCAGCCAAGATGCCGGTTTGCGCGGCCAAATCCTGTTTGTCGGTGGAACAGCGGGCGTAGCCGATGAGAATGGATGTCATGCGTTAATCTGTAACGCTAGACGCCCCTTCATTGCAAAACAATTAGGACCAAGCAAATGAGACGCCAATCAGTCAGCCTTTGCATGTTCGCGGGTCGCCACCATCAAGTGTCCGCTCAACGATCCTCTTACGGACATCACAGTCAAAAACTTGCCAGAAATCCTTTGGGTTTTATAATCGAGGCACTACCAAGGGCGTGACACACTATGGGACAGGTCCAGTCGGAGCTGTGAGCGGAAGCCTTCCCTGCTGGCGGCGCTGTTCTGTGCCGCCAAGAGCCGCCGTCAGTTGTTTTGAGAAGGCGTTGATGGTCATCCCTCTTACGATGAAGGCATCTTCTTCGCCAAAGTCGACGACGGCATCCATGCCGATGTGGGTCGCACAGGCGTTGCATGATCGTCTTGTGCCCCGCGCTCTGGGCGGCCAAGCCTATAGCCTATCATGATCCCGGAGAGGACCTCCTTGTCACTCCATCGCTTCCAACGGTTGTGGAGGGTCTTGGCCTAGCCCTATTCCTTCGGCGCGTGTCACCACCATAACAAATTGTAAGTAATTAAGATTATGTAATATATGACCACTTTCAATCCCATCGAGAACAGTGCCGCGACCCGCTCCGCGATCTGGTCGGCCCGCCTGTGCCAAAACCAAAAAGGCAACCGTCCGCTGGCTTATAGATCAGATTGAAGGCCTCGGCCCTTGGATCAAGAGTGTCTACAAGGAAACGTCCGGTGCTATCCACTTCTCGGATTTTCACATGAAGAGGCTGATGTCGGAGGCGAAAGTAAAGGACTGCACTGAAGAAGGAACCTCCGTATGGCTTGTACTGGCAGGGACGGAGACCGATCCCGGCAACTACATAATCCTTACCCCGGCACTCAATCGCATCTGCCAGCTGCTCGTCTGTGCCATGCAGGATCGCTGCGGATTGCTTGAGCGCCCAGGTGCAGATGCGGTGGGACCTTGATTCAGCGGCCTTGGGCGGGATGTTTTCGATTCGTTGGGAGGGGGTAGCGCACGATGTGTGGTGGGGCTCTGTTGCAGAAATCACGTGAGGGATTCATCTCGTGAATCCAGCGTGGTAGCTGCGATGCATGAGTAGACCCACGCCCACGACCTACAGGACCAGGAACTGGCCAAGCTACA
>NZ_DALZMB010000124.1:0-10463 GCF_032007265.1 Paracoccus sp. (in: a-proteobacteria) | reverse complement strand
CGTTCCCTGTGCGCCCGACGAGCGATTGGCGATATAGCGCACGGGATCGATCGGCTCATGGGTCGGACCAGAGGTCACGATCACATGGCGCCCGGACAAAGGACCACGCTGAGGCAGACGGACCACGGCTTCGGGCGGCAGGCGCAGGGGCTTGCTGTGGTTCAGCTGATTGCGGATCGCCTCGAAAATCACCTCGGGCTCGGCCATACGGCCTGCACCAAACTCGCCGCAAGCCATGGCACCGTCATCAGGCCCGACGAACTGCACCCCATCGTCCAAAAGCTGATCGTGGTTGCGCCGCGTTGCGGGATGCTCCCACATCCGAACGTTCATCGCAGGTGCAATCATCACCGGTTTATCGGTTGCCAGCAGCAGTGTTGTTGCCAGATCATCGGCAATTCCCGCCACCATCTTGGCCATCAGATTGGCGGTTGCCGGCACGACCACCAGCAAATCCGCTGCACGCGACAGCTGGATATGTCCCATCTCGGATTCGCGCGTCAGATCGAACAGCTCTTGATGACAAGGGCTCTCGGCCAAAGCCGACAGGGTCAGGGGCGTCACAAATTCAGCGCCCGCCTTGGTCAGCACAGGCGTCACCGCAATCCCATCCTGTCGCAACAACCGGATCAACTCGGGAACCTTGAAGGCGGCGATGCCGCCGCCAACCACCAGCAGAATTCGATTGCCCTGCATCGTGACCTCTCTTTTTGCGCCGCCTGTAAAGCACATAGGCCGAAGCGTTCGTCACGACAAGCAAGCTGGGGTGTGACGGTGCGGTTAACCCTTCCTTAATCTCGCATCTTTACCTCTTCCCCATGACACATCCGGAGGCCTCATGATCGCCATCGCCTATACTGTGGCCTTTGAAGGGGTCGAGGGTCGGCTGGTCGAGGTGCAATGTTCAGTGGCGCCGGGCCTGCCGTCCTTCACCATCGTGGGGCTGGCCGACAAAGCGGTCAGCGAGGCTCGCGATCGGCTGCGCGCCGCCTTTGCATCGCTTTCCATCGTATTGCCCGCGAGGCGCATCACGGTCAACCTGTCGCCCGCCGACCTTCCGAAAGAAGGGTCCCATTTCGATTTGCCAATCGCACTGGCGGTGCTGGCAGCCATCGACATCCTGCCCCGAGAGGAACTGTCCCGGATCCTTGCCATCGGCGAGCTGGCTTTGGATGGGCGCATCGTTGCCGTCACAGGCGCCCTGCCCGCCGCGATGACCGCCGCCGAAGATGATCGCGCATTGCTTTGCCCCTATGATTGTGGCGCCGAGGCTGCATGGATCAGCACGGTTCCGGTTTATGCCGCGCGCTCGCTTCGCGCAGCCATTGATCATATTGGCGCGCGCGCCCCTATTGCCCGCGCCCACCCCGGCGAGGTCAGCTCGGCCGAGTTCAACCTGGATCTGAGCGATGTCCGCGGCCAAGAGAGGGCGCGGCGCGCGCTGGAAATATCAGCAGCAGGCCGCCATCACCTGCTCATGTCCGGCCCGCCAGGATCTGGAAAATCGATGCTTGCCAAACGCCTGCCTGGGATCTTGCCCAAGCTTTCCCCTGCCGAAGCCCTTGAAACCTCGATGATCTATTCACTGATCGGCGGTTTGAAAGGCGGCGAGATTTCACGCAACGCACCATTTTGCGAACCCCATCACACCGCCTCGATGGCCGCAATCATTGGCGGCGGTCGCCGTGCCCATCCGGGCCAGATCAGCCTTGCCCATAACGGGGTGCTTTTCCTTGACGAGCTGCCCGAGTTTCCTCGCAGCGTCCTTGACACATTGCGCCAGCCCATCGAAACCGGAGAGGTGGTGGTGGCCCGCGCAAATGCCCATATTCGCTATCCCTGCCGCTTTTTGCTGGTCGCGGCAGCCAACCCCTGTCGCTGCGGCTATCTTAGCGATCCCAACAAAGCCTGTGGCCGCGTCCCGCTTTGCGCCGAAGATTACATGAAGAAAGTGTCTGGGCCGCTGATGGATCGTTTCGACCTCAGGGTCGATGTCCCAGCGGTCAGCCTTGCCGATCTTGAAATCCGAACCCCGGCCGAGGGCTCGACCGCGATTGCCGCAAGGGTTGCCGCTGCACGCGAAATCCAAAGGATACGCTATCAAGGCACCCCGGAAATCCGTACGAACTCAGATCTTTACGGAAAGTATCTAGACGAATTCGCGACACCCGACCCTGCGGGTCAGTCGCTATTGTTGCGGGCCGCAGAAAGGTTTGGCTTTACCGCGCGCGGCTATCATCGTGTCTTGCGCACGGCGCGCACCATTGCCGACCTTGATGGCTCTAGCAACGTCAGGGATAGCCATATTGCCGAGGCGGTGGGCTATCGCCTGCCCGGTCAGGCCTAGCGCCAAGAGCCGCAGTCGCGGCTCTTGGGCAGAATTGCTGATTTAGCGTGTTGCCTGATAGCGGCGCTCAATCGCCTCCCAAATCAAGGCGGCAGCATTCACACCATCGAAACGCTCAAGCTCTTGGATTCCCGTAGGAGAGGTGACGTTGATCTCTGTCATCCAACCGTCAATCACGTCGATTCCGGTGAAAACAAGCCCTTTCTCACGCAAAACCGGTCCGATACGGGCGCAAATCTCATGCTCGCGATCAGTCAACCCTACACGCTCGGGGCGGCCCCCAACGTGCATATTAGACCGCGCCTCACCCTCAGCGGGCACACGATTGATGGCACCCACCGCTTCGCCATCAACCAAAATGATGCGCTTGTCACCTTTGACAACCGCTGGAAGATATTTCTGAGCGATGACGGGCTCTCGGCTTGCAGCGGTGAATGTTTCCATAAGCGAGGAAAGGTTCGGATCTTCAGGACGCAGGTGAAAGACACCTGCCCCGCCATTTCCATAAAGCGGCTTGACGATGATATCGCCATGCTTGTGGCGAAAGGCACGAATATCCGCAATATTGCGCGTAATCAGCGTTGGCGGCGTCAAATCCGGAAAATCCAGAACCATCAATTTTTCCGGTGAATTGCGCACCCAGAATGGATCATTGACGACCAGGGTCTTAGGATGAATGCGGTCCAGCAAATGGGTCGAGGTGATATATCCCATATCAAATGGCGGATCTTGGCGCAGCCAAACCACATCCAGCTCACTGAGATCACGTGTTTCCCATTCCCCAAAGCTGACATGATTGCCATATTCACGCTGCAAGGTGATCGGCCTGCCGCGGGCCAATACTCGCCCTTCGGAATAGCTTAGCTGATCGACAGTATATTGAAACAACCTGTGCCCGCGGGCCTGCGCCTCAAGTCCCAGACGAAAAGTGCTGTCTCCATCAATCGAGACCGCCTCGATCGGGTCCATCTGCAAAGCAACATGAAGACTCATGGTCTTTCTCCCAACGGTATTTTCGAAGGGTTGTCGCCCGAGCGCTGCGCCAATGCAAGCGCAGCTCCGTCAGTTTTCGCCAAAGGCATTAGCGATGACGTCAATCCGCCCGAGGCCATCGACCAGCGCTGCATCAAAGCGCATCTCTACGGCTTGCCCATTGTAGCGCTTTCCGACGAAATCACAGGCAGCAGCACAAATCCGATCCATTTGGCGTCGCGAGATGCGCGCTGCCGCAAGCTCGTGATTGTCTGCCTTCTTGACCTCGACGAAAACCAAAGCACCGTCGCGTTCGACAATCAGGTCAATTTCACCTGCGGTGCTGCGCCAACGACTTGCAATGGTGCGGTAACCCCTAGCTTCGTAGTAATCAGCGACGCTTTCCTCGGCCATGCGGCCCGCCATAAACGCGACTTCACCACGGCGAGAAAGCTGAGAATACCCATATTCCTTGCGCATCATCCCTCCTCATTTCCGATGGCCAATGCCATCGCGTAAACGTCGCGCTTGGGCAGCCCGAAGCGGGCAGCCACATTGGCCGAGGCATCTTTGACCGACATTTCGGCCAGCAATGGCACCAAGGCCTCGCGGATGGTGTTTTCATCCGCCTGCTTTGGTGCAGGTGGGCCCAAAAGCACCACCACCTCGCCCCGCAATCCTTCGTCCGGGATTTGAGCCAACAATTCCGAAGCCGTACCCCGCAGCACCTCTTCGAATTTTTTGGTCAGTTCCCTGCAAACCACTGTAGCCCGTTCTCCGTCACTTTCGCACAGAATTTCCAACAATTCCTTAACGCGCTTGGGGCTTTCGAACAGAATAACCGTCGCATCGATGTCCGACCAACTTGCGATCCAGCGACGTTTTTGCCCCCGCGCAGAGGGGGGAAAGCCCACGAACATGAAGCGATCACTGGGAAGGCCGGAAACGGTCAACCCGGCCAGCATGGCCGAGGGGCCGGGGACTGCATGGACGCGGTAGCCTGCCTCGGCCGCATCGCGCGCCAGCCGATATCCGGGATCCGCGACCAAAGGCGTTCCCGCATCAGAGGCATAGGCCACGCTTTGCCCGTCAGACAATGCCCGCATGAGGGTGGGCCGCTGGCGATCGGCGTTATGGTCGTGATAGGCAAGAATGCGCCGCCCGCGCAGCGGGATGCCATGAATTTCCATCAGATGGCGCAGGGTGCGAGTGTCCTCGGCGGCCAACAGATCGGCACTGTTCAGGACATCAAGCGCGCGCAAAGTGATGTCGCGCGCTGTGCCGATCGGCGTCGCAATCAGGTGAAGTCCGCTTTCAGGGCGGTTGGGCATGATCCTTGCGGCGAGGATCTCGGGGGGATTGATCTGGTTTACCGCACCATCGGCCGGATCTTGCATGGGCTTCCCTTTCGGCAGTGTGGCGCAAGTTGCCATTACCGCCTTATGCCAATAATCTGCCAAGGTTAAGCCTCTGATACCGCCGAAAGGGAATCATCGCCATGCCCGCCACCGAAACCATTCGCGGCGCTCTCAATCTGCGTCGCCCCTTGGCGCGGATCGGCGCCGTTGTCGCTGCCATGTTTCTTGCTGCTTGCGAACCGATCGGTGACGCAGCATCGGGGCCCTCGACGGGACAAATGATCGACCCCAGCCAGCCGGTTCCGGTGGCCCTGCTGGTGCCAGCGGGCTCGGGCAGTGCGGACCTGGAATGGCTGGCCCGCTCGCTGAGCAATTCGGCCAAGATGGCTGCTGCTGATGCGCAAGGCGCCACCATTGATCTGCGCATCTACCCTGCCGGCTCGGAGCCGGGACAGGCGGTCGCACAGGCCAACAAGGCCGTCGATGAAGGTGCCAAGATCATCCTTGGCCCGCTTTTTGCGGATTCGACCAATGCCGTCGGCAATGCCATGACGTCGCGCGGCGTGAACGTGATGTCTTTCTCGAACAACCCCGACATTGCCGGCGGCAACGTCTTTGTTCTGGGCAACACCTTTGACAATATTGCCAACCGCCTTGTGCGCTATGGCGTGAAGAACGGCAAAAAGCGCGTATTGATGGTGGCCGAGGATGATACGGCGGGCCAAGTCGGCGCCCGCGCTATCCAGCGCGCCGTAGAGCGCAACGGCGCTACCCTTGTCGGCACCGCCACGCATTCGGTCTCGACCTCGGGAATTGATGCGGTCGTTCCCAATGTCGTGTCGGCCGCCAATTCGGGCAATGTCGATGCAATTTTCATGACCGCAAATCAGGGCGCTGTTCTGCCCTATCTGCTGGACAAGCTGAACAGCGCGGGTGTCAACTCGGCGACAACCCAGATGATGGGTCTGACCCGTTGGGATCAGCCCGCGGCGCGCCTTCAGATCCCGGGTGTGCAAGGCGGTTGGTTTGCCGTGCCTGACAATACCCGCAAGGCGCAATTCGATCAGCGCTACCGTGCGGCCTATGGCGAGGCACCCCATGAACTGGGCTCGCTTGGCTATGACGGGGTCGCTGCAATCTCGGCGCTGGTGCGTGCGGGCAAGCGCAATGCTTTGACCACGGCTGGCCTGACGCAAAGCTCGGGTTTTGCGGGCATCAACGGGGCTTTCCGCCTGCGTCGCGATGGCACCAATGACCGCGCCCTGGCCGTTGCCACGGTCCGCAATGGCCAGCTTGTGATCCTGGATCCGGCACCCAAAAGCTTTAGCGGCTTCGGGTTCTGATCTTGCCGCAAGGGTCGGATGACAGCCAACAACAAAGCGCCCCGGCCTTGCCCGGGGCGCATGTTTTGTTTCAGGAAGAAGCCTTTTTCCTTAGCCTTGAAGCGGCCTTGGCCGGACAGACTTCGGCCAAAGAGATCCGCGCCATCACGGTCTCAATCCTAAGCGAAGCCCGGCAGCAGGCGATGTCCGACATCGTCGCAGGCTTTATGGGTCATCCCCGGG
The DNA here is from genome assembly GCF_032007265.1 of Paracoccus sp. (in: a-proteobacteria). Lineage (GTDB taxonomy): Bacteria > Pseudomonadota > Alphaproteobacteria > Rhodobacterales > Rhodobacteraceae > Paracoccus. Next base: position 4,221 of record NZ_DALZMB010000124.1, on the reverse strand, counting down.
CGGCACGCGAGACCGTTCGCGCCATTGCCAGCCTGACCGATGCGATGGTTGTGGCCATCCACCATGTCGCGACGACCATTTTGCACCCCCAGACCAACCCCACCGAGGCCGAGCGCCTGGCCGTGCTGGCCATCGGTGGCTATGGCCGCGCCGAAATGGCGCCGCAATCGGATGTGGATCTGCTGCTTTTGACGCCCTGGAAGATCACCGGTTGGGCCGAAAGCGTGGTTGAAAGCATGCTTTACATGCTGTGGGACCTGAAGCTGAAGGTCGGCCAATCCACACGCTCGATCGACGATTGTCTGAACCTTAGCCGCGACGACATGACCATCCGCACCAGCCTGCTTGAGCATCGGCTGATCTGCGGCCATGCCCAGACCGCCGAGCTTTTGCGCGAGCGGCTGTGGCCCGAACTTTTTGACGACAGCGTTCCCGAATTCATCGAAGCGAAGCTGGCAGAACGTGCCGAGCGTCACCGCAGGCAGGGCGGCCAGCGCTATTTGCTGGAACCCAATGTCAAGGAAGGCAAAGGCGGGCTGCGCGATTTGCAGACGCTTTATTGGATGGCGAAATATATCCATAAGGTGAACCGCGCCGCCGAACTCGTCGATCTGGGCTTTTTCACCCGCGAAGAGCATCTGACCTTTTGGCAGGCCGAGGATTTCCTTTGGGCGGTGCGCTGCCATCTGCATCTGATCGCACGTCGGCCAATGGATCAGCTGACCTTTGACATGCAGGTCGAAGTGGCCACGCGCATGGGCTATTGTGATGCGGGCGGGCGTCGTGCAGTCGAGATATTCATGCAGGATTATTTCCTTCATGCGACGCGCGTGGGCGAGCTGACGCGTGTGTTTCTGGTTGGTCTGGAAAACCGCCATCTCTACCGCGCGCCGATCCTCAACATGCTTTTTCGCAAGCGCCGCCGCATCCGCCCCGGGTTTTGCGAAGATCGTGGGCGGCTTAACATCGTCGATGAGGCGAATTTCCTGAGCGATCCGCTAAATATTCTGCGCCTGTTCGAAGAGGCCCTGCGCACCGGTATTCTCATCCACCCCCAAGCCATGCGGCTGGTCACGGCCCATCTTGATCTGATCGATGACAAGATGCGATCGGATCCCGAAGCGGTGCGGATCTTTCTGGATCTGCTGTTGAAACACGGCAATCCCGAACGCAGCCTGCGCCGCATGAACGAATTGGGCGTGCTTGGCGCCTTTATTCCCGAATTCGCACCCGTCGTGGCGATGATGCAGTTCAACGTCTATCACCATTACACGGTGGATGAGCATTCGATCCAATGCATCGCCGCCTTGGCTGCGATCGAGCGGGGCGATCAATCCGACGACCTGCCCCTTGCCAGCGAGATCATTCGCGGCGACATCAACCGTCGCGTTCTGACCCTGGCGGTTCTGTTTCATGATATCGGCAAAGGCCGCCCCGAGGATCATTCGATTGTCGGTGCCAAAATCGTGCGGCGCATCGCCACCCGCTTTGGCCTTCCGACCGACGAGATCGAGACCATCGAATGGCTGGTTCGCAACCACCTGCTGATGTCGGATGTCGCGCAAAAACGCGATATTTCCGACCCGCGCACTTTGCGTGATTTCGCGAAAATGGTGAAAAGCCGTCGCAGGCTGGATCTGCTGCTGATCCTGACCGTTTGCGACATTCGCGGCGTCGGGCCGGGCACATGGAATAACTGGAAGGCCATGCTGCTGCGCCGCCTCTATGAGGAAACGGCGATCGCATTGGACAGCGGCCTTGAGGAGCTGAACCGAGAAAAGCGCACCGGCGAGGCAAAACGCTCGCTTCGGCATCTGCTGATCGCCCATGGCTGGGAAGGCCGCGAGATCAAAACAGAAACCACGCGCCATTATGAGAATTATTGGTCGGGCCTGCCCACCGATACGCAAATGGTTTTTGCTCAGATGTTGCGCCAGCCACCAGGCAATGACGAGGTCAAGATCGACCTGCACCCCGATACCGAACGCGACGCCACCCGCGCGGCTTTTGTTCTGGCTGACCATCCGGGGATTTTCTCGCGCTTGGCGGGGGCTTTGGCGCTGGTTGGGGCCAATGTGGTCGATGCGCGCACTTATACGACCAAGGACGGCTATGCCACGGCGGTTTTCTGGACCCAGGATGCCGAAGGCCGCCCCTATGACGCCGACCGCCTACCCCGCCTGCGCCAGATGATCGAGCGCACGCTGAAAGGCGAAATCGTCGCGCGCACCGCTTTGGCGGGCAAGGATAAGGTCAAAAAGCGCGACTCTCAGTTCCGCTTTCCGACCCATATCACCTTCGACAATGAAGGCAGCGACATTTACACGCTGATCGAAGTCGATACCCGCGACCGCCCGGGCCTGCTTTATGACCTGACCCGGACATTGGCCGAAAACCACATCCAGATCGTCAGTGCGGTGATTGCGACCTTTGGGGCGCAGGTTGTCGACACGTTCTACGTCAAGGATGCCTTTGGGCTGAAACTACATCAAGAACTGCGCCGCGAGACGCTGGAACAGCGACTTCGCCAGGCCATCCGAGAGGGCGCCGAGCGCGCCGGGAGCTGATAACATGCAACCCATCCGTCTGATCCGCGGCTTTTTGTCCGTGGGGGCCTGGACGCTCGCATCGCGTGTCGTCGGCTTTATCCGCGACATGATGATTGCGGCTTTCCTTGGCTCGGGTCCGGTGGCGCAGGCCTATTTGGTGGCATTCACCTTGCCGAATATGTTCCGCCGCTTCTTCGCCGAGGGCGCGTTCAACACCGCCTTCGTGCCGATGTTCTCGAAAAAGCTGGAAAGCGGAGAAGATCCCCGAGGCTTCGCCGAAGAGGCGTTTTCGGGTCTGGCGCTGGTGGTCCTGATCGTTTCGGTGATCGCGAACTTCATCATGCCCTGGCTGGTTTTCGTGCAAGCTGCGGGTTTTGCTGGGGACGAGCGCTTTGATCTGGCCGTCGTTTATGGTCAGATCTGCTTTCCCTATATTCTGTTCATCTCTCTGACTGCGCTGCTGTCGGGGCTGTTGAATGCGGGCGGCAAATTCATGGCTGCCGCTGCCGCGCCGGTTTTGATGAACCTGATCTTGATCGCGGCGATGGTGCTTGCCGATCATTTCGGCTGGGATATGGGCCTTGCGATGGCCTGGTCCACGCCGATCTCGGGGATCGCTCAGCTGGCCACTGTATGGTGGGCCGCCAAACGCATGGGCTTTCCGTTGCGGCTGCGTCGTCCGCGCCTGAGCCCGGATATGAAACGCCTGTTGGCAATTGCTGCGCCTGCGGTTCTGGCGGGCGGGGTCGTGCAGGTCAACCTTCTGGTGGGTCGCCAGATCGGCTCTTTCTTTGAGGGCGCGATTGCCTGGCTGACCTACGCCGACCGGCTGTATCAATTGCCGCTTGGCGTGGTCGGCATTGCGATCGGCATTGTGCTCTTGCCCGATATTTCGCGCCGCCTGAAGGCCGAGGATCACGCCGGCGGCCGCGAGGCCTATAACCGCGCCACTGAATTTGCGCTGTTTCTGACCGTTCCGGCCGGGGTCGCGCTGATCGTGGCCGCCTATCCATTGATCTCGGTCCTGTACGAGCGGGGCGAGTTTTTAAGCAGCGATGTCGGACCAACCGCGATCGCGCTGGCGATTTATGGCGTGGGCCTGCCTGCTTTCGTGCTGCAAAAAGTCCTGCAACCGCTTTACTTCGCGCGTGAAGATACCCGCACCCCGTTTCGCTTTGCGGTCGTGTCAATGGTGGTGAATGCGGTGGTCGCGCTGGGTCTGGCGCCGCTTCTGGGCTTTTCTGCTGCCGCATGGGGCACGACGATCGCCGGTTGGATCATGGCCTGGCAGCTGTGGCGCGGCACGCGCGCCATGGGCGATGCGGCCAGCTTTGACGACCGTTTGCGCCACCGCCTGCCCCGCATCATCGCGGCGTCCTTTGTCATGGGCGCTGTGATCTGGGGGCTGATGCTGGTTTTGGGAGATATGCTGTCGACCCATGGCGCGCGCTATCTTGGCCTTGCCATTCTGGTCTTTGGGGGCATGGCCGCCTATGGCGTCGCGGCCATTGCCCTTGGTGCGATCCGGCCCGCCGATCTCAGGGCGGGCCTTCGCCGTCAGCGCTGACGCAGGTGGCGGATCACATGCTGAAACCCGCCTGGAACCAACACAAAGGACAAAAGGAAGCCTGTAGCGAAGCCCGAAATCTCGGCGATCCAGCTTAGGCTTCCG
>NZ_DALZMB010000123.1:0-10646 GCF_032007265.1 Paracoccus sp. (in: a-proteobacteria) | reverse complement strand
TGGCTGCCCTGTTCGGCGGCATCTTCGGCAAGGCAGGAGAGGCAACAACGCATGTCATGCCCGGACAGGCGCGCGCGGTTGATGACCATCCCCTGCAGCATGGTTCTACGTGCGTCGAGATGGCATGGCGACGTTGCCATCAAGATCTCGCCAGAAGCTCCGGACAGATCGGCAACATGCGCAACGCTGCTCGGCTCGCCCGCTACGACTGCAGCCCAGTCGATGCCCATATCGCGACAGAACTCCTCGGTCGCGCAAAAATTGCGCGCCGCCAGTCTAGACAGGAGGCTGAATGCGGGCTCGCCCACTCGGTGCTCAACAGTCAGAGGTAAGGCGGTCATTCCGGCTCAAAAGTTTTTTCTGCTGCTCTTCGATAGCCAACTGGAAACTCGGCCTCAAACAAATTTTACACCCACATCCACAGTTTCGTTTTTCGCAAATTCACGTTCTTTATCAGTAGCTTGACTCGAATCTACCACTGCATCAAAGATGAGGGATCATTTTCTGCTTTGGATTTTCACGGGTTCAGCGGAGTCTCCTCCTCAGAAGAGAACCAGCAGAGGATCCACACCCGAAAAGAGAAAGCGCACCCGAAGGTGCGCCCTGAGTTGGGGCGAAAGCCGCCCAGTATGTGTTGCCACCGTAGAAGCCAAGAATGGCTCTGGCAAGAACGGCTTTCGGTCCTGAAATCGACATTACACCCGGTCAGCCTCAGCATGGCCGGGACAGGAGAAGTCATGTTCAATCGCGAATATTGGGATCCGACGCCGCACAAGCTGCAGAAACAGCCGCCGCTGGAAATCCACCCGATCCACGGGGTGCTGCCCTTTGCGGGCAGTCGCAACCCTTTGACCCGCAGCAACTCCGCCCGCCGTGTCTCGATGACGTTTTCCACGCCGCATCTGAATGGGGTGCAGCAGGTCTTCCTGTTCGAGAGCGAGCTCGAAAGCGCTGTCGCGCTCGAGGCCATGCTGTCGCCTGATTTTTACCATCTTGAGGTGCAACTTCCGCCGATGTTCTACCATACGGATCGAGACAGGCCCCTGCGGCATTACTTCGATCTTCGCGTGACCTTCAGGGATGGCCATCGACGCCTGTTTTTTGTCCGCAACGACGAGAGTTTGCGGCATCAGAATACCGCAGACGAAATCGCCGCCATCTATGCCGCGATTCCGGCCGATCTGGGGGACAGCTTTATTGTTGCCAGCGGTGAGCATTACAGTCGCGCCCGCCGGGATAATCTTCGCAGAATCTGGGACCTGAGCCAGGATACTGATCCAAATGCCAATCAGTATGTCTTCGAGATTGCACGATCCCGCACCTTCAGCTTGGCAAAGGATCTGGTAAGCGCGTGCCGCGACCTTTCCGGATCTGACGCCATGCATTCCATTTATCGCCTAATTGGCCAGAATCTTCTGACTGCCAACTGGGACGCGGCCATCAATCAATACTCGCGGGTCTGGCCGACAAAATGACCGCCCGGCCCGTCTATAACATCCCGCGCGGATCCGTGTTGATCCTCGACGGCCACCGCTGGAAAGTGGTGGGCGTTGCGCGTGATGATATCGACGTGGAAGCCGAGGACGGCACGCAGACCAGTTTTACCCGCGACCGTATCGAGGAGGCAATCCTCGCCGGGCGCTGCGAAGTGGTGACGCCCGCGGACGCCGAAAAGCGCAAGGCGCTCTTGGATTACACCGGTGGTTTCGAAAGGATCGACCAGTTGACCGCGGAGCAACAGACGCTTGTTCGCGACCGCCAATTGGTGATGCGCGCCCTGACGCATCTCGAGGAAAGCGGTCAGAAGCTGACGCAACGCTATCTCGATCACCGGGATACCGTCGCCGAAATCCACCGTCTGGCACGCCGCATTCTAGAGGATGAGCATCGTTACAGCCCCGAGCGTGCGCGACGGTGCGTTGGCGACCTGAAGATCATGCGCGGACGCACCCTCCAGGAAGATTATCTGCTCTATCTGCGCTTTGACCGTAACCCGGTGGCGCTGATGGATAGGCACCATCTGAAAGGACCGCAAGGAGAGGCCAGAAACAAGCTTGATCAGTTCCAGGAACGCTTCATTCAGTATGTCCTTGAGCACCTCTTGAAACCCGTCAAAGTCAAAGTCGCGCCCCTCCTTCGCATGGCCAAGGAGGCATATGCGCAGTCCGCTGAAGGTTGGCAGCAGCTCAGCTGCTACCCGTCGATCACGACCATCCGCACCCGCATCAAGAAAATGTCTGCGACGCAGAAATGTATCGGTCGCGAGGGCATCCGTCAGGCCACCAATTTGATGGGCGCTGGCTCGACGGACATTCGCGCCTTCATGTTTGGTGAGCGCGTAGAGAGCGACGAGGTGCTTTTGTCTCTCATGAGCAACGCAACCGGTGGGGTGAGTGTAAAAAAGATCCCAAAGAAAAACGCCAAAGACGAACCGGACAAGAACGAAATCTTCCGCTGCTGGCTTTCGGTTATGCTTGATATCGCGACGCGCATGCCCCTCGCCTGGGTGATGTCAGAGACCCCGAACGCCGACAATACTCTCGAGCTTTTGCGCATGGCGATGCGCGACAAAACCCGTGAAGCCGCCAAGTATGGTTGTTCACAGGCGCCTGCTCCGGCCGTGCGCATCATGACGGCCAACGCAGACAATGGCCCCGCCCTACGGAATGGCGCCGTTCGTGCGGCGCAACTTGGCACCGGCTCCAGAGTCTCCGATGGCAGGACCTACCACGCTACCGACAAGCCATATGTCGAAAGCTTTTTCGGTCCGCTGCAGTGGGATGTCCTCAACTTCCTTCCAGGATATGTTGGGAGCCGCCCTGGAGAGTTGCCAGGATATGATCCGATGAGGGCGGCGTCCCTTACCCCGGACACGGTCTACGGCATCATCACCCGTTACATGATCGATGAATATCCTTTGCGGCCGCATAATGGCACCGGAATGTTCGGAGCCACCCCGAAGCAAAAGCTCCAAGAGGTTTTGCGCGACTATCCGACGATCGAACCACCCAGCCCATCCGAGCGTCGGCTGCACTTGGGGCTGAAAAAACAGCTCACCGTCACTTCCGAAGGGGTGAAGCCATTTGGCTTTCCCTACAACTCGACCGCGCTTCAGCATTGGGCCGACAGATCGCCCAACAAAAAGGTCAATGTTCATATCGACCCGGATTTCCCGCGCCAAGTTAGCATCACGGTCGAAGGCAGCACCGAGGTTATCGATGCCCATCTGACGATGACGGCCTTGGCCGATCTAACGCTGAACGAAATGCTCGATGTGATCACGGATACCATTCAGCGTCGACCGGACCAGCGCCGGATCGAGAACAACGATCTGAAAGATGCCGTAGCGCGCCGAACCATGGCGTCAGGTTTCTTCGCACCGGCTAATCACCCCGAAAGCTGGACCCTTCTAGATCGCATCGAGCGTCAGGCAGATCTGCTTCTTTCAGTCGAAATGGTCTCGCCCGGCCCAATTTCGCCTAGACCGAACCTGATGGATCGCGGCCCGTCAAGCACCGCCCTCCCCATCGTTCCGGCGGCGCAATGCGTCGAGCGCAAATCTGCCGCCCAGGAAGCTCCCAAGGAGCGGGTGTTCCGTAAAATCGAAAGAGATCAATCGTGACCAATCCCTTCGTCATTGAGGAAATTGTCGAAACCGCCAGCAAAAATGGCCTGTGGCACTACCCTTTCGAAAGGGGAGCCAAGATCCAGCGAGCCCTGGCGCAGATCTTCAGCCGGCATCTGGGCGGCCTTCGCAGCGGGACCCGGTTCGAAACCGAAGGTCTTCTGGTGACCGGCAAGTCCGGCGCCGGGAAAACCAGCGAGGTCAACCACATTATCAAAAGCTTCAATGCGAGCGGGCCCATCCTCCCCGACGGCAGGACGGCACGAATCGTTTCCTGCATGTTGGATGCCAAGGGTGGCTGGAAGGGTCTCGGAACCATGACGCTCGCGGCCTTGGGCTATCCTCTGGCCGACACCGCCCGAAACACCCAGATCCAGATCTGGCGCAAGGTCATTCAACAGGCCAAAGGGCAAGGCGTCGTCGGAATCTACTATGACGAGGCGCAGCACATTTTCCGCGGCAAATCTGAGCGTGAACAGCTTGCCATTCTGGATTCGTTGAAAACTCTGATGAAGTCGGAGGAATGGCCTCTGATCCTGATCTTCTCCGGCGTTCCTGAACTTCATGGTTACCTCTACGAGGAAGAACAGCTTTTCCGGCTGCTGACTGAGGTGGAACTCAAGGATATCGACCTACCTCAAGATTTTGACACGTTGCACGAACTTGTCTCGAACATGGCGCTGGATGCCGGGCTTGACCCGGCGCCGACCTTGGCGACCGAGGATTTTTACCATCGCCTTGCCACGGGTGCAGGATTCCGTTGGGGTCTCGCGATCATGATCACCAACCGCGCCATCGAAGCATGCCACTTGGTCGGCGGCAAGATCCTCACGGTTGAGCATTTCGTGCAGGGCTGGATGAACAAGACCGGAATGGCCGCCCTAGCGTCCCCTTTCCTCAACAAGCATTACGTTTCGGCGTTTCCGAAAGACCGGCTGTTCTGGAATCAGCGCGTTGGCGAGGAGACAGCCTGAGGTGCCAACTGAGGCGGTCTCGAACCTGCCGAACATCTTTCGCATAAAGCCAGATACAGAACCGGGGCACCGAGGCCGTTTCCAGCGCCCAACCAACTGAAAAGGTGCCTTCTAGTGCACCTGCGGCGTCTTTTCATTGAGCGGATTCGCATGAATCAATTCCAGGATGAGAATTTGGAAAAACCGTAACTATATGTTATTGTTAAACGAATCATTGACGTCGCCGCGGCTTGTGGCAATGTTGAGATTGAGCTAGCTGGCCATGCAGAGCTTCACCCCGAGTTTGCCAGACACCTCCGGCTGACCTGCGGCCGGTGATCGAATTCTTGTGCTTCTCCTTACAATCCGCTGGGGCCTGCATCGCCCCGGACCTGTCACATGCTGCTTGCCAGAAGGGAGTAACCTCATGCCTCCTGATAATCGATTTGACGACATTTTTGCTCGGGCCACATGCTACGACCTTGTCGATGTCAGGCCACCGATGCCGACCTTTCACGTCGTATCTGGACGGTTGGATTGGCGCGCACCGACCCGATTACTGGTTCTTCGGCCATACCCACCGGCCGTTCTCAGCCCGCATCAGCGGCGCGCCGGTTGTCAATGTCTCGCTCGGCTATCCCCATGAGGTGCCCGAGGCCGGTGAGGCCAAACTTCTGCTGAGTGGCCTGATCTTCCCCGGCGCCTGATCGTCATTCCCCCAACGCTTCTCCGCGGCCGAACCTCATCCGGCCGACGGCCCCCTCATGCCCGGAGTATTCCCATGTCCATTATCCCCTTCATCGAAGCACGCTTCTTCAGCCCAAATGAGGGCCGCATCGAGCTCGAAACCCGCTTCATGCGGCATTTGCGCAAGCTGCGCTGCAGGAGGATTCCGCCAGACCTTCTGGCCCTACCCGACGAGGTCAAGGCGCCAGGCGAGATCGCGGATGCGGATCTGATGGGGTTCATCAGGTTCAGCCCCGACGACGAGGCCCGTATCAAGCGTCGGGTCATGCAGATCCTGGAACGCCGCAAAGCCGCCTCCGGCCTCGAACATCTGAAGCGCGATGACCGCGAGCGGCTGGAGGTGCTGAAGGACGGCGCCCGGCTGATCCAAATCCCCAATGAACACCGGGCTGATGAGATTGCAGCCGCGCTTCACGACGAGACGCCCTGGATGGCTCCCGCCACGGAGATCATCTGGCATGGAATGCGTCGGTCAGTTCGTGAGGGTTGGCCCGGGCTGCGGTTGCCGCCGCTCCTGCTCGATGGTCCGCCCGGCATTGGGAAAAGCCATTTGGCCCGGATTCTTGGAAGGCTCCTGTCCACGCCAACCTCCGCAATCGAGGCCACAGGCGAGAATGCCAGCTTCGGCATCGTCGGCTCTCAGCGAGGTTGGGGCGGATCCTGCCCGGGCCGCCTGATCGAAACCGTGCTGCAAAACCGCATCGCCAATCCGGTCATGATAGTGGACGAGGTCGAAAAGGCCGGCACTGCGGTTTCGATGAAGGGCCATGCCTTCGGTCTGGCTGAAGCGCTTCTGCCGCTGCTGGAACCACTGACCGCGCAAGGCTGGAGCTGCCCCTATTACCAGGTCAGGTTCGATATGAGCTGGGTGATCTGGGTGCTGACGTCCAACGATCATCGGCTGCTGCCGGAACCGCTGCTCAGCCGCTGCCCGCCGATCCGGCTGCGTCATCTCACCACCGCGGAACTTTTGGCCTTCGTCCGCCGCGAGGGCGCGACGCGCAACCTGTCCGAGACCTCTATCGAGGCGATCTGCGAGGTTCTGGCACAGCCTTTTTTGCGGCTGCATCATCTCAGCCTGCGGGTCGCCACGCGGATGCTGCAACGCGCCGCCGATCTCGAACAGGGGCCCGTGCTCCACTGAGCGAGCCCATCGAGCTTCATCTTTCCCTGAATCCAACAGCCTGCGGCCTCACCGCAGCCGCCCCCTTCATGCCATCGCAATGGAGAACATCACCATGAAACTCTCACCCGAGGACCGCGCTTGGTTCGATAAAGTGCTGCGCGCCATTGCCGCCGCGGAGACCGGGCCGACCGAAGAAGATCTCGCGCAGGCGCCGGTCCTGTCGAACTGGAAGGCGGCGATCTCGCCTGACGGTCATGTCCTGCTTTGGGGTGAGGTGGCTAACCACCCGCTTCTCGGCAATGCAAGCATCCACACCTCACAGCTGATCGCGATCGATCCCGATGCCGGTTGGGCCCGGACCGCATCGCGCTGGTATCGGCTAGGCCGATCCATCGACGCCCTCGAGACCGAATTGGCTGAATCCCTGAGTGGAAAGGCAAAGCTTGCGGGCTCCTTCCAGTTCGCCGTGCCGGGATTCGCCAACATCAACGACCCGGAACTGCTTCAGAAGCTTCTGGTCAGATATATCGCCCGGGTGTGCGAGATCGATGCAGCGCACCGTGCCTGCCACGAGCAGGAGGAATGACATGCATTGGTTCACTGCAGACCCACATTACAGTCATGACCGGATCATCGGTTTCTGTGACCGTCCCTTTCCGGACGTGGCCACAATGAACGCCCGCCTGCTGGCCGAGTGCCGCGCACGGGTTCAGCCAGATGATGATCTCTGGATTCTGGGAGATGTCACCGCAGGCAGGTCCAGCGATGCGCAGCGGCGCGAGGTCCGGGGCATTTTCCACGCGCTGCCGGGCCGCAAGCACCTCATTCGCGGCAATCATGATGAGGATTGGGTCTGCGACCTACCTTGGGACAGCGTCGCGGAAACTGCCGATATTGTCGTCGATAAGCGGCGGCTGTTTCTGTGTCATTATCCCATGATCACCTGGCCCGGCGCTCGGCACCAAGGGCTGCAGCTCTTCGGCCATGTCCACCAGAACTGGCAGGGCTCCCGGAACAGCGTCAACGTCGGCGTGGATGTCTGGAATTTCCGGCCGGTCACATTGCCCGAGATCGAGCGACGTGGCGCCAAACTTCCGGTCAATCCTCTTTGGGACCAGGTCGAACCCGGTCGCGCCTGACCCACGGTGCTCTGCGCGGGATGCGGCCGGATCCTCGATCCGGCCTTGGTCTCCGGCCATGCCGTGGTGCGCAAGGGACGGATCGTCGTGGCCAAGACGGGTGAGACAATCGTCCTCATGGGGGAGGCCATGAGCAGATGGCTGCCGGAGGGACGGCATGTCTGCCCTGAGTGCATCGGCGGCTATCTCTCTGTCGGCGAGGTCACGCTGCCAGCCGGCTTTACTTTCAACGAGATGCGGAACCGCGCTCTTCCCAAGGGGAAATAGAATGTCAACAAAAAGCACCTCCCACAAAGCCAGAGTCGTGGAGCGGCTCCTTGCCAGCCTCGAGCTGATCGACGCGTCGCTGGCCTGCGCGCTCTTGCGCATCGAAACGGATGATCCGGAAAGCACTATGCAGGCCATAGTGCGGGATGATATCCTTATTGCACTGGTTCACAACGACAGGACCATGTTCCCGCTCTTCCAATTCGACGTGCTGAACGGCCGGATTTTCGATGTGGTCGGCGCGATTCTGGAACTCAGGCCGACCGGTTTCAGCAATATGAGGCTCGCGTATTGGATGACGAGGGCGCATGTGGATTTAGGGGGCAAGCCCGCCGAGCGGTTCGGGAAAGATGACGCGGCAATCCTCGCCGCATTCCGGCGCGATATCGAGCCCGAATGCCATGGATGATCCTGGCAGAAAAAGGGCCGCCATATGAAGCGGGAGGACTGTGGCCGAGATGGCTTGCGCCGGCTGTAATACCAAAGCAGTGCATGGGTCTAACGGCTGGACGATATCAATGCTTGCACCTTACCGGTTGTGCAGAAAGTTAACTTGATGAAGCCACCGCACATGTTAACTCCACGTTATGCCCCGGCTGCACCGCAAGCCTGCGGATTTTGGTTTGACGCCCTCAGCGCCGTTCGAGGTAGATGATACGTCGATCCTGCAAGCGTTCGCCCGTGAAGTGGAATCCAGCTGCCAAGGATAATGGCCAGTCAGCCTTTGGTCGTCACTGCTGCTCCATCCTGCGGGACTGGCAGCAGCATCGGGCACGGGCCTGATTGACGGGCGCGTCTTCAGTCCCCCAAAGCCGCCAGAAAGCGCCTTGAACTTTATCCGCATAGAGGATTGTTGTAAGCACGACAAAACGGGCAGGAACCTTAAATTGCCCAGAAGACGAGGGCAGCATGGCAATCAAGAAAAGCGACATTTACCGATCCCTGTGGGATAGCTGCGACCAGCTTCGCGGCGGCATGGACGCTTCGCTTTACAAGGACTACATCCTCACCCTCCTGTTCGTAAAATACGTATCCGATCGGGCTGGCCAGAAGGATGCGCTGATCGACGTGCCCGAAGGCTGCTCGTTCGAGGACATCCGCAAGCTGCGTGGCAACAAGGACATCGGTGAAGGCATTGATGTCGCGATTGCCAGGCTGGCGGAGGCCAACGACCTGAAAGGCGTGATTGACCGAGCTTTCTTCAACGACCCGGAAAAGTTCGGCAACGGCGACAAGAAGACCAAGACCCTCACTGCCCTGATTAACATCTTCAGCCGTGAGGAGCTAAACTTCAGCCGCAACCGCGCTGACGGCGACGACATTCTGGGCGATGCCTACGAATACCTGATGCGGAACTTCGCGACTGAGTCCGGCAAGAGCAAGGGCCAGTTCTACACCCCGGCCGAGGTATCGCGCGTCGTCGCTGCCGTCGCCGGCGTCAATCGGGCCACCAGCCCCAAGCAGACGGTATACGACCCGACCTGTGGTTCGGGATCACTGCTACTGAAGGCTGCAGACGCTGCAAACGTCCAGCTGACGATCTATGGCCAGGAGTTCGACATCACTACGCGCGGCCTCGCGAAGATGAACATGATTATGCATGGCCGCGAGGACGCCGAAATCGCCCAGGGTGACGTCATCGCCGAGCCTCAGTTCAAGGCGTCCGAAACAGCCATACAAACCTTCGACTTTGTCGTGGCCAACCCGCCGTTCTCGACTAAAGCATGGGGTTCAGGCCTTTCCGCCAACAATCGCTTTGGCCGCTTCGACATCGGCATGCCGCCTGAGAAGAATGGTGACTTTGCGTTTCTGCTGCACATCCTCGCCTCAATGAAGGCCACCGGATCGGGCGCGGTCATTCTGCCGCACGGCGTCTTGTTTCGCGGCAATAAAGAAGCCGAACTGCGTGAGAAGATCCTGAAACGTGGCTATGTCAAAGCCATCATCGGGCTACCTGCCAACCTCTTCTACGGCACTGGCATTCCGGCTGCGATTATCGTGCTGGACAAATCCAGCGCTTGCGAGAAGCGCCCGGTCTTCATGATCGACGCCTCGCGCGGGTTCATTAAGGACGGCAACAAGAACCGCCTGCGGGAGCGCGACATCCACAAGATAACCGACGCCTATGCCCGGGAGCTGGAGATTTCGGGCTATTCGCGCCTCGTTCCTTATGCCGATATCACGCGCAACGATTTCAACCTGAACATCCCGCGCTATATCGACGGCTCCGATCCCGAGGATCTGCAGGACATCGAGGCGCATCTGAAGGGCGGTGTGCCGGATCGTGATCTGGATCTGTTGGACGATTTCTGGAAGGTCATGCCGGGCGTTCGCAGCACCCTGTTCGGGCCAAACCCTCGCCTGGGATATTCCGACCCGCTGGTCGAACCTGAGGATGTGCGCACCACAATCCGCACCCATCCCGAATTTGGTGTCTTCCGCGATCGCGTCCACGCAATCCTGGACGGCTGGGCTGGCGCAAATGCCCCGCTGCTGGATGGCATCCAGATCGGCGACAATCCCAAGGCACTGATCCATACCATCGCCGAGGATATGCTGGAGCGTTTCGCCGACGCGCCGCTGATCGACAAGTATGAGGCGTATCAACGCCTGATGTCCTATTGGTCGGGCGTGATGCAGGATGACGTGTTCATCATCGCCCAGGACGGCTGGGGCGCCGCAAAGGAACTGCGCGAGGCGCGGAAAGAGGTGGATAAGGACAAGAAGGTCAAATGGCTGGAGGATGCCGACCTGACGGTGAACAAGGTCCGCCTTGTGGCCGATGTCAT
>NZ_DALZMB010000122.1:0-10859 GCF_032007265.1 Paracoccus sp. (in: a-proteobacteria) | reverse complement strand
CTACCACGCTGGATTCACGAGATGAATCCCTCACGTGATTTGTGCAACAGAGCCGGTGAGCATCAAAATCAAAGCCGCTTCGGGTCGAAGAAATGAGGTATTTTAAAGAAAAGGGACGGCCGAAGCCGTCCCTAAAACGCCAGTCCCAGGCAGGTTTGCTTAGAACGGGATCTCATCGTCGAAATCGGGGCGGCTTGGGCCGCCGGATTGTGACGATTGGTTCGACGATCCGCCGTAGCCGCCGTCGTCATAATCATTGCGCCCAAACGAGCCGCCTGACGATCCGCCCGATGCACCACCACCGCCGCCGCCGCCAGCGCCGCGACCGTCCAGCATGTGCAACTCGCTGCGGAAGGGGCGCAGGGCGATTTCGGTCGAGTAGCGGTCATTGCCTTGCTGGTCTTGCCATTTGCGGGTCTCAAGCTGACCCTCGACATACACCTTGGAGCCCTTGCGCAGGTATTGCTCGACCACGCGCACCAGCGGCTCAGAGTAGATCGCAACAGTATGCCATTCGGTGCGCTCGCGGCGCTCGCCCGAATTGCGGTCCTTCCAGGTTTCGCTGGTCGCGATCCGCAGGTTGGCCACTTTGCCGCCATTGGGGAAATTGCGGACTTCCGGATCCTGACCGAGGTTCCCGACCAGAATTACCTTGTTCACACTGCCTGCCATTCTGCCGGTCCTTCGTATCCGTTCAAAAGTATCGCAACGGTGTAGCGCGCCAAGGGCGGTTCGGGCAAGTGTCCGCGCACATAGCAGATCCAGCTTTGCATCATCACAGTTCTTAGAATGGTGAGCAATATTTTGCCTATTTGCCTGATTGGCATGTCGGGAATGCATGGCTTTGGTCCCATGACAGGCTATAGTCCCTTACAAAAATAACGCGTCGAGAGGGGCAGTCGAATGCATCCCAGCATGAGTGGCAAGATCAGGAAGATCGCCCGTTTCGGGACGATTTCTGCGTTGTTTCTTGCACTTGCACTACCGGCATCTGCAGAAGGCTTGCGGTTGTCAGCCAAAGCGGGCAAGTCGCGCGCCGCGCAATTCGAGCGTCAGACCCGGTTGATGGATTCGCGTCTTGCGGGTCAATACAATAAATCTTCGCGGCTGCGCCCGGCGACTGCCTCGACCAAATCCGGTGACGAGCTGGAATTTGCGGCCGTGGTTCCCGCCTATAAGGGAAGCCGTCGCAGCCAATATCTGCCCCATGCGCGGGCAATGGCGAAAAAGCACGGCGTTCCCGAGGATATCTTCCTGCGGTTGGTCCAGCAAGAATCGGGGTGGAACCCCAATGCGCGCTCGCACAAAGGCGCACATGGTCTGGCGCAGCTGATGCCGGGTACGGCGGCCAAGCTGGGGGTTGATCCCAGCGATCCCAAACAAAACCTTGAAGGTGGCGCGCGCTATCTTCGCATGATGTACAACACCTTTGGCAGCTGGCAGCTTGCTTTGGCGGCCTATAATGCCGGGCCGGGCGCGGTGGCGAAATACGGCGGTATTCCGCCCTACCGTGAAACCACCAATTACGTGCGCATCGTTCACGGTCGCTGACACGCAGGCCGACACGGCTGCCAAGCAGGCGGACTGCAAGCACAATCAAAAGGGCGGGTCGATGGGCCCGCCCTTTGATATTTCATCCATGTCCCCGGCTTAGAATGTCGAGGGAATGATCCGGGTATATTTGGTTCCGGCGATCGAGGCCCCGGCCATCAGGCCCGATTGGCCAAAAATCATTGCCACCACCGGCTGCTGGGCGGTGATCGTGTCGGCGCCAACCGCCAATCCACGGGCGGGCAGGGCGTAATAGGCACCCGCCTCGGCGACCCAGCCCGGTGCCGAACGGAAGGCAGCAAGCGCTTGATCGGTCTGGAAAATCAGCACATGCGCATATTGCTGTGCGCCGATCTGAAAGCCGACGCTGGCTTGGGTGGCTGAATAGTAATCAACCGTGGCATCGTTGATGCGCAACGCACCCTGACCATAGGCACCGCCGATGCCAAAGCCGGCCTCGGTCATCAGGGGCATGTACAGCACACCCTTGGCACCTTGGATCAAGCCAGCCGCATTAGGATAATTCTGCAGCAAAAAGTCCTTGGTCGTGTTGACGCGCGCGTCCAGACGCGCCGAGGCATTCTCGCCGACACCATTTGCACAGCCCGCAAGAATGGCAGCCGCCGCACCCCCCACGAATAAATTGCGGCGAGAAATCCGGGTGGTGTCAATCATGCTGGTATCATCCCTCTTGCGCGGCTTTTGCCGCTGTTGCGCCAAAGACTATGTGGATTAAGCCTCAAGCGCCAGCTTTTCAGCGATTTGCGGCGCAAAATAGGTCAAAATGCCGTCACATCCGGCCCGGCGGAAGCTAAGCAGGCTTTCCATGACCACATCGCGCGACAGCCAGCCCTGACGGATTGCGCCCTCGAGCATCGCATATTCGCCCGAGACCTGATAGGCGAAGGTCGGAACGCCAAAGCGGTCGCGGACCTCGCGGCACAGGTCCAGATAGGGCATGCCCGGCTTGACCATGACCATATCCGCACCTTCGCTCAAATCGCGCGCGACGCAGCGCAGGGCCTCTTCCCGGTTGGCGGGGTTGACCTGATAGGTCTTTTTATCGCCCACCAGACGCCCCGAGGCGCCGACCGCATCACGGAAGGGGCCATAAAAGCCGCTGGCAAATTTCGCAGCATAAGAGAGGATGACCATATCCTTGTGGCCATGAGCCTCCATCGCATAGCGCAAGGCGGCGATGCGGCCATCCATCATATCCGAGGGCCCAAGAATATCGGCGCCAGCATCGGCTTGTGCCAGTGCCATGCGAACCAGCGCCTCGACGGTTTCGTCATTCACGATAATGCCGTCGCGCACAAAGCCGTCGTGGCCGTTGATATTATAGGGATCAAGCGCGATATCGGTCATCACGGCCAGCTCTGGCGCGACCTCTTTAATGGCCCGGATCGCGCGGTTGCCGATGTTGTCGGGATCCCAGGCGCGCTCGCAACCTTCGGTTTTCAGATCAGGGTCGGAATGGGGGAACACACAGATCGAGGGGATGCCCAGCCGCATGGCGGTTTCCGCCGCCCGCTTTGCCCCGTCGATGGTCAAGCGCTCGACCCCCGGCATCGAGGCGATCTCGCCTTCGCCGCCCGCGATTTCGGTGACGAAAATCGGCCAGATCAAATTTGCCGCCGATAGGCTGACCTCTTGCGTCATGGCGCGCAGGGCGGGTGTGCGGCGCAGGCGGCGCAGCCGGGTGGCAGGAAAGGCGGGAAGGATCGGCATGGCGGACATGAAAGCTACTCATCTTGTGAATGCCAAAAGGCGGGGCGAATGTGCACCCATGGGCCTTTGGGTGCAAGTCTGACGCTTGGGCAAAGAAAATTCGAGGTTTTCCTAAGGGGCACACGTCTTTAGGGTGCTGTCAAACAAAGTTCCGCAAGAGCGACATCGTGGCAATAGCACAGGCCCTTCTGGCCCTTCTCGATAGCAGATCCTTTAGCACCATCTGGTATTGGCTGATCTTGGCGATCGGCTGGAGCATGGCTGGCCGGCATGTGCTTGGCGTGCCGCCCGATGTCGTGCACCGCGTCTTGCGCACAAAGGAAGAAGGACAAGATCAGGCGGCTTTTGCTTTGCTTGACTGGCTTTCACTGATGCTGCCGCGCTGGCGGATCGCGCCAATGGACGGCGCGATCGTCTTGGGGATTTCCTGTTTTGTGCTGGTGGTCTTGCTGATGTTGGGCTTTGTCTATGGGCTGGAAATGGCGCAGGCGTTGTTCTTGCTGCTGGGCCCGCTGGCATTTGTCGCCTTGTTGCAGTTCCGCCTGGCCGCGCGTCTGGGCCGCTTGCTGGATGGGGCGCGCAGCAACCAGTTGGCAGTATATGACGCAGCCCAGCAAGCCGCCCGTCAGATGCGGCGGCTGCGCTTTGCCATTTCGGCCATGTCGATCATTGTGGTTGCAATTGCTGCCTATTGGGGTGCGCTTTGGCTTTTGGCGCATCCTTACGGATTTTAATCTGGCGTCAGGGATAGTCTCTGATCGCGTTGAAAACTTGACTTCTCTCAGCAGGCGGTTACCTCAGCCCTATGCCCGATCAAATCATCCTATCCGGTGCCCCAGAGGGCTATGATGCTGCGCTGCTTGCGCGTGAGTTGGAGCGTGGCCATAGCGTCATTCACATCGCTCGCGACGACCGGCGCATGGCGGCAATGCGTGCAGCACTTGGGTTTTTCGCGCCCAAGGCCGTCATCCTTGATTTCCCGGCTTGGGATACGACGCCCTATGACCGTATCTCGCCTGCCTCGGCGGTAATGGCCGCGCGCATGGCGGTGTTGATGACCTTGGCGCATGGTGCGATCAAAGGCCCCTTTATCTTGCTGACCACGCTGAACGCCGCCATGCAGCGGGTGCCTGCGCGCAAGACGGTGCGCGCGGCCGGGTTCAGCGCGGCTGTGGGCGACCGTATGGATGAAAGCGCCCTGCGTGGCTTTTTGGTCCGCATGGGCTTTACGCAAGCGCCGACGGTGACCGAGCCTGGCGATTATGCGGTGCGGGGCGGGATCATCGACATCTATCCCCCCGGTGAGCAAGGCCCGATCCGGCTGGATCTTTTCGGCGATGTGCTGGACGGGGCGCGCCGCTTTGACCCCGAGACCCAGCGCACCACCGATAAATTGCAGCGCGTCGAACTGGCCCCGATGTCCGAGGTCATCCTTGACGAGGACGCCATCACGCGCTTTCGCCAAAGCTATCGTGCCGAATATGGCGGCGGTTCGCAGGACCCGCTTTACGAAAGCATCAGCGCGGGCCGCAAAATGGCCGGTATGGAACATTGGCTGCCGTGGTTTCACGCGCAGATGGAAAGCCTGTTCGACTATCTGCCCGATGCCAGTATCGTCACGGATGATCACCTTGATCAGGTTCGCGATGCGCGCTGGCACACGATCTCGGAGCAATATGATGCGCGCCGCGAGGCACTTGGCCGCAAGGGCAGCGACAGCCTTTATCGGCCTGTGCCGCCGGTCGAGCTGTTCCCCGATGAGGGCGAATGGCAGCGCTGGCTGGCCGCGCATCGTCATATCCGCTTGTCGGTTCTTCACCGCCCACCGGGGCCGGGCGTGTTGGATGCCGGGGGTCGGCCGGGCCGCAATTTCGCGCCCGAACGCCAGGATGAGACCAAGAACCTTTTTGGCGCTCTTGCCGATCATATTCGCAAGCACCGCAGCCAGGGCCGGGTGATCGTTGCCAGTTTTTCAGACGGCGCCCGCGAACGTCTGGCCGGTCTGATCGCCGATGAAGGGATCGAGGGCGCGACCCTTTTGTCCGATATTCGCGATTTGCCCGCGACCAAAGGCGCCTTGGGTCTGGCGGTCTGGCCGCTGGAAGAGGGCTTTTTTACCGAACGCGACGGTGAGTTGGCACTGGCGGTGATCTCAGAGCAAGATGTTCTGGGCGACCGTCTGGTCAGGGGCACCAAGAAAAAGCGCAAGGCCGATAATTTCTTGCGCGATACCCAAAGCCTGACGCCGGGCGATCTGGTGGTTCATGTCGAACATGGGATCGGGCGTTATACTGGGCTGGAAACCGTCAAGGCGCTGGGTGTGCCCCATGATTGCGTCGCGCTGGAATATGCGGGCGGCGATCGCCTTTACCTGCCGGTCGAAAACATCGAACTGTTAACAAGATATGGCCATGAAGAGGGCCTGCTTGACAAGCTGGGCGGTGGTGCATGGCAGGCGCGCAAGGCACGCCTGAAAGAGCGCATCAAGCAAATCGCGGATCGTTTGATGCGCGTCGCGGCCGAGCGTCTTTTGCGCGCCGCACCCGTGCTTGAACCCGAGTTTCATGAAATCGAAAGCTTTGCCGCGCGCTTTCCTTACACCGAAACCGACGATCAGGCGCAGGCGATTGCGGATGTCGCGGCCGATCTTGCGGCTGGACGGCCCATGGACCGTCTCATCGTCGGCGATGTCGGCTTTGGCAAGACCGAGGTTGCCATGCGCGCGGCCTTTATCGCGGCCTCGCAGGGGATGCAGGTGGCGGTGATTGCGCCAACCACGCTGCTGGCGCGCCAGCATTTCAAAAGTTTCGCCGAGCGGTTTCGGGGCACGGCGATCAATGTGCGGCCCCTGTCGCGCTTTGTTTCGGCAAAAGATGCCAGCGAAACCCGCAAGGGTTTGGCCGAGGGCAGCGTCGATATCGTCATTGGCACCCATGCGGTTCTGGCGAAGCTGGTCAAGTTCAAGAACCTTGGCCTGCTGATCGTTGATGAAGAACAACATTTCGGCGTCAGCCACAAAGAGCGCCTCAAAGAGCTGCGCAGCGACATCCATGTGCTGACACTGACCGCGACCCCGATCCCGCGCACCTTGCAGCTGTCGCTGACCGGGGTACGCGATCTGTCGGTGATCGGCACGCCGCCCATCGACCGTCTTTCGATCCGCACTTACGTCAGCGAATTCGATACGGTCACGATTCGCGAGGCGCTGCTTCGCGAAAAATATCGCGGCGGGCAATCCTTCTTTGTTGTGCCGCGTCTGGCGGATCTTCCGGATGTCGAGGCCTGGCTGAAAGAGCAGATGCCCGAGATCAGCTATATCGTGGCCCATGGCCAGCTTGCTGCGGGTGATCTGGATGAACGCATGAATGCGTTTTACGACGGCAGTCATGACGTCTTGGTGGCGACGACCATCGTGGAAAGCGGGCTAGATATTCCCACCGCCAATACGATGGTGATCTGGCGCGCCGATATGTTCGGCCTGTCGCAACTTTATCAGATCCGAGGCCGGGTCGGGCGCTCGAAGACACGGGCCTATTGCTATCTGACCACCAAGCCCCGCGTGCCACTGACGCCTCAGGCAATGCGGCGGTTAAAATTTTTGGGCTCGATCGACAGTCTGGGGGCGGGGTTCAATCTTGCCTCGCAGGATCTGGATCAGCGTGGCGCGGGCAACCTGCTGGGCGAAGAGCAATCGGGCCATATCCGCGAGGTTGGCTTCGAGCTTTATCAGCAGATGCTGGAAGAAACGATCGCCAAGCTGAAATCGGGCGAGATCGAGGGCACGCCCGATGATGAATGGGCCCCCCAGCTGAATCTGGGCGTTCCTGTGACCATCCCGGAAAGCTTTATCCCCGATCTGGATGTGCGGCTTGGGCTTTACCGCAGGCTGGCCGAACTGACGACCAAGGTCGAGCTTGAGGGTTTCGCGGCCGAGTTGATCGACCGCTTCGGTCCGCTGCCGCGCGAGGTCAATACGCTGTTGCTGGTGATCCGGATCAAGGCGATGGCCAAGCGCGCCAATATCGCCAAGCTGGATGCCGGGCCTAAAGGTGTCACTATCCAGTTTCACCAGGATAAATTCCCCAACCCGGCCGGGCTGGTCGAATTCCTGTCAGATCTTCGCGGACAGGCCAAAGTCACCGACAATAAGATCGTCATTCGCCGCGAATGGAACAGTGATGCCGAGCGGATCAAGGGCGCCTTTGGCATCGCCCGCGATCTGGCCGCCAAGATCAAGGCGGGCAGGGCTAAAACCTAAGGCCGTCGTTCGGTCTGACGGGGCCGAGATGGGATGGATGCCCGCCCTTGATCCTCGAGTGACATGGAAAAAGGGCGGCCCGAGGGGCCGCCCTTTTCATGATGACATCTTGCAAGGCAATTAATCCGCAATCAGAAGCGGCGGCTTTTGCTTGCTGAGTTTTGGCGCCTCGGGCCCGGTGATATCCAGCACGGGCTTGCCGTCTTCGATACGCACGCGGACCACGCCGCCTTTGGTCAGACGCCCAAAGAGCAGCTCTTCGGCCAATGGCTTTTTGATATGCTCTTGAATGACGCGGCTCAGCGGACGCGCACCCATTTTGTCGTCATAACCCTTTTCAGCCAACCAATTAGAGGCTTCTGGCGTCAGCTCGATATGAACACCTCTGTCGATCAGCTGTGCTTCAAGTTGCAGGACAAACTTGTCGACGACCTGAATGATGACATCGCGCGACAAGGGCAGGAACGAGATGATCGCATCCAAGCGGTTGCGGAACTCGGGCGTAAAGGTGCGCTCAATCGCGGCGGTGTCTTCGCCTTCGCGCTTGTCGCGGCCAAAGCCAATCGCCGCACGCTGCATATCCGAGGCCCCCGCATTCGAGGTCATGATCAAGATCACATTGCGGAAATCAACCTGACGGCCGTTATGGTCGGTCAGCTTGCCGTGATCCATGACCTGCAACAGAATGTTGAAGACATCGGGATGGGCTTTCTCGATTTCGTCAAGCAGCAAGACGCAATGGGGGTGCTGATCGACACCGTCGGTCAGCATGCCGCCCTGATCAAAACCGACATAGCCGGGCGGTGCGCCAAT
The DNA here is from genome assembly GCF_032007265.1 of Paracoccus sp. (in: a-proteobacteria). Taxonomy (GTDB): domain Bacteria; phylum Pseudomonadota; class Alphaproteobacteria; order Rhodobacterales; family Rhodobacteraceae; genus Paracoccus. Next base: position 2,506 of record NZ_DALZMB010000122.1, on the reverse strand, counting down.
CAAGCGGCTGACGGCGTGTTTCTCCATATATTCCGACATGTCGAAACGCAGCAACTCGACCCCAAGCGTATCGGCAAGTTGGCGTGCCACTTCGGTTTTGCCCACACCGGTCGGCCCGGCAAACAGATAGTTTCCGATGGGTTTTTCCGGCTCGCGCAGCCCCGCCCGTGCCAGTTTGATCGCCGAGGCCAAGGCCTCGATCGCTGCATCCTGGCCAAAGACGACACGTTTAAGGGTCTTTTCCAGATCCTTGAGAACCGCCGCATCATCTTTAGAGACGCTCTTGGGCGGAATACGCGCAATCTTGGCGACCACGGCCTCGATCTCTTTGGGGCCAATGGTCTTGCGGCGCTTGCTTTCCGAAACCAGATGCTGTGCGGCACCGGCCTCGTCGATCACATCGATCGCACTATCGGGCAGCTTGCGGTCATTGATATAGCGCGACGCCAGCTCGACAGCAGATTTGATCGCCTCATTGGTATAGCGCAGATCATGGTGTTTTTCGAAGCTGGGTTTAAGACCCATCAGGATCTTGATCGCATCCGGGACATTGGGTTCATTGACGTCGATCTTTTGGAAACGACGCGACAGGGCGCGGTCCTTTTCGAAATGCTGACGGAACTCTTTATAGGTCGTCGAGCCCATGCAGCGCAGCTTGCCACCCGAAAGTGCGGGCTTCAGCAGGTTCGATGCATCCATCGCCCCACCCGAAGTCGCGCCAGCACCAATGACGGTGTGGATCTCGTCGATGAACATGATCGCATCTGGATGCTCTTCAAGTTCTTTGACGACGGCTTTCAGCCGCTCTTCGAAATCACCGCGATAGCGCGTGCCAGCCAGAAGGGCACCCATATCCAGCGAATAGATCGTGGATTTGGACAAAACCTCGGGCGTTTCGCCGCGGATGATCTTAAGGGCCAACCCCTCTGCGATGGCGGTCTTGCCGACGCCGGGGTCACCCACCAAAAGCGGGTTATTCTTGCGGCGGCGGCACAAAACCTGAATGCAGCGTTCCACCTCATCGGCGCGGCCGATCAGGGGGTCAACATCACCTTTTGCGGCTTTTTTGTTCAAGTCGACGCAATATTTTGCCAAGGCGGTTTCGTCCTTGGCCGGGGCGGGATCGACATGATCTTGTTCGACACCCTCATCCGCGCCCTGGATCGAGCGGTTCTCCGAAAAGGACGGGTTCTTGGCGACGCCATGGGCGATGAAATTCACCGCATCATAGCGGGTCATGTCCAGTTCTTGCAGGAAGAAGGCCGCGTTGGATTCGCGTTCGGCGAAAATGGCGACAAGGACATTGGCCCCGGTCACTTCGGTGCGGCCCGAGCTTTGGACATGGATGGCCGCGCGCTGAATGACGCGCTGGAAAGCGGCGGTAGGAACGGCTTCTGAACCTTCGACATCTGTGACCAAGGTCGACAGATCGTCTTCGATAAACTCAACCAACATGCGGCGCAGCTCGGTCAGATCGACGTTGCAGGCCTGCATGACCTTTACCGCATCGGGTTCGTCGGTGAGCGCAAGCAGCAGATGTTCCAGAGTCGCCAGCTCATGATGATGGTCATTGGCCAGTGCAAGGGCTGCATGGATGGCCTGTTCAAGCGAGGTCGAAAAGGAGGGCACGACTTTTGCTCCTGTCAGTCGGCTGGCGGGTATGGACCTATTTGATGTCCACCTGTCCAGACTGTCATTATAGTATTAAGAATTGGTGGAATTCTCAGGGATTCAAGAGATAACTGCGGGAAGAGTTCCGAATTCACCAAAACTGTTCAAGTTGTGATGGATAGCCGGCGACACCGCCGTTGGAAATTGACACACAGCTATGGGGTAAGGTGTTCAAAACTCGTCTTTCATTTTGCGAAGCCGGGTGAAAACCGCGACATCTTCGGCGTTGTCCATGCCAAGCGGGCTGCGCATTTCTGCCACACGCAGAAAAGGATTTGTTGCCCGTTCCAAGGCCAGAGGGGCGGCTGCGCACAAGATCTCGGCGGCCTGTGTCCTGGCAAGGCGGTCTTTGAGCGCGGCATTGTCAGGGTCAACCGACAGCGCAAAAACGCCATTGCCGCGGCAGTAATCATGCCCCGAGCAGATCAGGGTATCGGCGGGAAGCGCATTCAGACGTGACAGGCTGTCCCACATCATCGCGGGTGTTCCCTCGAAAATGCGACCACAGCCCAGCCCCATAAGGCTGTCAGCGGTGAAGGCCAGTTTGGATTGTGGAAGATAGATGGCGATATGTCCGACCGTGTGGCCCGAGACGTCAAGGATCTGGGCGGTCTCGCCACAGATTTCAAGGGTCGCACCCGGGGGGATTTCCAGATCAAGCGCGGGCAGGCGATGCGCATCGGCCGGATTGCCCGCGACCTTGGCGCCGGTCTGGGCCACCAGCGCGGCGGTTGCCTGAATATGATCATCATGGTGATGGGTCAAAACGATCAGATACAACGACCAGCCGCGTGCCTGCAGCTCTGACAGAATCGGGGTGGCCTCGGGGGCATCG
>NZ_DALZMB010000121.1:0-10892 GCF_032007265.1 Paracoccus sp. (in: a-proteobacteria) | reverse complement strand
CTGCAATTGCGCGGCCAAAAGCTGCATCCTTTCGCCGCCTTCCACTGGGCAACGCGGGGCAATGCCGTGGCCCTGGGCCTCGAGGACCGCATCGGCACCCTCGCCCCTGGCAGCGACGCCGATCTCGTCGTCCTAAACTCCCGCGCGACCCCGGCAATGGCACTGCGAATGGAGCGCGCAGAAACCCTCGCCCAAGAACTTTTTGTCCTGCAAATCATGGGCGATGACCGCGCAATTGCGCAAACCTATGTGGCGGGAAAGCCCATGCTGACACGGCACTAATTGCTGATGTGCCAAAAAAAGGGGAAGCATGCGCAAACGAAAGCAATAGCATGCGCAAGGCCGTCAAGCGAAATCTGCGCGGATCGTGGATTCAGGGCAGCAGATGGCTGATCTCAGCGCGGGAATAGATCCTCGCGCTGCCGCCCGCCGGCTGTATCCTGTCGGCATCAAGCCGCGCCTGAAGCTCGCTCCATCTCATACGTGTCGCGACGCCAAGAGTGCGAAAACTGATGAACCGGTCGTGGAATGCCTCGCGGTCGGCCGCGCTCATCCGCAGTTGCGCTCCGCCTCGGGGCCCGCGCACCTGCCGATGTGACAGTCCGTTCCGGCGAGCGAATGTCATCAGTTCGCCGGGCCGCAGCCCTTGCGAATAGGCAAAGGCGTCCATCGAAATCGCCTCGCCCTCCTGGCCGACATGCCCGAGGTTCACCAGAACAGAAGCAAAGTCTGACCGCTGTAGATACTTCCCGACCCGCGCCAAGCGCCCCGAACGGATGTCTTCGATGATTTCGGGAAAGGTCCTCCGCAATCTGTCGGACGTTTCGCCCAGACTGCACCAATCATGCATCGCGACGTAGATCGGCTCCGCGCCAAGCAGCAATTCGTCGATCAGATCCTGCGCAGCCCATGTGTTCCAAAACCCACCTGCGGTGGTCTGAAACAGCCCCGCATCCCGTGCCTGCGCAAACTGGTGCGGCAGAAGCGACAGGGCCTGTCGGAATTCGAGTTCGGCCAGTCCGTGCGGGAACACCGTTCTCGCTTCGGCAGTGTCGATCAGCGTCCATTCCGGCTGGCAGCGCCCATTGCCCGCAGTCGCGGCCAGAACGTCGGAATCGGGCACCTGCGTCAGCCGCGCCACGGCTTGTTGCGACATGCGCCCGCGCCGCAAAACTGGTTCGGCCAAAACCTCGTCGCCGGGTGCGAGCGGCCAGGTCTCCAGCATGTGTCGCCGGAGGATTTCACGAAATGGCAGCAAATCCTCCGGGCATGGATCCACCGCAAGAAGATCATAAAGACCACCGAAGATCTTGCGCGGCCCTTCCTCGGGCTGACCCATCAGATGCTGCAATCCGGTCAACGCAGCGCGCAGGCCCTCCTCGCCGCTCACGCAAAGCCGGTATCCGACGTCCGCCGGCCACCATTGCTGATCCTCGGGAAGGGAACGCCATTTCCGGACCTTCGTCGCGATCGCCGCCCGGCCCAACTCGAAACAGAACTGCGCCGAAGCATGGAGATCGAACTGGTCAAGCCAATGGTCGCAAGCAGCGTCCCCCTTGAGCCTACCCAAGAACCATCGTTCGAACTGGGAAGGATCACGAGTCTCAGGACGCAACTGGGTAGACAGTTCAAGCTCCGGCAATCGTTCGGCGACATCGTATCGCTTGAGCTTGTCCTGAACAGTCCAAAGTGCGACCAGTGGTCGCCTATGGTCGGGGCAGATCGTGACGAAAGGCAAGGACCAGATACCCCGCAGTCCCGGTCGGGCTGTGATGCAGTCGAGGCAGCCGCGCACCTCCCTGCCTCCGACGCTGGCGGCCGGAAAGCGAATGCCAGCGAACCACGCCTAGCCGTCGCGGATCTTAGGCGTTCCTCGCTGTAGCTCAGCTACCGAAACACCGGAAAGCTCCGCCAGCCTCCCAAGGATGTGCGGTTGCCCGGCGATCAGATCGTTCGGATTGATGCCCATGTCACGAAGGAATTCGCGCAAGGACACAAGGTTTGCCCGCGCCAGACGCGACGCCAAGGACATCGCGGTCTCACCAGGGATGGGAAGAACGGAAAGAGGAAGCTTCGACATCCAGCCCGGATAACCATTCCTCCCGCCACCCGCCACCCGCCACCTCTCAGATGGTATTTACAGTCGATCGGCGCGGCACCGGACATTGGTCACCAGTCGGTGCGCCAAGAGTTTCGTGGCGGGCGCTTTTGGGACATAGCTGCTGTTCGAAATTCTACCTTCGGATCGAATTACCCACCGCTTTGGAGTGGAAGCAGTCTAACGGCGATGTGGCGAGGCAGATGCCCTGCCAGTGGAAAGCGGTCATCCATGCAGCGCGCAGCGCGTCTTCTGGTCCTGAGCGGGCGGTGAGTGCCGTGAAGGCAGTGCGGCGCGGTGGCACTATCCGCATCACGGACGAAAGGGCGTATCAGGTGCAGATATGGCGATATCGCAAAGGGAATGGCTGAACTATTTGCCGGGCCGGACGAAAAATTGCATCTGTGCCTTGCTACCCTCTTTCCCTGTGACCAAGCATAGCCGATCGGACGCAGCCAGAGTGACCCTCGGCCCAGGATGTTTACTTGCGCCCATTTTCACATGCGCGAGCAGTGCCGCGTCCACATTCAGATCAGCGAAACCCGCACCTGAGTTGAGGTCGGAACCGTGGTGCGGGAGTGCTAAGGCCTTAACCGAAGGTAGATCTTCATCGTAGTTCTCTTTCCAGCGGCTTAGTGCGACTCTGCCGAGGAGTTCAGCGTCCCCGGTATTGACCCAAGCAGGCACGCCAGCCTCGCCCATCCACCTGGAATGGTGGGAGAATATCCATTGGGGGGACTGTTCATCTTCAATGGTTGGAATGCTCAGCAAAGACATCGAAGATCTATTGGATGACTGAAAGAACTCCGTATAAATCGCTCTCAGGTCCGCCCGCCCTTTGACCGTTCTGGCGTAGGCCGCAACAGCAAAGGCTAGCCGCCCGAGCCCCGCCCGAGGTTTGGAGCCAGCATTGGCGTCAACCAATTCTTCGATACGCTTCACAAAGCCCTTACGGGCGGCTGGACCTGTTTTTCTACAGTATGGCTTGAGTTTCAGGCCGAACTCTTGGCATTTGGAGATAATTTCACATGAGGTCGATGGCACGTTACCTACCAATGGCAACGCATGTGACCTATCCGCCCAAGCGGGGGCTGGAAGCCATTTCAACTCAGGCATCATCTTGGTCTGCCAGCCTTTCGGCTTGTGATCCGGATCTCCTCCCAACCGAGTTATACCTTCGCCTTCCTCAGGTTCACCAGGGCCACCTAGAAACACGACCTGCGATGCGCCCCGAGAGAGAAAGTAAGACGCCGGATCCGCTACAAGCTCGACCATGACCCGGTTTAGCGATCCGCGATCAACTTCAGCCAACATGGAGATGAGAAGTTCTTCGTTTTCCAGATATGGGACCATCACTTGCCGCACCTCGAGGCGCTGCATGATCCTGTCCAGCCCGCTGACATGATCAGTATCAAAATGCGAAATAAACAACCAGTTGATCGGGTGAGGATTATCTTCGATCCAACCTTGAAGATATCTATCGAACTTGGCCGTTTTTCGCGATCCACAATCAAAAATCCAGCAGAATACCTCATTACTAGGACTGATCGCTTGGCCGGTATGAAACCCGCCATGTCCGATAGGGTGCTGTTGCCAAATCACGTTAAACAACAATTCGTCCTCACATTGCCTCATGGGCTCGCTTCACAAAAAAATCGTTGGCACAGCGCAAAACTCATACAACTACAGTTGCAAGGCGTGGCCGCTCCTCTTGGAGAGAGCGAACGTCCGCGTCCAAGGCGGTCGCTAGGCTTGACTTCACGCTGGGAGCGCGTCACCTGCGCCGCGTTGTTGCCAAAGCGCCAAAGCTGACGAGTCAACGTTTCAACATGACCGATGTCACTCCTTTGCGGTTGCGGCGATCCCGGCAGCGGCACCGTTTGGAATTGGCTTGAAGGCAAACTGAGTTTCGCACTTGTCGTCTGCGCAGACCGGCTTACTGAGACCGAACGGCCGCTGGTATTTGGTGCGGCCACACACGCATTCAAATTGACCCCGAAATGCCTTGAACTCGTCCCAGCGCGCCTTTTCGTCGCCGATCGAACCGTCACCATAGGGCGCTTCCTGAAAATGGCTGCCGAAGTTCTCGATGTCGCCCTTCACTAAGCTGGCGATGAAGCGGTTGTTAACACCTGGCACATTTGCAGGTGTAAGCTTGAGATCGCTTAAAAATCCACCGATCGCCGAGGCAAGCTCGGACCGCTCGTAAGAATAGGCTTTTTCGAGCTGTCGGATGCGGACGTTGACCCCGAAGCCGCGGGCGATACCGAGCAACCATTCCTCCTCGGCCTGACGCATCTCGTTGGCCGCAGACTCGTCCCTGGCCCAACGATCGGCGATCATCTCATCGGTCACCTTGTGGTTGGCGAAGAGCGGGCCAAACGTGGGTTCCAGCCCAACGATGCGCATGAACTGCCAGTCCTTTTCCGCGAGTTGATCCTTCAAATAATTGAAGAACCGTTCGTCGTGGGTCACCAAGATGATCTGGCAGTCTGTAAACATCTTGGCGAGCAGCGCACCGATCGCTCGGCGATGGTCGGCATCATAGGACGTAACGACGTCATCGAGAGCGATCATCGGCGCCGCGCCGTTGAACTTTTTGATCGCCGCTAGGCGCAGTGCCAGTGCCACCGAGTGGAGCTGGGAGTCACTCAGATAGCCCCCCGGTGCGACACCCTGGCGATTTTCAGCGAAGTCGATCACCAGCTGCATCCGCTGCTGATTGGCGTCGTCCTCACCAGGCAGTTCGAGCCGGATGGGCTTTGCTTCGTCGCCCTGGATTTCCTTGTAAATGTCGCTCATGGGCGCCTGGAGTGTGTCTAGAAGCGACTGGACCTTTTCGCGGATTCTGCCCGAAATAAACATGGCTTGAGTTCCGAGCGCATCGTGCAGTGTGATCAGCTCTTCGGTGGTGCGCGTCGCCAGCGCTACGTCCGTCTGAAGTTTCAACAGGCGATCAACGCTTGCTTTGGCTTTGACCCAAGTGCGCTCGCCCTGTTTCTCCTCGATTTCCGCGATCTCCCGATCGAGGCCGACGAGACGCGCCTCCAGCTCGGCGGTGATCGCGGCGGAAGCGGGCGCCTCGGAGGCCGGCCATCCCGCAATCCCGGCTTGAAATGCGATAAGCGATGCCCTGAAGTCGTCGGGGTCTCCCTCTGACAGATGATCGATCATCCCCGGAAGCCGCGCCTCGAGCCGATTGTGCGCCTGGGTGGCGGCAGTCTTGGCATCGTCTAGCGCGGTCTTTGCGTCGTTGTAGCTCCGCAGATCGTCGAGATGTGCTTGCAGGAGATCACGGACCGCGGGCACGCTTCCGGCAGCGGTATCGCCGATCGGCGTCGCACAAACCGGACATTCCTCCGGAGCGCGCGCATCCTCGGCAAACAGCTTTTCGGCTTCGTTCCATACTGATCGGAAGACAGTGCCCGCCGCCTTGTCGCGCTCATCAGCCTCGGTGGCAGTGGCATCGGCGAGAACGGACAGCGCGTTCTCGAACGCAGCGATGGCGCCTGAATGTATAGGGTCGCCGCCGTCCTCCGGAACCATCTTCTGCCAAAGTGCCGCGACCGATTTGCAGATCTGCTTGAGCTCAGCGAGCCCAACCCGCTTCTCCTCGGCTTCGACGCGTTTGACGATCTCGAGATAGCCTGCGTCCGCTGTATCGAGCGTTGCCATTCTCAAACCGGGGTCGAGTGGGGCAATGGCATTCGCATTTAAGAAATCAAGCACGGCTGCGGCGTCCCACGCCTGCACTGCCTGGTCGGTTTCGGTTCGCAGCAGCTCGGCTAGGCGAGCTTGTTCGGTCGTGCTCTCGGCGGCTGCCCTGACCTCCCTACGAAGCAGCCGTAGATTCTTCTGGACTTCAACCAGCGGCGAGAGCTGTAGCCAGCTCGCAACAATGCTGTAGCGGTTTTCCGGACTATGCTCCTCGACGAACGTGCGCAGCGTGTAGCCGCGGATGATGGGGGCTGCGATGAACCCGGCCTTCATCGCGGTGGCTGCTGCATGGATCAGGCGCGAATTCCCGATAGCCCTGCGACTTCCTTCAGCTACGACCTTGCCCATGATAGTCGTGAATCTGACCACCGGCTCGATACCTACGGCTTGTGCGGCGTTATGTGCCAGAGCAGATGGGCCGGCTTGGTTATTCAGTGCGCGCTGCCCGAGCCGTTCGAGAGTGCCATGTTCGGAAAAGAGGAATTCGAGCGCATCGATCACGCTCGACTTGCCTCGACCATTTGGGGCGAAGATCGCGAGGTTCGGCTTTTTGCTGAAATCGAAAGTTTTGGGCTGGAGATAAGCGCGAAAGCCTTCGAGCGTCAGAGATTGTAACAGCGCAGGATCAGCCATTTGCATGCTCCTCAGCTGGCGCTGCGCGCTTTGCGGCCAGCAATAGGATCGCCGTTCTGGCGTTCGCAATTACATTAGCGTCTGGAGTGACCGTCAGCAGATGGTCCGATAGGATAGCAGCCAGATCAGCGTCGATCTCACCCGATGCCTTGAGCGCTGCGGAGATTCCGGTTAGAAACGTCTCCGGTGTTTCTACCAAATCTTGTTCTTCCGCGGCGACCGCCTCGAGCAGGTCGAGCGCCACGGCCTCCGCGGTAGCTGCTACCTCATCTTCGTCCACCAGTTCCCTCCTGATTACTTGAGGTCAGTCCACATCGCTGCCGTGCTTCCATGTCACGTCGCCTGAAACACTGACAATACCTTCTAATGGGTCACAAGATCACAGGCGCGAAAGAATGTCGAACGCGCAAATACGTGGTCGCGAGGTGATCGGCAGTAGGATACTGTTTGATCGAAAATTCATCCCCAAAACGTGGGCGGAGTAGCAAAGTTTGACGTTCAATTTTGATGCCCTCTCTCCTGCCGATTTCGAAGACCTGTCGCGCGACCTGCTCGGCCGCGAACTCGGCGTGCGCTTTGAAGCCTTTGGGCCCGGGCGCGATGGCGGTGTCGATGGACGGCACTCTGCGGCGGGCGAAACGACGATCTTGCAGGCCAAGCATTACCGGCTCTCCAATTTTGATGCCCTTATGCGCACTATGCAGAAGGAACGGGCATCGATCGATGCGCTGGAGCCGAACCGATATCTGCTCACGACATCGCGGCCGCTAACGCCGCCGAATAAAGACCGGTTGGCGACGATCATTGGCCCTAGCCTCGAGGTCACGTGCGATATCTTCGGCAACGAGGACATCAATGGGCTGCTACGAAAATACCCAGATGTCCAGAAAGGCCATGTCAAACTCTGGCTTTCGGGCGCAGGGGTGCTGGAGCGCCTGCTCCATGCCGCAACGCATAATTTCACTATACTGACGCGCGATGACATCAAAGCCAAGCTCACCATCTACGCAGAGAATCCCAGCTTCAAGGCCGGTCGCGACATCCTTGAGGCAGTCCACGTCCTGATCGTGTCCGGCCCGCCCGGTGTCGGCAAGACCACGCTCGCCGAGATGCTGAGCTATGCCTACCTTGCGGAGGATTGGGAACTGGTCGCGATCCGCAGCCTGGACGACGCATTTGCCCAGATCGACGATACCAAACGGCAAATCTTCTTCTTCGACGATTTCCTTGGCCGTATCGCGCTTGATGCGCGCGCCCTTTCGAACCAAGATTCCGATCTCTCGAGGTTTATTAGCCGCGTTCGCCGCACATCCAACGCGCGGTTCATTCTGACTACACGAGCCTATATTTACGAGGAGGCGCGGCTTCAATCGGAAGCCTTGTCGACCCAGGCCTTCGACGTCGCTAGTTACGTGCTTGACGTCGGCATCTACACTCGGCGCATCCGGGCACGCATCCTTTATAACCACTTGATTGTCGCCGGCGTCCCGGAAGCGCATATTCAAGCACTGGTCGAACAGGGCGCAATCAAGAAGATCGTCGATCACGACCATTACAATCCGCGGATCGTCCAGACGTTGACTAATCAGGACCGCGTCGAGCAAATCATGCCGGCCAACTACCCGGCCACGTTCATCGCAGCGCTCGACGATCCGCTGAGCGTCTGGGACAAAGCTTTCCGCACGCATATCGCAAGCCGCTGCCGGCATTTGCTGTTTGCGATGTATGTCAGCGCTGAGCACGGTGCCGAGATCGAAGATCTTGAGGAGGTCTACAACCCTTTGCACCAATCGCTTTGCCGCCGCTTCTCACTGTCATCGGGACCCAAAGATTTTGAAGAGAGTCTGCGAACGCTTGAGGGGAGCTTTGTCACAATCTCGAATGGCAGAGTATCGCTGATCAATCCGTCGGTTCGCGACTATCTTGCGCAATATCTGACAGATAGGTCGCTGCTACTCGCTCTGGCCGAGGGAATGGCTACGCTCCGTGCTGCGCGAGCACTCTACGAGCTATTCAAAAAAGTGCCTGGGGTTAGCCGAGAAGACAAAGCGGCTTTCCTGATCTCATTTATGCCTCTGGCAGTCAGCGCCGTGAATGAGGAACCGTGGAAACCGATCCGGGGTGAACCCAAGCGACTGCGATGGATAGGCATGTCACATTCAGCTCAGGTCGAGCTCTTACGGGATTGGTGGAAGATCAGCGAATACCAAGATTTCCTAAATGCGGCGCTGGTCGTGGCATCCAGCAAAGACATCAGGTTCAGTTCGTGGGCCGATGGCCGTCTGCTGCCGCGACTGATCGCCAGTTTGAACGCCGCCCCCAAGGCCGAACGCGAAAAGACCAAGGCCTTGATCGAAGCGCTTGAGGAGCGGCTGCTTCAGATCCTAGATTTTGAGATCGACCTGGACGATGTCCACCGTATCCGCAGTGAAGTCGTTCCACGCAAGGGGCATCTGGCACAGCGCATCGGCTGGAGCGCCGATTCCGCGGCGCGCCGCGTGATAGCTGAGCTTCACAACAATCTCGAATGCGTGGATTCCGAATCTACGCTCGATGACTATGCTACGCTGGTCGATGAGATTGGCCCCTCTGTCGGCGCTACGCTCGCCGAAATGACGCAAGCCAAGGACGCCATATCCAACCGCGCCGACCGCCTCCGCGCAGAAACGCCCGCGGAAGAAGCGCTATCGGTCCGCGGCGATAGTAAGATTGAGATTGATTGGTTTAGTGACGAAGATCTGCGGAGCCTTTTTGCGCAGCTGCTCGCGCCAGTAGAATAATTGCGCCTGCCACTAGCCCAATGCCATACCTACCTGAGTTATTCTGCAGCACCTGTTGAAGGGCGGCTTCAGAGAATGCAGCCATGCAGCATCTCGGGCTGCGGACCGGTGGCTAAGGGTCGAAAGATTGTCCCGGACTTCGATCTGGACATTGGGTTGCGAATGGCAACTATGGGGCTTTCGCGTCTATGCCGGAGGCGCCGATTCTGCCCCCTGCAGCATGTCGCCCAAGTCGCCGCGGGCATACAAGTGTCCGAAGTCCTTTCCATCCGCCAGCACCCTCGGCACATGTCTGACTTTCAGCAAATGGCTGACGCCCTGCCAGGGCCGGCCAAGTTCTTCTGAGAGTGTCAGAAGAGTTACATATCGCTCATGGAAGGCAAGTAGATCCGCCGGCGTGATGTAACGCTGCATCGCACCTGATGCAGGATTACGTCGCTCCGTTGAAGGGGTCAGCCCCAGCATGACAAGCCGACGCACTGCGGGCCAACGTAAACCGATCGTTTTCGCGAAGGCTTCCATATTCAAAAGACCATCGGTGCGGGTCCGCGCGGCAATCAGCTCCTCGACATTCACTATCAGGCTTTGATACCCAGCTGCCCCCCGTAACCGGCCAAGGCGGGACAGACGTCCGTCCAAGCGCATATGAAGAATCTCCCCCGGGGGCACACGAAGGCGCAATCCCGCAGCGCTTATTTGCTCCCATTCCGCGTCGCCCTCCGATACCTGAACCGCATCATTCAGAAAGCCGGATAAGAACGCTTGAGCCTCCTCGGGATCCCAGAGCGGTGCCAGGCCCTCTCCCTCGAAACTCGGTTTCAGGAATCCCGCGGCGCGCAAGGTGTCGACTTGCGATCTGGACATGTTCAGGAGCGTCAGGATGTCCTTCAGCGTGACCGCCCTTGCCGCGCGCGCCAAGAAGTCCGTAGCCTCATCGGCGTCGAACAGCTCCCAGGCTGCAAAGGTGCCCTGCCTGCGCGGCGTAACGTAACCATTTGCGGCAAGCATCGCCCTTAGCCTGTCGCGTGGCACCCCGGTTTCCTGCGAAGCGGTCACCACAGAATGCAACCGCCGGGCTGGCAAGGCTTGTCCCAAGATGAGTTGCCCCGAAGCTATCGGCCAAGTTTGGAAAATATGATCGCGCAGGATTGCGCGAAACGGCTCATAGGCCGGGCCTGTAAGATAGCGGTCCAGATTCCCGTAGAGGACGCGGAACCGACGCGACGGACCGTCGTTCGGGGATCCACCGCCGCACTGCATCTCTGAGAGAACCGCGCGGAAGGCGTCCTCCCCTTTGGACATGATGTCGAAGGCCGCGCTGATCGCGCCGTGCCGATCGACGCTGGCCATATCGCGCAGCTGGGGAAATTGGTCTTTGACAAGGCTACGCCCAAGAAGATCGCAGACATCGGTCGCGGCCTGGAAGTCGAACCGATCCAGCCAGCTCGACCCCAGCTGTCCCCGCAATCGAGCGGCGATCCACAGATCGAAAGGCGCAGCGCGATGCTCTGCCCCCGTCGCATGATGCCAATCAGCTTCAGCAAGCCGGGCCGCAGTATCCCATCGGCGACGATGATCGCTCTCCGTCCATAAGGTGGTCAGCCACTTTCCATGCCGCGCGCAGACAAAGCCCAAGTCGTGCAACCACTCCACACGGATTGATG
>NZ_DALZMB010000120.1:0-10977 GCF_032007265.1 Paracoccus sp. (in: a-proteobacteria) | reverse complement strand
CCGCGCCCTCTTTGGGATGGGCCGTTCACGTAGATCGCCAAGGGGGCCATGCGAAATATCCGCAGGCCCCCTTGGAATTCGCGCCATCAAACCCCTTGCAAAAGCCGCGCCCAGTTCTGCCGAGTGACTGGACGAAACCAGCCTTTGCCAGTAGTCTGCAAGCAAACGGGGCGCAACGACCCCGATCTGAGAGGCAGCCATGGCACAGAGCGAGCGGTTCTCGAACCTGCCCGAATACGCATTTCCGCGTCTGCGGAATCTCCTATCGACGATCGTGCCCGATCTCGCACCCGGCACGGAACCCGTGGTCATGACCATTGGCGAACCCCGCCACGCCTTGCCCGATTTCGTGGCCCCGATCATGGCGCAATCCATTGGCGAATTTGGGAAATATCCCCCCAACGAAGGCGCACCCGAGCTGCTTTCGGCGATCTCGGACTGGATCATGCGGCGTCATGGGATCGCGATTCCGCCTGCACAGATATGCACGCTGAATGGCTCGCGCGAGGGGTTGTTCAACGCCGCCATCGCGCTTTGTCCGCAAAGCAAGGCGGGCGCGCGTCCCGCGATCTTGCTGCCCAATCCCTTTTATCAGGTCTATGCCGTTGCAGCGGCCGCAGTTGATGCCGATGCGGTTTTCGTCCCAGCGACGGGCGCGACCGGCCATCTGCCCGACTTTGCCAGCCTTGATCCCGAATTGCTGGACCGCACCGCCATTGCCTATCTGTGCTCGCCCGCAAACCCACAGGGCGCGGTTGCCGATCGGGACTATCTGGAAACGCTGATCACCTTGGCCGAGCGCCATGATTTCCTGATCTTTGCAGATGAGTGCTATTCGGAAATCTACCGCGATACCCCTCCGGTCGGGGCACTGGCTGTCGCCATGCAGATGGGGCTTGGGGATCGGGTGGTGATGTTCAATTCGCTGTCCAAACGCTCGAATCTGCCGGGATTGCGCTCGGGCTTTGCCGCAGGGGGCGCCGAGCAGATCAAGCGGCTGCGTACGCTGCGCAGCTATTCCGGTGCGCCATTGCCCCTGCCCATTCAGCGCGTCAGCACCAAAGCATGGTCGGACGACGCCCATGCCGAGGCCAACCGCCAGCTGTATCTGGAAAAATACGCGATTGCAGATCGCATTTTCGGCAATATCGCCGGATATTTCGCACCACAGGGCGGCTTTTTCCTGTGGCTCCCCGTACCTGCCGAACTGGGCGACGGCGAGGCGGCTGCCAAGAAGCTATGGGCAGAAACCGGGATTCAGGTTCTGCCCGGCGCCTATCTGGCACGCGACACCAAGGCCGGGAATCCCGGTCGCGACTTTATCCGTGTTGCATTGGTGGATGACGCACAAAAGACCGAGGCGGCACTTCGCCGTCTGAAGAACTGTTTGTACCAAGGGGGCTGAACATGGCGAGCTGGCAGGCCAAACATCGCGATCCACTGTTTGACCAAAGCACCCAAGCCGCGCTGGAGCGACGCGGCAAAGAGCTGCTTGGTGCTGCGCTTATCGTCTTGGGGCTTGCCATTGCGCTGATGCTGTTCAGCTATTCGCCCGATGACCCCAGCATCATGTCGGCAACAGACCAGCCCGCCACCAATATCCTTGGCCGCTTTGGTGCCTATGTCGCCTCGGCGCTGTTCATGATTGCGGGCTATGGCTCCTATATGCTGTCGGCGGGCGCAATCGTCTGGGGGCTGCGCCTGATGCTGCACCGGGGCGAAGAGCGGCTGATCCGCGGGATTTTTCTGCCGCTCGCGATGGTGCTGGTCTCGGTCTATGCGACCTCGATGACGCCACCGCCGGGCTGGCGCCAGAGCTTTGGCCTTGGTGGGCATCTTGGCGATATGCTGATGGGCGCGATGCTTTCCGCGCTGCCATTCAAGGCCTCGATCGGGATCAAGCTTATGGCGCTGCTGGTTGCCGCAGGCTCGCTGGCCTTTGGCGCCTTTGTATTTGGCTTTAGCAAAGCCGAAATCATCCGCATTGCCACCTATCTGCGCGAGGGTTTGCATACCGCCAAGGTCATCACCTGGCGACTGGCCGGTCGCTTGGCGGTTCTGTCAACGCGGATGGCCGACGATTTGCGCGCACGCTCGGACGCAAGGCGCGACCGCGTGGCGCGTGCCAGCTCGACCGATCTGGCCCAACCCGGAGGAGCCCCGGCCGAGGCCCCGCGCAAAACCATTGGCCGCCTTCGCCGTCCCCAGGTCGAGCAACCTGCCGATGATCTGCCCGAGGCCGAGCTATATGACCGTCAGGGCAATTGGGACGAGACCGAGGCGCCGTCTAAAGCGCAAATCAGCGCACGGATCACCGATGCCATCCGGCTGCGTTCGGAAAAGCCCGAAGCGGGTGCAGGCAAGGGCTCGGTCATGGCAGCCGTAGCCGCAAGGCTGACTGGCAAGCTGCCCTTGGCCCCACGCGAAGAGCCCTCATTCGCCGATGATCTGGATCTGGATGCGTCTGACGCGACGGATGATCTGAACATTCCTGCCCCCAACGCGGCGGGCATGCACGGCTTTCACATCGAGGCACGCCGCGATCTTTCCGAAGGCGATGATCACGATCTGGGCAGCGATCTGGATGATGATCTTCCCGGTGATTTTGAAACGGGCGATTTCAGGCCGGGTGCATTGGACGCAGAGCACTCCACCGCCCTGCCCTTGGGCCATGGCCATGCACGGGCGGGCCAGCCTGCCGCATCCCATGTTGCGCCTGCCCATGCGGCGGCTTCCCGGCCCTCGCCCCTGCCCCGCAACCTTGATCAGCACAATCCCCGCATCGTCTATGAGCATCCCCCGCTTGAGCTGCTGGCATCGGCCGATACGATCGAGCGCCACCAGCTGTCGCAAGAGGCATTGGTGGAAAATGCCCGCACGCTTGAGGCTGTGCTGGATGATTACGGCGTCAAGGGCCAGATCACCGAGGTGCGCCCAGGCCCGGTCGTCACCCTGTACGAGCTAGAGCCCGCTCCGGGCCTGAAGGCCAGCCGCGTCATCGGTCTGGCTGATGATATTGCGCGCTCGATGTCGGCGCTTTCGGCACGTGTCTCGACAGTGCCGGGGCGGACGGTCATCGGGATCGAATTGCCGAACGTGCGCCGCGAGAAGGTCGTCTTGCGCGAGATCCTGACCGCAAAGGCCTATACTGACGGCGGCCAGCCGCTGCCCTTGGCGCTGGGTAAGGACATTGGCGGCGGACCGGTCATCGCCAACCTTGCGAAAATGCCTCACCTTCTGATCGCCGGGACCACTGGCTCGGGTAAATCGGTCGCGATCAACACGATGATCCTGTCGCTGCTTTACAAGCTGACGCCTGACGAATGCCGCATGATCATGATCGACCCCAAGATGCTGGAACTGTCGGTTTATGACGGCATTCCGCACCTGCTGTCCCCTGTCGTCACCGATCCGAAAAAGGCCGTGGTCGCCCTGAAATGGGTCGTCGGCGAGATGGAAGAGCGCTATCGCCGCATGTCGAAAATGGGCGTGCGCAACATCGAAGGCTATAATGGCCGCGTGCGCGAGGCCCTGGCCAAGGACGAGCTGTTCAACCGGACCGTTCAAACCGGCTTTGACGAGGAAACGGGCGAGCCGATCTTTGAAACCGAGGAATTCCTGCCCGAAACCTTCCCCTATATCGTCGTGGTTGTCGATGAGATGGCCGATCTGATGATGGTGGCGGGTAAAGAGATCGAGGCCTGTATCCAGCGTCTGGCTCAGATGGCGCGGGCCTCGGGGATCCATCTGATCATGGCCACGCAGCGCCCCTCGGTCGATGTCATCACCGGCACGATCAAGGCCAACTTCCCCACCCGGATCTCGTTCCAGGTGACCTCGAAAATCGACAGCCGCACCATTCTGGGCGAACAGGGTGCCGAGCAGCTGTTGGGTCAGGGCGACATGCTGTACATGGCTGGCGGCTCGAAAATCACCCGCGTTCATGGCCCCTTTGTCAGCGATGAAGAGGTCGAAGAGATCGTGCGCCACCTGAAAAGCTTTGGCCCGCCGACCTATATGTCGGGTGTGGTCGAGGGTCCGGACGAGGATAAGGCCGATAGCATCGATATGGTGCTGGGTCTGTCTACCGGCGAAGGCGGCGATGCCGAGCTTTACGATCTGGCAGTGGCCATTGTCGCCAAGGATCGCAAATGCTCGACCTCTTATATCCAGCGCAAACTGGCGATCGGCTATAACAAGGCTGCGCGATTGGTCGAGCAGATGGAAGATCAGGGCGTCGTCAGCTCGGCCAACCATGTCGGCAAGCGCGAAGTTCTGGTGCCCGAAGTTTAAGCCCCGCAAATCGCGAAAACGAAATATCCCGCGCCAGATCTGCTCTGCGCGGGATTTTTCATGACCAAGGCTACGACCTGTACCAACCGCGTCTGTACCAAGCGCGCATTTGAAAATGCGGTCTGGCTAAAGCCGCTAAAAATCACGCCCTGCCGGGGCCTACCTGCACCCGCGGCCTTGGCGGGCAGCCTATCCCAGCACCGAAACAGCGGCGGTCATGTCGGGATTGGCGGGCAACAGCCAGTCGCGATTAGGCCGGGGCGATCCTAGGCGCCTTTGCCCCAAACCCTGCCAATGGGCAGGATTTGGCAAGCGGCGCGTGGGCGGGCCACCGGATCAAGCACCGCGCCCCGCCTGCGTTCGGGCACCAAGACCGCTTGAATGTCGCGCTATTGGCCCGAGGCTTTGGTGTCGACATAAACCACGACCGACAGGCCCGCGGTCAGATATTCCGAAAGTTCCTGATTTGGGTCGATGCTGATGCGAACCGGCAAACGTTGTGCGACTTTGGTAAAGTTTCCGGTCGCATTCGTGCCCGACAGCAGACTGAATTCCGAGGCGGTTGCGGGCGAAAAGGCCTCGACCCGGCCAGTATATTCGCGCCCCTGCATCGCATCGACACTAAAGCGGACCCGATTGCCAACCCGCAGACCATGCAGGCCCGTTTCCTTGAAATTCGCAATCACCCACAGATCCTTGCCGACATGGCTGACCAAGGCCGTGCCCGCCGTCACATATTGGCCGATCCGCGCCGAGACCTGTCCCAGTCGCCCATCGGCGGGCGCATGAATGACGGTATTGTCCAGATCAATCTGCGCCAGCGCGACGGCGGCCTTTGCAGCCTCTATATCGGCCTGTTTCGCGCCAAGGCTGACCTTGGCCCCGTTCACCGATTCCTCGCTGACCGAGATCTGGCTTTCAGCCTGCGTCACCGCAGCTTCGGCCTGGCGCAGGGAAAGTTCGCTTTGATCGGCCGAGCTTTGCGCCGTCACGCCGCGCGATTGCAGCTGGCGCGCGCGGTTCCATTCCTGCTCGGCGGTGGCGCGGGTGGCCTCGGCTGCGGAAAGTGCGGCCTTGGCGGATTTCACCCCAGCCTCGGCGGTCAGAATATTCTGCTCGCCGATTTTCAAGGCCGCCTCGGCCTCGGCCTGCGCGGCCATCGCTTGCGCCAGCTTTTGGCGATATTGGCGATCATCGATGCGGGCGATCACCTGTCCCTTGGTGACAGCCTCGAAGTCGCTGACATCAACCTCGGAAATATAACCCGACAACTGAGGGGCAACCGTCGTCACCCGAGCGCGAATATAGGCGTTTTCGGTCTCAGGCTCGGACGGTTTGAACGGCGGCAGGTGCCAGGCGTAAAGCACGATCAGAACACCGGCCAGGCCGACCATTACCGCGATAAATGTGGGGATAAGATGCTTTTTGCTCATTTTGCGGTCTCGGGAACGGATGACGGACGAGAAGAGGAAACTTCGGGGTCGGCAGAGGCTTTGGGTGGCTCTGGAGAGGGGAATTTTTGCTCGTATTTTGCGATGACCCAATCACGGCCCATGTGCAAAAGCAGTGCAAACAACGCAGCAACCGCCAGCAGGAACGTCAGGAAATACGCATCATTATAGGCCATGACATAGGCTTGATTAGAGGTCTCGGTGGCGATCAAAGACACGGCCTGCGCCTGTCGCTGGCTAGGGTCCGAAATCTGCGACGCAAGCCCCGCAGTGCGCGCGGCAATCGCCGCCATGGTGATTGGGCTGGTTGCCTGCAACTCTTCTTGCAAGACCTGCATGTGAAAGGCCTGACGGTGGTTGATCAGGGTTGAAAACATCCCCGACCCGATCGAGCCGCCGACGCTTTGCGTGGACAGAAACACCACGAAAAACGACAGGATATAATTCGGCCCCCGCGCCAAGGCCGCGGTCAAACCGCGCAACAGCGCTGGCCCGATGAAAATCGTCCCCGCAAAGGCGATCAAGGCCTGGCTGACGATCATCTGCTCGGGGCGGGTATCGGTTGTCGAATGGCTGTCCAGCCAGGCACCCAGCGCAATCATGACCAAAGCCACGACGTGATAATGGGGCACGCGCTTCAATGTCATAAAAGGGATACAGGCAAGCCCGCCCAAAATACCCGCCACGCAGATCACCGCAAACAGCGGCACCAGCTGATTTTGCGTGACGCCCAGAACCTGAAACATCCGGGGCGCGCCCGCGCTTTGCTCGGACAGGATCAGACGGAAAATCAACAAGGTGATCGTCAGGTGGACGATCGCAGGGCTTGCGAGCCAGCGAATATCCAAAAGCGGCGATGTGCGGTTCAACTCGATCACGACCGCGATGCACAGGCAGACAATGCCCAAAACCAGCACCCAGCCGATCCAGGACGTATCGGTCCACCAATAGGTCGCGCCCATGACAGCGGCCACCGTCAGCCCACCAAATCCCGTGGCGATCAGCAACCAACTGACAATATCGGCAAGCGCCAGCGCCTTGACGCGCGGGGCGGGTTTTAGCTTCAGCAAAAAGACCAACGCCAGCGAAATCGCGGCCAGCCCCAGCACCATCAAATGTACGGATGACCAGCCGCCATCGCCAAACAAACTGGGCGAAATCACCCGCGCCAGCGACGGCCCCATCATCGTCAGCGCCATGACCATCGGCATGCCCATGCGCATTTTCCACCGCGGGGCCAAAGGCTCGATCATGTAAAGAAAGGCTAGTGTCGACAGCGGTGCCGAGGCTATGCCACTGAAAAACTGCACAATAATGGCCGAGCGCAGGTCGACGATCCACAGGGATGTGAAGGCCAGCACCAGATAAAGGATGATCGCCACCTCTGCGAATTGGCGCAGCCCATATTGCATCCGCACCTTTGTCAAAAGCAAAGGCAACGAGGCGCGCGGGATCAGATAGGCCGCCAGCAACCAGCTTGCCTCGGTCGTGGTCGCGCCCAATTCGCCCGCGATCTGCGAGATATTGGACGAAACGAACCCCTGACCAAGCCCCTGCGTGATCGAGATCACCGCCGCTGCCCCCATATAGGCAAGCGTCATGCGCAACGGCATCACCGGCGCGGCAGGCGCTGCAGGGGTTGCGGGTGCTGAGGGCGGGGTTTGGGACGTGGCTTGAGGCGCGGCTACAGTGCCGGTGGAAGTTCCAGCGGATGCGCCGGGCATGTTCTGCCCGGGGCCCTCGACAGAGCCAGCTGGGGCGGCAGTCGCGTTCATCCCCGGCTCATCTTATTTGCGTTTTCGGCCATGCGCGCCATGACATTGCGGGTGATTTCGATATGCTCGGGGTCAATTCCCTCGAACAGCCCCGCCTCGGTCTCTTCGCGAAAGCGCACGATGCTGGCAAGACGCGCCGGGCCGGTCAAATAGACACTGTGTTTGCGCGCATCATTGGGTGCGGCACGGCGTTCGGCCAGTTTCATCTCCTCAAGCGCATCAAGCTGACGCTTGAGGGTTGGCGTCTCGATCTGCAACAGGCTTGCAAGCTCGGTCTGGGTCGCCCCCTCGCTGCGCGCAATCGTCGCAAGCAGGCGGGCGCGGGCATAGGTCAGACCCATTTTCTGCGCCCGCGCATCAAATAATCCACGCATCACGCGTGACAGCGTCAGGAACGCCTCGAAAAGAGAGCTTTGGCTTGAATGCATTGTCGTTAGCTGGCTAATTGTTTCATTAGCCAGCTAATAGTCATCACCTGTTCTGTCAAGACAAGGACACGACAGGATCGCGCATAAAATGTGCTTTAGGGCGAGGTAATTGCCGCTGTGCAACGCCCGTTCAGGCCACGATCCACGTGATCGTCGCCTCGCCGCTTGGGGATATGAAAAGGTATCTTAGGCTGCGACGGCGCCACCAGAGGACCACGGCTTGGGTGCCCGTGAGCAGTCGAAAAATGCAGTTTTGTTGGTCTTTTCAGCGCCTAAGCCACAACCTGCCACAAGGCTGAAGCGATCTGGCCCTATGGCAAACAGCCCAACAGCGCGGGTCTATGCCGGGGAGGAGGCAGACCTGAAAGTGGGGAGAAGCCCCAAGGGAATGGCCAGTCCCACCCCCTTGTGCTGTCTTGATTTAGTTGGTCTGGCGCAGGCTGCGCGCACAGGCCTGCAAGGCCTCGAACCCGGCAAAGCGTCGCGCGTGCAGATCAAGAACGGCGTCTTGGGGCGCATAGACCTTGGCAACGCGGGTCATGGCATGCATGGCGTCGGTCATGTCGGGATAGATGCCCGCAGCGATGCCAGCCAGAATGGCCGATCCCAGCAAGACCGGCTCTTCTGCCTCGGTCGCAACCAACGGCAGACCCGTCGCATCGGCCAAAAGCTGGCGCGTCAAATCATGCGCCCCTGCCCCGCCCGAGATCACGATCTGTTTGACCGATGCCCCATTTTCAGATTGCGTTTCAATGATTTGGCGCAACCCATAGCCGATCGAGGCGATACCGGCGACATAAAGCGCGATCAGGCTGTCAAGGTCACGCTCCATCCCAAGGCCCGCCACCACGGCGCGCGCATGGGGATCGGCAAAGGGGGCGCGGTTGCCCAGGAATTCGGGAACGACATGGATGTCGCCTGCCAAACCGATCGCCGCAGAGGCCGAAGCCTTTTCCAGCGCCCGATCTGCCAGCCAAACAGGCAAGGGCTGTCCTGCCTTTGCGGCCTCGGATGCGGCTTCGGCGGCCGCTGGGTGGAATGAGATCAGCTGGTCAATCGCAGCACCCGCAGCGGATTGCCCGCCCTCGTTCAGCCACATGCCCGGAACCATCGCCTGATAATAGGGGCCCCAGACACCGGGCACAAAGACCGGATCTTGTGTCGTCGTCATGGTGCAAGACGAGGTGCCAAAGACATAGGCAAGACTGTCAACTGGGGCGCCTTCGCCACCCACAGTCCCCACCCCACCGGCATGGGCATCGATCAATCCCGCTCCGACGGCAATCCCGGCCACCAGCCCCAGTTCGAGGGCGGCTGCATCGGTCAGCCCTTCACCCAGCCGCGTGCCCGGTGCAACAATTTCAGTGCCGATGCGCGCAAATCCCTGATCGGCCAAGATGCCAAGGCCAATCTGGCGGAAATAGCTTTCGTCCCAACGCGCCTCATGGGCCAGATAGGTCCATTTGCACGTCACCGTGCAGGTCGAACGCGCAAGACTGCCAGAGGCACGCCATGTCAGATAATCGGCAAGATCAAAGAATTGCCAAGCAGCCGCGAAGGTCTGGGGTTTGTTTTCGGCCAGCCACAGCAGCTTTGGCGTCTCCATCTCTGGAGAGATGACACCGCCGACATATTTCAAAACCTCATGGCCCTGCGCGTTGATGCGCTCGGCCTGTCCGATGGCGCGGTGATCCATCCAGACGATGACGTTACGCTGCGGGTCATCTGAGGGACCAACCGCCAGCGGCGCACCGTTTTCATCCACGACCACCAGCGAGCAGGTTGCGTCAAAGCTGATGCCCGCCACATCCTCGGGGGCGATATGGGCCGCTGCAAGTGCAGCTTTGACCGACTGGCAGACGGCATCCCAGATCTGATTGCCGGATTGCTCGACCACCGATCCGGCCTCGCGCCACATGGTCACATCCGCTTTGGCCGTGCCCAGCATCCGGCCCGCAAGGTCAAAGACCCCCGCACGTGCGCTGCCTGTGCCCACGTCAACGCCAATCAGATATTTGCCGCTATTAGTCATGCGGGAGGCCTTTCGAGAAGTAAGGGGATGCCCTCTTTGTCGGGGAGGAGACAAAGAGGGCGAGCGCGCGATCCGATTACAGATCGACGCTATTGGGCAGAATGACGAGATCCCGGATCACGACATTGCGCGGGCGCGACAGCATAAAGACGACGCAGTCGGCAACCTCTTTGGGCTGCATCAGGCTGCCATTGGCAAGAGCTTCGTCCATTTTCGCCTGCGGCCAATCGTCCAGAAGCGCGGTGACGACCGGGCCGGGCAGAACCGCGCCCACACGCACACCATGTTCAGAAACCTGACGGCGCACCGTATGGGTAAAGGCCTGCACCGCATGTTTCGATGCGGTATAGATCGGCTCCCAGATCACGGGCACGACGCCTGCAACCGACGAGGTCATCAAGATGTCGCCCGATTTCTGCGCGATCATATGGCCAAGCACAGCATGAACCGAACGGAATGCCGCATTGATGTTCAAATTCAGCATCCGGTCCCAAGCATTGGGATCACCCTCAACCAGCGGGCCGCCGATATAGGCGCCGGCATTGGCGTGGAAAATATCCAGACCTCCTGCCTGCGAGATGATCCCGTCCAGCATCGTATCGACGCTGGCTGGGTCCATCAGATCGATCACCAATGGGAAAGCATTCGGGCCAAGTTCGGCGCAAAGCGCGCGCAAACGGTCCTCGGCGCGGTCGATCAGCACGACTTTTGCGCCCGCGTCCAGCATGGCCTTGGCGCAAGCCAGACCGATACCAGAGGCGGCGCCGGTGATCGCTGCAACCTTGCCTTTGAGTTCTTCAGCCATTTCTCAAGCTCCTAGTTTGGCGCGCCTTAGGCGCGCCCGTGGCTTACGCGCGACTGACGCGCAAGCGAATCAACGATGACGGCAATGGCCAGAACTGCGCCGGTGATCATGTAGCGCAACGAGGATGACAGGTTCAGCAAGGTCAGCCCGTTCGAGATTGCCTGAATCACGATCACACCCAAAAGCGCCGAAT
>NZ_DALZMB010000119.1:0-11012 GCF_032007265.1 Paracoccus sp. (in: a-proteobacteria) | reverse complement strand
ACGGAGCCCCTGCTTGCAAAATCGGATGCTCGGGTTCGAACCAAGCTGCAAAAGCACGCCGCGAACCTGCGCCGGGCATTTCGTGAAACCGGACAAAAGCGTGCATCTTATGGATGTCGCGGCGCACAGATTTTGCCAGTGCATTCAGTCTGACCATTAGCGGATCGGCAGGGTTGGTCCAAAAGATGCGATCACTTTGAAGCCGCGTCAGCGCGCCGTAAAGCAAGGCCCAACGTTCGGGATCAGAATGAAACCCCACGGTTTTGGCGAAAGCCAAAAAATCCTTGCTGACGCGGACAACAACCGCGCGAGCTTCTGGCATCGGCGTATTCCCAAACAGATCTTTTGGCTCTTCATGATCAGCCCAAAGAACATCCTCGGCGGGAACCCCCGCACTGGCCAGTTGTCGTGCCGCACTGCGCCAAGCCTCGAAACGATCAAACCTTGGCAGATCGACCCGGATCATCAGAACAGCGAAAGTTGCTCTGGTGGCGGCGCAAATTTTGCGCGCAACCCATTGCTGTCGATCAATCCCCCCGGATGCCAATCTGCCAAAGTCACAAAGGCGCGGGCCTTGGACATGATCGCGCCCATTCTTAAAAGATCTGCAAACCGCAATGTGGTGCTTTTTCGCGCAGCCAAAATCTTGGTGACGGTTTTTGTGCCAAATCCGGGCACACGCAAAAGCTGTTCCTTGCTGGCCCTTGCGATATCAATGGGAAACTGCGCGCGATTGGCCAAGGCCCATGCCAGTTTCGGGTCGATATCAAGATCAAGATTTCCATCAGGACGCGCCTGACCGATCTCATCTGCGTCAAATCCATAAAATCGCATCAGCCAGTCAGCCTGATACAGCCGATGCTCTCGGATCAAAGGTGGCTTGATCAGTGGCAAAATGCGCGACGCATCGGGAATGGGGCTGAAGGCAGAGTAATAGACCCGCTTTAGCGCGTAGCCTGCATATAAATTGGCCGAGGTGCGCAAAATATCGCGATCATTCGTCCCATCCGCGCCGACGATCATCTGGGTCGATTGCCCCGCCGGCGCGAAACGAGGCGGGCGCTTGCCGGTAAAGCTGCGCTCTTTCGCGGCCTCGCGCGACAGGCGCACATTGGCCATCGTGGTCCGGATCGTCTCGGGTCGTTTTTCGGGCGCAAGCTTTTTCAGGCTGCGATCATTTGGCAGTTCGATATTGACCGAAATCCGATCGGCCAGCAAACCTGCCTCGGCGACCAGCTCGGGGGCGGCATCGGGAATTGTCTTTAGGTGAATGTAACCTTTGAAACCATGTTCGACCCGCAACATCCGTGCGATACGAACCATATCCGCCATGGTTTGATCGGGACTGCGGATAATGCCCGAGGACAGAAAAAGCCCCTCGATCATATTGCGGCGATAAAACTCAAGCGTCAGCGTGACCACCTCTTCCGGTGAAAAACGCGCCCGCTCGACGTTGCTGCTGACCCGGTTGATGCAATAGGCGCAGTCATAGATGCAGAAATTCGTCATCAGAACTTTCAGCAAACTGATGCAGCGCCCGTCTGGCGTATAGGCATGGCAGATGCCGCTGCCGCCCGCCGACCCGATCCCACCCGAGCGCGCGTCGCGCCGCGTCGTCCCGCTTGAGGCGCAGGAAGCATCGTATTTTGCCGCGTCCGAAAGGATGGCCAATTTCTGCTGAAGCGTTTTCTGAACCATGATTGCATCTTTAAGTTCATCTTTTGTTCCGGTCAAGCCGGATCGATGCCACCCCAGGCCAGCACCAATGATCCGCTTACGTTCAGACCAATTTCGACTTTCAGGCACGCATTGCACCGACCGTCGGGCGAGTGGTCAAGAATGGTGCCCTCGCCCGACGGGCCACGGTGACAATTGGCTGATCGGTTAGACCCTCCAGAAACGAAGGCGGCCAATCCTTCGCAGCGCGGCCGAATTGGCCAATGAGATCAAGCCACACGCCCGCGCGGGCGGACGGGACCATGACGCAATAGTGCTTTGATTTGGCGGTCAAATGCCAAGCCAGTACATCCGGCAGGTGGGGCAGCTTTTGCCTGCTAAAACTAGGGTTGATATTGCTCGTCGGAAACCTTCTCCAGCCATTTGACCGACGAGCCGTCAAGCGTCTCGGAGAAGGCAATATGGCTCATGCCGACCGTCGGGCTGGCGCCATGCCAGTGTTTCACGCCAGGCGGAATCCAAGCGATGTCACCATGCCGGATTTCGTGAATGGCGCCGCCTTCGTGCTGAACCCGACCCACGCCTTGCGTGACGATCAGTGTCTGGCCAAGCGGATGGATATGCCATGCGGTACGCGATCCGGGCTCGAACGTGACGGTCGCACCGCCGATCCGCGCATCGCCACTGCCTTTGAAGCGGTCATCCACCCGCACATTGCCGGTGAAATTTTCAGCGGGACCAACCGCGGAGGGCTGTGATCCGGCACGGGTGATGACGACCTCGGCCTGGGCGACGGCGGGAACAGCCAGCGTTAGTGCCGCCCAGATCAGTGCAACTTTTGCGGCGCATTTCTTCATGATCGCGGGTCCTTTCAGGCTGAGGGGTTTTGAAGCGGCACGAATGATCATTCGCCCAAGGTCTGGGTCACGACGGCAAGCGCGCGGGTTGCCTTGCCCCAGCCTGCATAGAAAGCGACATGGGTCAGGGCCTCGGCGATTTCATCGCGGGTCAATCCAGCTTCTAGGCCTTGGCGCAGATATGGCTGCAACAGATCGGTGTCGCCGGTGGCGGTCAGAGTGGCGATGGTCACAAGGCTGCGGTCGCGCATGCTCAGGTCGGCGCGGCGCCAAAGATCGCCAAAGACGACCCGATTGCTCAGATCGGCAAATTTCGGCGCGACCTCGCCGAATTGGTCGGACACGGTATCGGCTGCCGCGAAGTCCGAGGCGGCGGCCGACAGCGGCGCCATCTCGGCTTGCAGGGCAGCGAAATCGATATCGCGTTCGGTATAAACGCTGTCATAGACCTCAAGAGCCGACACCGCGTTTGGCCAACCCGAGTAGATCGCAAGGTGCGTCAGGACCGCCGATGCCTCGGTTGGGGTCACGCCATTATTCAGGGCGCGACCAAGATGACCACGAAGCTGCGCCGGCTTGTTCGTGGCGATAAGAACCGAAATAATGGCCAGGCTCCGATCACGCGGTGACAGCCCCTGCCCCGGCCAGATCTCTCCGAACAGAACCTCATCTGTGTAATTAGCCATGCCGGGTGCCAGTTTTTGCTGAAGCGGACCTGATGGCCGTGCTTGATTGCCTTGCTGCGTCTGCTGGTCGCTGGCTTGTGGCGATTGGGCTTGCGCATGGTTCGCTGCTGCGATGGCAAGCGCGACTACGACTGCTGCGAGTTTCATATCGGCTATCAAATCTCTTATCATTGATGCGAACGCGCGGGCAGAAAGCTGGCCCCAAAAGTCGTGCCACCTGCATTACAAGGGGAAGTCAGGGGATCGAGGCCCAGTAAAAGCAACGGGCCCCGTTGCTAACGCGCGGACTTTGAAAGCGGGCCTGTCCGACGCAGAAGCGAAAGACAGGCAAGCATGGATCAGGACTGGTCAGAGCCGATCGTACGGGCGAAAAACGGCGTCAATGCGCCCATTTCGGCGTCAACATGTTCGGGCACCCAATAGGTTCCGATGGCCGTTGCCCCCTCGATCTTGACCAGCGCCTTGTCCTTGGTGCCCGTCGCTTTGGCAAAGGCATCCTCGGTCATGTAAAGGCTGTCAGCCTTGCTGCCCGCGAGCATGAGCAAGGGCTGATCAATCAGTTCGATCTCGTCCGTGGCGTCCCAACGCATCAGATCCATAAGACTACTGAGCGTATAGGCCCCCCCGGAATTCGGATAGGCCCCCGAATTGGGATGGCCGTGGGTGCGCTCATAATAGATCACCCCCTCGCGGTACATTTCGAAGGGCAATGCGGCGATCTGATCATCCGTTGCTGCAGCGCCGCCCCCGATATACTGGATCTTGCCCCCGGCGGCCTGCTGCGCGCGTGCCTGCGAAGCTTGGCGTAGACGGTCCTGAATGGTGTCGATTGCCGAATCCGCAAAGCCATTGCGCCGAACGCGCCCGGTATTGAACATGCTCAAGGTCGCAACTGATTTGAAGCGCTTGTCGGTTTTTGCAGCTTGCAAGGAATAGCCGCCACCGCCGCAGATCCCCAGCAGGCCAAGGCGCTTGGCATCGACGCCGCCATATTGGGTGATGAAATCTGCCGCGCCATGAATGTCTTCGGTGCGATATTGCGGCTTATCCATATTGCGCGGCTCGCCACCGCTTGCCCCCTGATAGGCGGCATCCATCGCGATGGTAATATAGCCCTGTTCCGCCAATCGCTGTGCAAACAGGCCCGCGACCTGCTCTTTCACGCCGCCGTTCGGATGCGCGACGACGATCGCGGGGTATTTCTGGCTCGGGTCGTAATTCGCCGGGGTGTAGACATTGGCGGCGATGTCCAATCCGTTCAGCTTGTACGTGACCGGGTTGATGCCGACATGGCCCGGCAGGTTTTCGGTAAGGGCACCGTCATAGACCAGCGTGAACGGATTCTGCTTATACTCAGCTGCGCCAGCAGGGGTTACGGCCATTTTATGGGCTCCTAGAACTGCTCCTGAAAGAATGATCGCCGATGCTCCGAGAAGCCTTCGCCTTGTGTTGTCGATGGCGTCATTGGTCATGCCGCTCTCCTTTCACATTTTCAGAAATGATGCGCGCGCGACGTGATCCGAGGTCGCGGGCTGGGGTTTCGCTAGTCCAAGTTTTTTTCTGCCAGCAGCTTCGCGGTGTGGTCCGCGATCTCGAGGTTGTTCAGATCCGACATCAGGAAATGGGTGCCGCCGCGGATTCCGATTTCTGGCAGATGGACAAGCTGTGCGTCACCGCCGCGCTTGTTGATCGCCTCGACCCAGAGCTGCGCCATCGCAAGGCGCACCCGCCAGTTGTCCTGACCACGCTCGCTTGTCGGCTCGATCGGGAAGTTGTCGCCGTAATAGATGATGATCGGAATACGCGTCAGCTTCTCGAAATCTGCCAGCGGCACCGCCTCGGGCTTAAGTGTGCCGGCCGCACTGGGCATATCGGCAGGTAGCTCACCTTCGGGAAAGATGAATCCGCTGCCCGGCTCGTAGGATACGATTGCCTTGACGTTTTCGCTTTTGATCGCGGTCAGCCAACCAGGACCGCCAGCCTGCGAATGCGTGAACAGGATGGCGGGGCCGGTCTTATCGAACAGCGCAGCCATGGCGTCAGAGATCACGCCCGCATCATAGGGTCCGGTATTGGGCGTAACCGAGCGCAAAAACTGGTCCAGGGTCTCGGGCGTTTTGTCGAACTGCAAAGTCTCAAAATAGTTCGGCCATTTCCCAAGCCGGAACTGGTCGAAAAACAGCTGATCAAAGGGCGTCGGTTCAATCGTCGTGGCCAAGGTGCTGTTGCCCGCACGACCACGGCGCGGCTGATCAACCAGATAGACCGGGAAACCCCGCCGCAGGAAAATGGTTTGAAAACCTTCTCGGCCATCTGGCGTCATTTCCCAGCTTCGTGCCGATTGAAAGGCGCCGTGAAGCATGACGATGGGCAATGCCTTAGGGTTCTGGGGGACCTGATAGAAGGCGTAAAGATGATCCCCGTGGATGCTTTGCCCTGCGGGGGTCGGGTTGTTGTTGTCATAGGTGCCGGGGGTCTCGACGACGGTGCCGCCAACCGCGAAACTGCCCTGTTCTTGAATGATCAGCGGCTGGCCCGGATCGGCCATCGCCCCGCCGGTAGTGGCAAGAACAGAGGTCAGGAGCAGCGCCGGAACGGCTTTTTTCAGGATTTTTGCATACATGAATATCAAACCGTCCTTTGTGGTCTTCAGATGTCGTTGACCCGCTTCGCAAGGCCATGGATGGCTTGAATGGACCTCTTGGAAAAAGCTGTCGCCGCCATCAACTTGGGTGAAGGTTTAGGAAATCTTTGTCGCAGAGCTTTGTCAGCACCGGGCGATTTTGTCGCAAGATGTACCCCAGCCGCGGCCTGACACAGTTTTTTACAATTTAAAAAATGCGCCGCCTGCCCGACTGCGGTAATGGTTATCAAGTCGAGATCGGACCAGATGAATGGATGAAACGCTTCATATCGCCGTTGTCGATGACCATAGGGACATCCGCGACCTTGTCGGCAAGTACCTGGCAAAGCAGGGCTATCGGGTCAGCTTGGCAGAAAGCGGCTCTGCGCTGAAGCGTATCATGGAACGCAGCGCCATCGATCTGATCGTGCTTGATGTGATGATGCCGGGCGAGGACGGCCTGTCGGTTTGCCGCGAGATCCGGGGCTCAAGCCAGGTTCCGATCATCTTCCTGACCGCCATGACCGAAGAGATGGACCGGATCATCGGTCTAGAGCTTGGCGCCGACGACTATCTGGTCAAGCCGTTCAACCCGAGAGAGCTGTTGGCGCGGGTCCGGGCTGTCCTGCGGCGGGTCAACAGCCTGCCGCCGCAAACGCGGCAAACGACAAAGGCGCGAACCATTCGTTTCGCGCATTGGCATCTGGATGTCGGTCGTCATGAGCTGACAGATCGCGACGGTGTCGGCATTCCGTTAAGCACGGCAGAGTTTCGGTTACTGAAGGCTTTCCTAGAGCATCCCGGTATCGTCCTGACACGGGATCAGTTGCTTGATCTGACAGTCGGGCGGGCGTCGGATGTCTTTGATCGCAGCATCGATAACCATGTGAGCCGCCTAAGAAAGAAGCTGGAGGAAGATCCCAAGAACCCTTCGATCATTCGCACGCATTGGGGCGGAGGGTATAGCCTGTCCGCCGAGGTCGTACCGGAATGATCCATTGGTAGCGCAGCAGTCTTGCCGCCCAATTCATCGGCTTTGTGCTGGTGACGTTGATCGTGTCGCAGGCATTGTTCTTTTTCATATCGCGCAACGAGCAAGAGCGGGCGTTGTACACGGCCTCGAAAAGCGAGTTCTTTACCCGCGCGACATCGATCACCCGTCTCATGGGCTCATTGCCTGATGAATTGCGCAATGAGGCATTAGAGGCGACCGAGACCGCCTTTTCGCGATTTTGGATTTCCGACAGCGCCCCTGATAATGCCGATGACTGGCGCAGGCGCGCCGCAGATGAGCTGGCAAGGCCGCTGGCCAATTTCGTCGACTTTCACCAACATCCGGGTTTCGACCTTCAATCCGCGATCGACAGTACCACAAGGGACGAGATCATTTCCGCCAATGCCGGTCAGGCCTGGCTGACGCCTTCGGCGGTGACATGGAGCCTGCCGCAAACCGCCCGGTATACGCCACTTGGCGGCAGCCGCGGTTTCGGCATTGCGGTGAAACTTGATGACGGCACATGGCTGAATTCAGCTTATTATAATAGCACGCCGACCTCGTGGTGGAATTCGCAGACGTTGGCTTGGCTGGCATTGGCCGCCATCTTGCTTTGCGTGATCGCAACCCTTGCCGCAAACCGGATCGCCCGGCCTTTGCAGCGCCTGACGGCCGCCGCCGAGGCGCTTGGCAGGGGCGAAAATGTGCCCCCCCTGCCCGAGGAAGGAACGGATGATATTCGGCAAACCACAGCCGCATTCAACCGGATGCAGGACCGCCTTTTCCGCTTTATCGAAGACCGCACCCGAATGCTGGCGGCAATAGGTCACGATCTGCGCACGCCCCTGACCTCGCTGCGCCTGCGTGTCGAGTTCGTAAGCGATCCCGACACGCAGCAAAAGATGCTGGCCACGATCGATGAGATTCAAACCATGACAGAAGCAACCATTGCCTTTGCCCGCGGCGAAGCAACTAAAGAAGACACACGTGCTGTCGATCTTAACGCTTTGGTTGGCAGTCTGTGCGATGATCTTGCGGAAATGGGACAGCCTGTCACCTATGAGGATGCCGAAAAAACAACCTATCGCTGTCGCCCCGACAGCCTGCGCCGCGCCATTCGCAATATTATCGAAAACGCTGTGCGCTATGGTGGCAAGGCAAGGGTCAAGCTGTGCCGCAACGAACAAACCATTGATATCATAGTAGAGGATGATGGACCCGGCATTCCCAAAGCCATGCACGAACAAGCCTTCGCGCCGTTTTATCGTATCGAAGCGTCGCGAAATCGAGAAACCGGGGGGGTTGGCTTGGGTCTGGCCATCGCAAGGACGATCCTGCGCCATCATGGCGGGGACATCGTCCTTAACAATGACAATCCGAATTTCCGGGTCGTGATCAGCCTGCCACGCAAGCAATAGCCCAAGATCCTGTTCTGGATGCGTGCCGGGGCTATTCCCCCTGGATGTGGCGGCCTGGCATGGGTTGGCAAGATGCTTCGTCACCTGACCACAGTCGCCAAGCGTACATTTTGCGACAAAATTCGCTGTTGCCGACAAATCTCAACGACAAATCTCACCTATGTTTGCTCAAGGTCTGTTCGTCATCCGTCGGCAGATCAAATGGTATTTTTACCAATAATAACAGCAATTTGACGGGAAAACATGCTTCCTGCTCGCATATTTGCAATCCACAAAAGGATAATGATGAGCCGCAATACCCTTCGAGCCGCCCTGATCGCGCCAGTGCTAAGCGCTGTCGGCCTTTTGGCCTGCCAGGTCCATGCCGAACCGAACCGTGTGACATTCCCGAAAACCCTAGAAGGTCTTGTTCACTATACCGGTCGCGAGCGCGGAAACTCGGTCACCCATATCATGACCACCCCCAAGCTGATCGAGACCGTCAAACAGGGTCAGACCGTGCCAGATGGTGCGAAGTTCGTTCTGGTCGATTATCGCGACGGCGACCTTTATCGCTACTTCGTGATGGAAAAAGGCCAAAACTGGGGCAACGAATACGACGAGCGGAGGCGCACGGGAGATTGGCAGTTCCAGTGGTTTTGGCCCGATGGCCGGGTGAATATGGATGAAAACACCAGTCGCTGTCAGTCCTGCCATCAGGGCGCAAGCGACAGTGACTTTCTATTCACCTATCGCGAAATTCAGGCCTTCGACGGCACCAATCCCGTGAACTAGGCGCGCCTTGCCAGCACTCCATGACGGAAGAACGCCTATGACCCGAACCTTTCTTCTACGCCTCGTATGTGACTTTATCGCGATTGGCTTGTTGATGGTTGGCCTTGCCTATTATTGGCTCGGCAATCTTGCCCATGAGCTTGCCGGAACGGGGATGTTCTTGCTGATCATCGTGCATAACCTGTTCAATCGCCGTTGGTATAAGACGCTTGCGCCAGGGCGACCTCGGGCAGGTGGGCTGATCAATGGCGCGACCATTGTTCTGCTTGCAGCCGCGATGCTGGTGTTGCTGCTCACAAGCCTTATGATTTCGCGATCAATGTTCACCTTTCTGCCATTCAGTGGCGGCTTTTCGACGCGCCAGATCCATATTCTGGTCGCCTGGTGGGCCTTGATCATTGTCTCGCTGCATCTTGGCATGCGTTGGGCGATGCTGATGAACCTTGCGCGACATCTGTGCCAAATTCACAGGCCAGCGCGCTACCGACGGCGCTGCTGCGTGGGATCACCGCGGTCATTGCCATTCAGGGCATCCGCAGTTCATTCGACCTTGGTTTGGGC
The DNA here is from genome assembly GCF_032007265.1 of Paracoccus sp. (in: a-proteobacteria). Classification (GTDB taxonomy): domain Bacteria; phylum Pseudomonadota; class Alphaproteobacteria; order Rhodobacterales; family Rhodobacteraceae; genus Paracoccus. Next base: position 1,422 of record NZ_DALZMB010000119.1, on the reverse strand, counting down.
ACCAAGCTTACGGCGCAGCTTTCGATCGATTTTTGGGACTTCAACCAATCAACGATCGGCTTTTTCGCGCATTTACTGGCAATCATCGGCCTTTACATGGCACTTGGCCACTATGTCACGCGGTGGTCCCACAGCAGAAACCGACCCTCGGCATCACGCTGGGGAGCAGCCATAAAAGATGTGCCATAGGAAAGGACCGGGCATCTTTCCCGACCGGAACGTCAAAGCCGCACAGCTGCTAGGTCATGGATTGAAAGCCCCTAGATTTTTAGACGCCTTGCTTGGTAGTTCTGGAAGCAAGGCAGACGCGATATCCGGAACGAAGCTCACGGATGCGTTCAAGCGGGTTGCGGTGGCCCAGGTTGCGGATCGTGGCTATCCGGTGCGCGAGGTGGCCGAGCGCTTGGTCGTTAGCACCGAGTCAATTTATACTTGGCAATAGCAGCTTTCGCGGCCTGCGAAAGTGATCCAAGAGATCAAGGCGCAAGCCGATGAAATCCGCCTGCTCAAGCGCGGTCTGGCACGGGTTACAGCGGAGCGAAAAATTCTAAAAAAGGCGAACGCATACTTCGTCCCAGAATCCCGGTGGGGTATACGTTCATTGCACTGATCCGGCTTATTTTTGCAGTTAGGTCCATGGGTCGAATGCAGCGTGTTCACCCCAGCGGCTTTTACCCTGCCCCACGAACTTCCGGCACATATATCTCTTTCGCTGGCCCGGCACTAGGGTTCATACTCATCGAGTTTCTCAGTCTGCCCGCGCGCCGCGCAACCAGCCTAGGGCAAGCGCCGCAATCGGGATCACAGCAAGCGCAATGCTCATATCAAGGCTGCCGCCGGTGATCAGCGTGAAGTTCGACACGACCAGCCAAAGGCAGCCGACCAGGCCGATGCTTGCCAGCGTCGGCGCGATGCGGGTGGACGATGCACGGCCCACAGCCAGATCGGGAGCTTTGCGGAAGAAACTGAATACGGCAAGCGAGGTTCCCAGCGTCAGAATGATCATTCCCAGCGTCGCCACTCCGGCCATCGAGCCGAAAACCGCGACCAGCGGATCAAGCTGCAAGATCGCGAAAATCGCCCTCGCCGTTCGACTGGATCAGCGCCGTCGAGGCAAAACGGCTTAGATCGAGCCTGCATCGCCTTGGGAGAATGGTTATTGCGAGAGCTTCAACGCCCGCTTTCACGACAAGCTGCTGAACGGGGCGGACTTCTACGTTGTCCGCGAGGTACAGATCCTGATTGAAGGGTGGAGGAAGCATTACAACACCAAACGAGCACACAGCGCATCGGGCTATCACTCACTGGCGTCGGAAGCCATCGTCCCGATAGACCAGCAGCCGGCCACGCACCAGCTTTCAAAACGAACGACCCAAGTTTCGGTGATCATGTGGCTTTTTATGTTTTGCACATGGGTTTAGA
>NZ_DALZMB010000118.1:0-11289 GCF_032007265.1 Paracoccus sp. (in: a-proteobacteria) | reverse complement strand
GCCCCGACCTATTTGGGCGCGCTTGGCGCCTTCAACGCCTATGAGCCGCATTATGATCGGCTGGACCCTTTCGCCAATGAGCCCCTGTCCGAGATCGCTGCGCGCGCCGAGCAGGTCAGCGGTGGCAAGGGCAAAGTCAAGTTCTCATATCTTTCCGCAGATTTTGCCAATCCGACCGGCGAGACCCTGTCGCTTGAGGCCCGTAACCAGGTGCTGGATCAGGCCGAGGAGATGGGCATCGCAGTGATCGAGGATGGCGCCTATCAATCTTTGCGCTTTGACGGCACGCCCATTGCTCCGATCATCGCGCTGGATATTCAGCGCCACGGCAGCATCGAAAAGACGCGCACCATCTATTGCGGGTCTTTCTCGAAAACGCTGGCGCCGGGGCTGCGGGTGGGCTGGGTCTGCGCCTCGAAAGAGGTCATCAGCAAGCTGGTCTTGATGAAACAGGCGGCTGATCTGCACTCGCCCACGCTTAGCCAGATGGCCACGAACTTCGTTGCCAGAGAGATCTTTGACGAGCATGTCGCCAAGATCGGCGCGGTCTATCAGTCGCGTCGCGACCGGATGTTGGCCGCACTTGCACGCGAAATGCCCGAAGGCGTCACCTTTACCCGGCCCGAAGGCGGGATGTTCATCTGGGTGACGGTCGATCCGGCACTGGACGCGGCCAAGCTTTTGGCCCGTGCGGTCTCGGATTATCGCATCGCCTTCGTGCCGGGCGGGGCATTTTACGCTGATGGCTCCCGCTTGAACTCGATGCGCCTCAGCTATTCTTGCGCCTCGGACGCCCAGATCGACGAGGGTATCAAGCGGCTGGGACAATTGCTGCGCGACTAAGTCTAGAAAGCAGCTGCGCGCTATGTCGGAATTCGGCAAGCGCGCAGTTTGCGTGCGGCTTGCCTGACCCGCCACAAGCCTATTGCCCATAAAGTTTACCGGCCAGGTCAAACCCGAAAATGCAAAAAGGCGGCCCCAAGGCCGCCTTTCCGAATTCCATATCTGTCTAAAAGATCAGAGGAATTTGATGTTCGTTGCCGATTCGCGACCGTCACGGCTGGTCTCGATGTCGAACGAAACTGCCTGGCCATCACGCGGATGAGCAAGGCCAGCGCGCTCGATTGCCGAGATGTGCAGGAACACGTCGCGGTTGCCGCTTTCCGGCTGAATGAAACCGAAGCCTTTGGTGGCGTTGAACCATTTCACGGTGCCGTTGGCCATCGTGAGATCTCCTTAAATGTATCGTCCGCGGAACTGCGACGATTTAGCGCCAGTCAAGTCAAACTCGAAAACTGAAGCCGGTTTAAGGAAACAGGTCGAAGAAGAGATAACGCAGCAACCCATTTGTAGACGATTCCCGATCACAAAACAATAACTGAGTGCGGTCGTTGGAATTTTACTGCTGATACTGGTGTCTCGAATGCCACAATATGGCTTTCGATCATGCTGCTGCACCCCCAATAGACTGCAGTTTCGCGCCTTGCAAGACCATCAAAAAGGCAGGTTTGCCCCATCAAAACTAGGCAAACGAGACCGGCCAACTGCCAGCGCGCCCACCCCCGGCAACCCCCGTCATCGCGGAATGAAAAATAAGAAGCCCGATTCAACAAAGGCTTGCCCGATGATTGTCATGGGCTAACATCCCGAAAGATCAGATGCCTTTGGGAGGAGGGATCAGTGGCTTCAGTGACCATTGACGACGTGCGCAAATCCTATGGCGCCGTAGAGGTGCTGCATGGCATCAATATCGATATCAACGAAGGCGAATTCGTCGTTTTGGTCGGCCCCTCGGGCTGTGGCAAGTCGACCCTTCTGCGTATGTTGGCGGGGCTTGAACATATCTCTGGCGGCGAAATCCGCATCGGCGAGCGGGTGGTCAACGACCTGCCTCCGAAAGAGCGTGATATTGCAATGGTGTTTCAGAACTATGCGCTTTATCCGCATCTTTCTGTCGCAGAGAATATGGGGTTTTCGCTCAAGCTAGCCGGAAAATCCAAGGCTGAGATCGCAGAAAAGGTGCGCCCTGCGGCCGAGATCCTGGGGCTTGAACATCTGCTAGAGCGCTATCCCCGGCAGCTGTCGGGTGGTCAGCGGCAAAGGGTTGCGATGGGGCGGGCCATTGTTCGCAACCCGCAGGTCTTTCTGTTTGACGAGCCCCTATCGAACCTCGACGCGAAACTGCGCGTCACGATGCGAACGGAAATCAAGAACCTGCATCAACGGCTTAAGACCACCACCGTCTATGTCACCCATGATCAGATCGAGGCCATGACCATGGCCGATAAAATCGTCGTCATGCATGATGGTATTGTCGAACAGATCGGGGCGCCGCTGGATCTGTATGATCGTCCGGCCAATCTGTTTGTCGCGGGCTTCATCGGCAGCCCTGCCATGAATATGATCCCGGGCGAGATCGTGGATGGTGCCTTCCGAGCAGACGATGGCACGATCTTGCCGCTGCACGATACCGGCTCGGCACAGTCTGGGCAAAAGCTGATCTATGGGCTTCGTCCTGAAGCGATCACCCCAGGTGGCACGATCCCTGTGCGCGTTGATGTGACAGAGCCGACCGGGGCTGAAACCTATGTCGTCGGCAATCTGGGCGGGGCGCCCATGACGGGGGTTTTTCGCGACCGCGTCAGCGCAACGCCGGGTCAGGCACTGAACATCTCGATCGACGCAAGTGCAGTGCATCTGTTTGACGCCGAAAGCGGCAAACGCGTGTCGCGCTGATGCGTGAAAATACCTGCGGAGGGTCAAGGAGCCGCAGGGAACAGGGGGCGGGGCAACCGCCATCACCACAGGAGAGGAGGAAGTCATGACCATTGACCGCAGAAAGCTGTTGCAGGCAGGGGCTGCTTTGGCCGCCAGCACAGCGCTGATCGGCCCCTTCCGGGGCGGCCGCGCCATGGCACAAGGTGCCGCGCTGACCTTTAAGCCCGAAGAAGGTGCCAGCCTGCGCCTGCTGCGCTGGGTTCCTTTCGTGACCGGCGAAGAAGAGGCCTGGAACGCCAATACCAAAGCTTTCACTGAATTGACCGGGGTCGAGGTCAAGATTGATCAGGAAAGCTGGGAGGACGTTCGCCCCAAAGCCGCCGTCGCGGCCAATGTGGGAACCGGCCCCGATATGGTGATGGGCTGGTTTGACGACCCGTTCCAATACCCCGACAAACTGGTCGATGTCACCGATCTTTGCACCATGCTGGGTGAAAAGAACGGCGGTTGGTACGACGGTTTGCGCATGTATGGCGAACAGGACGGCAAGTTCATCTCGACCCCTCTTTGCGCGATCGGCAACGCGATCTGCTATCGCGAAAGCCATGTGAAAGCGGCAGGTTTCGACGAATTCCCCACCGATACCGATGGCTTCCTTAAGCTTTGCACCGCAATGAAGGAAAAGGGTACGCCAGCAGGCTTTCCGTTCGGAAAAGCGGTCGGCGACGGCAACAACTTTGCGCATTGGCTACTCTGGAGCCATGGCGGCAAGACCGTTGACGAGCAGGGCAACCCGGCGATCAACAGCCCCGAAACCGCAGCCGCCATCGAATATGCCAAAAAGCTGTACGCGACCTTTATCCCGGGCACCGAAAGCTGGCTGGACATCAATAACAACCGCGCCTTCCTGGCCGGGGATGTCTCGCTGACTGCCAATGGCGTCTCGCTGTATTATGCCGCGCTTAAGGATGAGGCACTCAAGGATCTGGCAGCGGATATTCGCACCCATATTCTGCCAATCGGTCCGGTCGGCAAATCGGTCGAACTTCACCAGACCTCAACGATCTCGATCTTCAAGCACTGCAAATATCCCAATGCTGCAAAGGCTTATCTCGAGTTCATGTATGGTGCCGACCGTATGAACGCCTGGCTTGAAGGGGCAAGTGCCTATTGCTGCCAAGCGCTTAAGGGCTTTGCCAACAACCCGGTCTGGACCTCGAACCCCATCCACGCACCCTATGCGAAAGCCTCGGAATCTCTGCGTGTGAACGGCTTTGCGGGGCCTTTGGGGCCGGCATCAGCAGGCGTCATGGCCGATTATGTTCTGGTCGACATGTTTGCCGAAGCCGTCACCGGCCAGCGCACCACCGAAGAGGCCATTGCCAACGCCGAGCGTCGCATCGCGCGCTATTATCGCTAGGCTTGATCTGGCTTGTCTGAACGCGAAAGGGGCGCCCCCGCCCCTTTCTATTCGCCCCTTTCCCATGCGCCAAGGAGTGGAAGATGACCACCTTGCCAGACCCGCCCAAACCCGCGCGGCGGTCGTTTTTTGAACGCCTCGGCGAAAGCCGAAATGGGCTTGGCCTGGTTTTCATGCTGCCCTCTGCCGTCTTTTTGCTCTGCTTTTTGACCTATCCTCTGGGTCTGGGCGTCTGGCTGGGCTTTACCGACACCAAAATCGGCCGCCCCGGTGTGTTTATCGGCCTCGAGAATTACGAATGGCTTTGGAATGACACCATCTTCTGGCTCGCAGTGTTCAACACGCTCTTTTACACCACTGTGGCCTCGATCCTGAAATTCGGTCTTGGTCTGTGGTTGGCGCTTTTGCTGAACAGAAACCTGCCTTTCAAGAACTTTTTCCGGGCGGTCATCTTGCTGCCTTGGGTTGTGCCGACCGTGCTGTCAGCAATGGCATTTTGGTGGATCTTCGACTCGCAATTCTCAATCATTTCATGGGTATTGATGAAGTGGGGCGTGATCAGCCAGCCGATCAACTTTCTGGGCGACCCGTGGAATGCACGCTTTTCGGTGATCGCTGCCAACGTCTGGCGCGGCATTCCTTTTGTCGCGATCTCGCTGCTGGCCGGGCTGCAAACCATCCCGCAATCACTGACCGAGGCCGCGGCCATTGACGGCGCCACCCCCTGGCAAATGTTTCGGAAAGTCACCCTGCCCCTGCTGACGCCGATCATTGCGGTGGTGATGACCTTTTCGGTTCTGTTCACCTTTACCGATTTCCAGCTGATTTACGTTTTGACCCGCGGCGGTCCGGTCAACGCGACCCATTTGATGGCGACCCTGTCGTTCCAGCGCGCCATTCCGGGCGGACAATTGGGCGAGGGGGCGGCAATTGCCGTCGCCATGATCCCGTTCCTGCTTGCGGCCATCCTGTTCAGCTTCTTCGGCCTTCAGCGCCGCAAGTGGCAGCAGGGCAATGATTAAGAGGGCATGATGGCAAAGAATTCCGAAGATAATGTCGAAGCCATGGCCCAATATGAAAGCCGCGCCCGCCGCATTCTGGTGGTCTGGCTGCCTATGGCCTGCTTCATGTTCGTGCTGCTGTTTCCCTTTTATTGGATGGCAATCACAGCGGTGAAACCGAACTATCAACTGACGGATTACCGCAACTATAACCCGCTTTGGGTGGTCGAGCCGACGCTGCGCCACATCAAATATCTGCTTTTCGAAACCAGCTATCCGGCATGGATGTGGAATACTGTGATCGTCTCGGTGGCCTCGACGGTGATCTCGCTGATCGCATCGGTGCTGGCGGCCTATGCGATTGAGCGGCTGCGCTTCAAAGGTGCGCGCATCACGGGTCTGTTGATCTTTCTTGCCTATCTCGTGCCGCCCTCGATCCTGTTCATCCCATTGGCTTTCATCGTCTTTCAGGTCGGAATTTTCGATTCACGTCTGGCGCTGATCCTGACCTATCCAACCTTCCTGATCCCGTTTTGCACCTGGCTTTTGATGGGCTATTTCCGCTCTATTCCCTACGAGCTAGAGGAATCCGCTTTGGTTGACGGGGCGTCGCGCTGGCAAATTCTGACGAAGATCGTCCTGCCTTTGGCGGTGCCTGGACTGATTTCGGCGGGGATCTTTGCCTTCACCTTGTCCTGGAACGAGTTCATCTATGCGCTGACCTTTATTTCCTCATCCGAAAACAAGACGGTGCCAGTGGGCGTTCTGACCGAGCTGGTCCGAGGCGACATCTATGAATGGGGCGCATTGATGAGCGGCGCGCTGCTGGGATCGCTTCCGGTCGTCATCCTTTATTCCTTTTTCGTGGATTATTACGTTTCGTCCATGACGGGGGCGGTCAAGGAATAATGCTGGCAGGCGCACAACAATCGACGTATGAATAGATATTCATACGTCGATTCTAAGGCGAGCGCCCCGATGACCCAGCATGCTCACACCGACCACAACCATGGTGATCAAAATGATGGTGATCACGGCCACGACCATTCGGGCCATGATCATGATCACACCCCCAAGATAACCACTGACAACGAAAAAAAGGTTCTGCTGGCACTTAGCATCACCGGCATTTTCATGGTGGTGGAATGTATCGGCGGCTATCTGTCCGGCTCGCTCGCGCTTTTGGCGGATGCGGGGCATATGCTGACCGATACTGCCGCACTTGCGCTCTCCTATCTTGCGTTTCGTTTTGGTCGCAAGGCGGCGGATGGGCAGCGGACCTTTGGCTATTTGCGCCTTGAGGTGGTGGCGGCTTTCGTCAACGCACTGGCGCTGTTTGCCATCGTCTTTTGGATCGCCTTTGAGGCGTGGCACCGCTTTACCGCCCCCAGCGAAATTCTGGCTGGCCCGATGTTGGCGGTCGCCGTTTTGGGGCTGGTGGCCAACCTTGTGGTGCTTGGCATTCTCAGATCGGGCGATCATGACCATGTCAATATTCAAGGCGCCACGTTGCATGTGATCGGCGACTTGCTGGGCTCGGTCGGGGCGATCGGGGCGGCATTGGTGATCTGGCTGACGGGCTGGACCCCGATTGACCCGATCCTGTCCGTCGTGGTCTCTATCCTGATTTTGCGCAGCGCGTGGTTCTTGGCCAAACGCTCGTTGAATATCTTGCTGGAAGGGGCCCCCGAAAAGATCTCAAGCGATGACATCCGCAACCATGTCATGGCGAACTTCCCCTCTGAGGTCGCCGAGGTGGATCATATCCACATCTGGCAGATCACCCATCAGCGGGTCTTGGCGACCCTGCATGTACGGCCCCAATCTGGCGCCCAGATCAAGGATCTGTCGATACGTGTGGCCAATGCTTTGCACGACCAGTTCGAGATCGAACATACGACCGTCGCTTTGGATTGGACGGGGGATGGCGCAAGCTGCAGCCTGACGCTACGAGGCGCGTCATGAATGATCCCATCCCCGTCCCCTGCCCCTTGGTCCTAAGTCAGCCAGAAACTGCCGTTCTGGCAGAAACATTCAAGCTTTTGGGCGATACGACGCGGCTCAGTATTTTGCTGTGCTGCCTGAATGGCTCTCGCTCGGTCGGTCAGATTGCCGAGGCGTTAGACCAATCGCAATCGCTGATCAGCCACCATCTGCGCCTGTTGCGATCTGCACGGCTGGTGCGTGGCGAGCGTCAGTCGCGGCAGGTCTTTTACAGCCTCAGCGATGCCCATGTCCGCGATATGCTGCATGACATGGCCCATCACATCGCCGAAGAGCGCCCACCCGCGCCGGACCAACCGCTTGCCGACGCGCCAAATGCCGCCCTTAGCCCTTGATCAGGCGACGGCGCAACACGGATGACAGCCAATCCATGGCCATAACCACCAGAACAATCAGAGCGATGTAATAGGCCACATGCTCCCAATCTTGCTGGGTCTGTATGGCCTGCGTCAGCAGCAAGCCGATGCCGCCACCTACGATTGCGCCGATCACCGTTGCCCCGCGCGTGTTGGATTCTAGGAAATACAACACCTGTGACAACACAACCGGCGCGACCTGCGGCAGCACCCCCCAACGTGCGCGCTGCAACGGCCCTGCCCCGGTCGAGCGCAAACCCTCGACTTGCTTGGGATCGATATTCTCTAAGGATTCCGAGAAAAGCTTGCCGAAACTGCCCGTGTCGGTCAGCAAGATTGCCAGGCTGCCCGTCAGCGGTCCCGGCCCAAAGGCGCGCGACAAAATGATTGTCCAGATCAGCCCGTCGACGCCGCGCAGGAAGTCAAACAGCCGCCGCGCGGCCTGACGTAACAGGCGCGAGACCCCGAAATTGCTGGCCGCGACAAAGGCCAGGGGCAGCGCGATCAGTGCCGCGCCACATGTTCCAAGAAAGGCCATTAGCAAGGTTTCGGCCAAGGCCCAAAAGACATCGCCGTGATGCCAGACCTTATTGGTCCAAAAATCATGTGCCATCGCGCCGATCTGCGCGGGATCTTGGATTGCAACCCCGGCCAAGGCCAGCGGCCCCATACCGTGAAAACGGCTGTCGAGGGTGAAAAAGAACAGCTCCCATCCGGCAAAACGCCGTGTCACCTCGGCACGGGTCTTGGTGACGCTCACGCGTGCCGAGCCAAGCGCCAGATCGACCCGTGTCGGCGAGGCAGAGACCCAATCCTCTGTCCCATCCACGCCCTGCCAGGTGATCCCCGAACGCAACGGCGTGATGGTGATCGGCGCATGTCCCTCGCGGTCGACCTGAATACGGCCCTCTTGCAGCAAGACCACCGCATCTGGCAAACCAACCCGCGTCACCGCGCCTTCGCGGTGCACCCAGGCGGGCTCTTGCCCCTCGGAATAGGTCATCTTTCGGCTGCCCTCGATCGCGGTCGTGACCAATCCCGATCGGCTGTCCAAGGTGACATGGGTCTTGTATGACCAGAAATCGCGCAGCAATAGCGCCGCGTTATCGGTGCGGGCGCGACCTGCCACCCCCGCCAGATCAAAGGCGAAAACGATATAGATCAGATAGATGATCACCCCGGTCGGGATGGCCATCGTGCGCAGGCTGCGCTTGCGGATCAGATTTTGCGCAAGAGTTTCAATTGGCGCGGTTTGGGCTGAACTCGTCATGCTGCTGCACCATGGATCAATCGGTTACGGATCACGCTAGAGGCTTGGTCGATTGCGACGATGGTCAAAAACAGCAGCAGGAAAATCGAGGCCGCCGCGTCAAACCGACCCGGCCCCCAGGAAATCGCGTTGCGCAGCTCATAGCCGATGCCGCCCGCGCCGACGAAACCCAAGATCGCGCTGGCACGTATGTTGATCTCAAAACGCAGCAGCGCATAGCCCAACCAATTGGGTGCAACCTGCGGCATGATCGCCAGCCACATTCGCTGAAGCCAGCCAGCCCCGACACTTTCCAGCCCTTCGACGGGTTTAAGATCGGCGTTTTCAACGACTTCCGAGAACAGTTTCCCCAAGGCGCCGGTCGTGTGAAAGGCAATGGCAATCATCGCCGGAACCGGACCGCCGCCCAGAACAAAGATCAAGATCAGCGCGATCACCACTTCGGGGACCGCGCGCATGATATCCAGCAGCCTGCGGATCGGCGCGACCAGAAGGGGCCAGGGCGAAAGATCGCGTGTGCCCAAAAGCGCCAAAACCCCGCCGCCAATTCCGCCCACAAGCGTCGAGACTGCGGCGATATTCAGCGTCTCGATCAGGGCTGGCAGATAGTGCCAAAGCAAGCCGGGTATTTTCGCGGATTTGGCCCATGCCTCTGCGATCAATTCGGCTGGATAGTCAAAAACATGGGGCAAGCCTTGCCAAAAGCCCCCGGCATTGCGCGCATCGGCAAGCTGAAAGCCCCCTGCCAGCAGCGCAAAAAAGACAATCAGCATAAGGCCGGAATACATCCGGCGTCGGCGCACCAGATCCAGATATCGGGATTGAAGGTGATCAAGATCGGTCATCAAAGCCTGCATATGAAAGGGCGGGCAAGGTTCCCCCTGCCCACCTGGTTGGACATTTTACTGCGCGGCAAGTTCGGCTTTGCGAACGTCGATGATGGTGGAATAAGCGTCGTGGGTGACGGGCTTGAAGCCTGCTGTTTCGCCCGCAGCCACGCCGTAAAGGCAGTCTTTGTCCACATCGCCCAAATTGGCCAACAGGGCGGTAAACTTGTCCTTTACATCGGCAGGCAGCGCTTTGCGCAGGACGAAGGGACCTTCGGGAATGGGCTTGGATTTCCAGATCTCGACGATCTGGTTCATGTCGACCAAGCCCGCATCAGCGGCCTTGCGCAACGCCCCCGAATTATAGCCATCGGCCCAATCCCCCTGCCCGTCGGCCCAGGTCACACCCGCATCCACATCGCCGTTCTTGACCGCGATAATCGTTTGCTCGTGGCCACCCGTGAACTTGATGTCGCTGAAATATTCGCCGGGTTTCATCGAAAAGCCCTCGGCCGGGATTTCAACCAGCGGGATCAGATAGCCCGAGGTCGAGTTGGGATCACCAAAGCCAAAGCTTTTGCCCTTCATGTCTTTGAGCGAGGTGATGCCGCTGTCGGCCTTGGCAAAACCGATCGAATGATAGGTGGTCGAGCCGTCAAGATTTGCCTTCACCAGAACCGGCTCGACCGCGTCGGCATTGGTCAGATAGATCTTGGCATAGCCCGAGGCCCCCAACAGCGCCGCATCCAGCGTTCCGCCCAGAAGGCCCTGAATGACGCCGTCATAATCGGCAGGGGTAAACAGTTTGACCGGAACGCCAAGCGCCTCTTCGGTCCGGGTTTGCAGACAGGTATTCGCGGTCATGCGATCTTGCGCATTCTCGCCGCCAAGAACGCCGATATTGAATTGCTTGATCGTCTCCTGCGCGGTGGCGGGCAAAGCCAGCGCGGTTGAAACCGTCAGGGCAAGGGCGAGGGATTTCATCGGTAAACTCCGGTTTGTCGGGGTTAATCAGCCAGCAGCTTGGCTGCATAGGCATCGTCACGCGCGATCGGTTCTGCCCGTTCCAGCGCGGCGATTTCGGTCGAGGTTGCAGCCTCGGAAAAGTCATGGCCCGCGCCGTAGATGTCGCGCGCCGCAGCCGGCGTCAAAAGCGCGGGCGGGCCGTCAAAGACAATACGGCCCTGACGCATGCCGATCACACGGTCACAATAGCGACGTGCCGTATCCAGCGTGTGCAGATTGGCGATCACGCTGCGGCCATCCTCTTCGTGGATCTGGCGCAAAGCGCGCATCACGATCTGGGCATTCATCGGGTCAAGGCTGGCAATCGGCTCATCGGCAAGGATGATTTTGGGATCTTGCATCAAGGCACGCGCAATCGCGACGCGCTGCTGTTGGCCGCCCGACAAAGCCTCGGCGCGTTTAGCTGCCTGTTCGGCGATCCCAAGTCGGTCAAGGATGGAAACTGCCCGCGAAATATCCTCGCGGGGCCATAGGTTGAAAACGGTGGCGGCCATGCCGCGCCGGTTCAACAGGCCATGCAGCACGTTCGAGACCACATCGATGCGCGGTACCAGGTTGAACTGCTGAAAAATCATGGCGCATTGGCTTTGCCAGGCACGCTTTTCGCCGCCTTTCAGCGTCAAAATATCGCGCCCCTCAAAAAGCATTTGTCCAGAGCTGGCATCGG
>NZ_DALZMB010000117.1:0-11488 GCF_032007265.1 Paracoccus sp. (in: a-proteobacteria) | reverse complement strand
GGAACGATCTGGAAGAGATCGCCGACGAGGCCGTAATCTGCGATCTGGAAGATCGGAGCTTCCTCATCTTTGTTGATCGCGACGATGACCTTGCTGTCTTTCATCCCTGCAAGGTGCTGGATCGCGCCCGAGATGCCGATGGCGACATAAAGTTCAGGGGCGACGACCTTGCCGGTCTGACCAACCTGCCAATCGTTCGGGGCATAGCCCGAATCGACGGCTGCGCGGCTGGCGCCAACGGCTGCGCCCAGTTTATCGGCGAGCGTTTCGATGAGGGCGAAGTTCTCTTTTGATCCAAGAGCGCGGCCACCCGAGACGACTTTACCTGCCGAGGTGAGTTCGGGGCGGTCGGATTTGGCGACTTCGTCGGCAAGCCAGACCGAGAGGCCGGGGTTTTCGGCCGCAGCGATGGGCTCGACCGCAGCAGAGTTGCCGTCTGCGGCAGCGTCAAAGCTGGCGGTGCGCAAGGTGAAGACCTTGATGCCATCCGAGGATTTCACCGTCTGGATCGCGTTGCCGGCATAGATCGGGCGCTCGAATGTATCGGCGTCGATCACCTTGGAGACATCCGGGATCACCATGACATCCAAAAGCGCAGCAACCCGCGGCATGACGTTTTTCGCATCCGTGGTCGAAGGGGCGGCGATATGGCTATAATTGCCCGAAAGCGAGACGATCAGCGCAGCTGTCGGTTCGGCAAGGCGGTGGCCATAGATTGCATCCTCGGCCACCAGCACGCGGCTGACGCCAGCGATTTTAGCGGCCTCTTCTGCGGCGGCTTTGGCATGGGCGCCTGCTGCCAGCAGCGTCACATCACCCAGGCCTTTGACGGCATTGACCGCTTTGGCGGTTGCGTCATGGTTCAGCTCGCCATTGGAGACTTCTGCCAAAAGAAGAACGGCCATCAGATTACCCCCGCTTCTTTGAGTTTCGAGACCAGCTCATCGACCGAGCCGACCTTGATGCCCGCCTTGCGGCCCTCGGGTTCGCGGGTCGAGACCACAGTCAGGCGCGGCGTGACATCGACGCCGAAATCAGCAGCGGTTTTTTCATCCAGCGGCTTTTTCTTGGCCTTCATGATATTGGGAAGGCTGGCGTAACGCGGCTCATTGAGGCGCAGGTCGGCGGTGACGATGGCAGGAAGTTTGACTTCGATCGTCTGGAGACCGCCATCGACTTCGCGCGTGACCTTGGCGGCGCCGTCGGCGATTTCGATTTTCGAGGCAAAGGCTGCCTGACCCCAACCCAACAGCGCCGAGAGCATCTGCCCGGTTGCGTTCATGTCGTTGTCGATGGCCTGCTTGCCCGCGATCACCAGACCCGGCTGCTCGGCTTCGACGACTTTCGCAAGGATTTTGGCAACGGCCAGCGGCTCGATATCGGTGTGGACGTCATCGGCTGCCACCACCAGAATCGCGCGGTCTGCGCCCATCGCCAAGGCTGTGCGCAGGGTCTCTTGGGCCTGTTTCACACCGATCGAGACAACGATCACTTCCTCGGCCAAACCCTTTTCTTTCAGACGGATCGCTTCCTCTACGGCGATCTCGTCAAAAGGGTTCATCGACATCTTAACATTCGCAAGATCGACACCACTTCCGTCAGCCTTAACGCGGGCCTTAACGTTATAGTCGATCACGCGCTTCACTGGCACGAGAACCTTCATTGGTCCCTCCTGGATTGTTTAGCAAATGGTCCGGAAGCGCTCGGCAATGATATCAAGGACATCGGCCGGATCACGCTTCCACCAATTATTGGCCGAAAAGATTTCGACCTCGCAAAAACCGTTGTAACCAGCCCCTTCGACTGCCGAGCGGAGGGCCTTCAGATCGGCGACGCCATCGCCCATCATGCCGCGATCAAGCAGCACATCCGCCGTATCGGCCAGCCAATCGCAAAGGTGATAGCCAAGGATACGCTCGCCCGCTCGTGCGAGCTGGCGTGGCAAATCGGTATCCCACCAGACATGATAGACATCGACGGCCACGCCAAGATTTGGTGCATCAATAGCGTCACAGATATCAAGCGCGTCGCGCAGCGTTGTCAGGCAAGAGCGATTGCCGCCATAGACCGGGTTCAGGGGCTCAAGCGCCAGTTTCACGCCGCGCGCAGCGGCATAGGGGACGGCCTCGGCAAGGCGCTCGGTGACAATGCGCAGGCTTTCGGTGACACCGCGCGTTCCGGGCTGGACCCCGCCGGTAACGATGGTCAGGATCGGCGCACAAAGTTCTGCCGCCATATCAATCGAGGCATGGACATCATCCATCACCGCCTGATGCCCCAGAGGCGCAAGAGGACCAACGAGGAAAGGCGTCCGGCAGAGCCCCGCCACGCTCAGCCCCGCCGCGCGGGCATGGGCGGCAATGCGAGCGGCATTAGCCCCGATCTCGCGCCGCCAGAAGACGATGCCACCATAACCGCGCGCCGCGCAGGCATCGATGGTGCGCTCGGGCGACCAGCCCGCCCCCGCACCCTCGACATTATGGCCAAGGGTCGCGGTATTCAGGGCGAGCGCAGAGGTGTCATGACTGAAATCACGCATCCTTAGCCACCATAGACCGTGAGCAGAGATTTCATCCGTCCCACGGCAAGCTCGGGATCGCGCAAAAGGCCTGCACCATCGGCCAGCCGAAAGACTTCGGTGAAATAGGGCAAGGGCCGCATGGCGTGATGGCCATTCAGCATGATGAAATGGTCCTGAAACCCATTGAGCCAAGCCAGAAAGACGACGCCGGTCTTGTAGTATTGGGTCGGCACGCGAAAGATGGTGCGCGCAAGCGGCACGGTCGGATCAAGCGTCGCCCGGAAGCCCGCCCGATCGCCCTCTGCCAGCCGGTTGACGGCATAGGCGGCTGCCGGGGCCAGCGGATCAAAGATCCCAAGCAGCGCGTGGCTGAAACCCTGCTCATCGCCCTCGATCAGCTCGGGGTAGTTGAAATCGTCGCCGGTATACATCTTCACGCCCGCAGGCAGGCGGCGGCGAAGGATGATTTCCTTGTCCTTATCAAGGAGCGACATCTTAATGCCATCGACCTTGGCGAGGTTCTGCTCAATCACCGCAAGGGCGGTTTCAAGCGCGCTATCGAAATCGGCGCTGCCCCAGTAACCTGCCAGAGCAGGGTCGAACATCTCGCCCAGCCAATGCAAGATCACGGGCTGATCGCAAGCCGAGAGCACCTTGCCATAAACATAGAGGTAATCCTCGGGCGTCGCAGCTACACGGGCCAAAGCGCGGCTGGCCATCAACACGATGCGGCCACCCAAGGCCTGAATCGCTTCGACCTGCTCGAGATAAGCCCGGATGACATCGTCAAGCGTCCTTGCGTCAGCGGGGGCCAGATGATCGGTGCCGCAGCCATTGCCGACCAAAGCCTCGGGCAGTTCCGCGCGCGTCCGCCGGATCAGCTCGAGCGCCCCCGGCCAATCAAGGCCCATGCCGCGCTGCGCCGTATCCATCGCCTCGGCGATGCCCAGACCAAGCCCCGCCAGATAGCGACGGAACTCCATGGTCTTCTCCCAATCGACCGCCGCACGGCCGGAAGGATCATTGGCGGTGAAAGGGTCCGCCACGACATGGGCGGCCGAATAGACGATCCGGGCCGGGTTCTTGGGCAGGACGGCCTGAGCGATCGGCGTGCCGGTCAGCACATAATCGACCATCCGGCCTTTGGTATCGGGAAGTGCGATCTTCATGGCAGCACCTTTCAGAAGCGCGGAACCAGCATCCCGGCATCAGCCGAGATCACTTGTCCCGTGGTATAGGGAAGTCGGCCACAAGCCAGCGATGCGATGATTGCGCCCATATCCTCGGGCTGACCCACGCGGGGAAAAAGCGTCAGACCGGCCTCGGCGCGCTGGCGGTAGCCGTCGATCACTGGGGCGGTCATCTCGGTCGCGATCAGGCCGGGCTGCACGTCATAGACCGCGATATTTTCCGGCCCAAGCCGCACGGCCAAAGTTTTCGAGATCATCGCGGCTGCGGCCTTTGAGGCGCAATATTCCGCGCGCTGCACCGCCACCGCCACCGCATTCGACGAAGTGACATTGACGATGGCGTGGAACAGGTTTTCCGGGCGTTCGCGCGCCAGCAGGCGGCGGGCGAAGGCTTGCGACAGGAAGAACATCGCCTTGCTGTTGACGGTCAAGCAGCGGTCCCAGCTTGCCTCGGAAACCTCCAGCAAGTCGCCGCGTTGCATCACGCCCACGCCCGCGTTGTTGACCAGGGTGGTCAGGGGGCCAAGCGCATCCTCGATCCGGGCCAGTGCCGCATCATGTCCGGCAATGTCGGTCACATCGAAAGGGGCGGCGATTGTCGGCACGCCAAGGGCCGCGATACGCCCCACGGCTGCGTGCAATTCCGCATCATCAGCGGGGCCATTCACGGCAATGGCAAAGCCTTCGCGGGCCAAAGCCTCGGCTGCAGCCAGACCAATTCCGCGCGAAGAGCCCGTGACAAAGGCGACCTGTCTCATGCCTGCGCCCCCTTCTTCAGCAGCTCGCGGGCGATGATCATGCGCTGGATCTGGTTCGTACCCTCATAGATCTGGGTGATCTTGGCATCGCGGTAAAGCCGCTCGACCTCGAAGCCGCGGATATAGCCCGAGCCGCCGAAGACCTGCACCGCATCGGCCGTGCGCGCCACAGCCATGTCGCCTGCAAAACATTTGGCCATCGAACAGGCCTTGGTCGCATCCTGCCCGTGGTCGATTTTCGAAGCCGCCGAATGGACCAGCAGGCGCGCGGCCTCGATATCCTTGGCCATATCGGCGAGCAGCCATTGCACGCCTTGGAACTCGGCGATCTGCTTACCGAATTGCTTGCGCGTCCCGGCATACTCCAGCGCGGCCTCAAGCCCCGCCTGCCCGATGCCCACCGCTAGCGCGGCAATGCCGACCCGGCCCTTGTCGAGCACGCTCATCATCATATGAAAGCCGCGTCCCGCCTCGCCCAGCATGGCATCCGCACCAAGCCCCACATCGGTAAAGGTTAGCGCCCCCACCTGGCTGGCGCGCTGGCCCATCTTGTGCTCTTTGGGGCCGCGCTCGACCCCAGCGGCATGCAGATCGACGATGAAGATCGACATGCCGCGATTGCCCGCCTCTTTATCGGTGCGGGCCAGCACAAAGCCCAGATCGGCAACGGGTGCGTTATGGATCCAGATCTTGCCGCCGTTCAGCACCCAGCCATCGCCGTCACGCACCGCAGTCGTGCGAATACCCGACACATCGGTTCCGGCCTCGGGCTCGGTAATACAATAGGCAACCTTTTTCTGCATCGCCAGGATGCCCGGCAGCAGATTGCGCTGCGCATCCGTACCGTGGCGCACCAGCAGCGTCGAGATCAGCTCAAGCAGCCCGCATTGATCGGCAACGCTGGCATAACCGCGCGAAAGCTCCTCCATAACGACCGCGTAGGTCAGCGTGTCGAACCCCGGACCGCCCATGTTCTCGGGCACGCCAATTCCAAAAAGGCCGAGCTTCGCCATTTCGTCATAGATCTCGGCCGGGAAGCGCTCATCACGGTCCAGCGCCTCGGCGGCAGGTCGGATGACCTCATCGGCGAAAGCGCGCGCCATATCGCGCACCTGCAACTGGGTATCGCTCAGATACATTCTCGAATCCCCTCCCGGTATGTAACTATATGGTTACTTTATTTGACGCGACTTCATTGCGTCAAGCTCGAAACCGCCAGCTGCTTGGAAATTCACTTGATCTGGCGCGTCCCGTTGTGCATTTATTAACTGAATAGTTACTTATGGGAGGGGGAAATGAAACCATCCGACAAACGAAAATTCGGCCGAACGGATCTGGAAGTGACAAGCTTCGCCTTCGGGACAGCCCCCGTCGGCAATATTTTCCGCGAAATCGACGACCGGACCTCACGCGCGATGTTTGACCACGCTTGGGATTCGGGTGTGCGCTATTTCGACACCGCGCCGATGTATGGCCATGGCCTATCCGAACTGCGCACCGCCGAGGCCCTGCGCTGGCGCAAGCGCGATGATTATGTCCTCTCCTCGAAGGTAGGGCGGCTTCTGCGCCCGGCGCGTCGCGACAGCATCGATTTTGCGCCTTGGGTGAATGCAGCACCCTTCACAATGGATTTCGATTATAGCTATGACGGCACGATGCGGTCATTCGAGGACAGCCTGCAACGGCTGGCGCTTGAGCATATCGACATCCTCTTCATCCATGACATCGACGTCTATACCCGCGGCGCAGAGCAACCCGAGGTGTTCCGGCAGGCGATGGATGGCTGTTACAAAGCGCTGGCGCGGCTGCGCGACGAGAAGGTCGTGAAAGCGATCGGCGTCGGTGTGAACGAATGGCAGGTCTGCCATGAGGCGCTAAAGCAGCGCGATTTCGACTGCTTCCTGCTGGCAGGCCGCTATACGCTTCTCGAGCAAGACGCCCTGGACGGGTTCCTGCCGCTTTGCGAGGAACGCGGTGCCGCAGTGGTGGTCGGCGGCGGCTTCAACTCGGGGATTTTGGCCACGGGCGCAAAGCCGGGCGCGAAATATAACTACGCCCCTGCCCCTGCCGAGATCATGGATCGGGTGTCGAAAATCGAGGATGTCTGCGCGGAGTATAACGTACCTCTTGCAGCGGCCGCGCTGCAATTCGTCGTGGCACATCCGGCGATACCGGCCTTTTGTGCGGGCACCCGGACGGTCGAGCAGCTTGACCAGAACCTGGCATGGTTCCAGCACGCGATTCCCGCCGAATTCTGGGCGGCGCTGAAGACCAAGGGTCTGCTGCGCGACGACGCCCCGGTTCCTGCCTGAGAAGGATATGGGGCGGCGGCATCGCCACCGCCCCGCAACTACCGGATCAGAATGGCCCGGAAATCATTGACATTTGTGCCGGTCGGACCGGGCGCGAACAGATCACCCAAAGCTTCAAAAGCCGACCAGGCATCGTTCCCAGCCAGCATCCCCGCCGGATCGAACCCTAAGGCGCGCAGCCGCGCCATGCTGTTACCATCAGCAAAGGCCCCGGCATTCTCCTCGGACCCATCGATCCCATCGGTATCGGCAGCCATTGCCGCAATGGGCAGAGCTTCGATGCCCTGCGCCAGCGCCAGCAGAAACTCGCTATTGGGCCCGCCCCGTCCCCGACCACGCAAAGTCACGGTGGTCTCGCCTCCTGACAAGATCACGACCGGACGGGAGAAAGGCCGATTGCGGGTAGCCACTTCGCGCGCGATGGCGGCATGAACGCGGGCCACATCACGGGCCTCGCCCTCAACCGCATCCGACAGGATAACCGCAGGCACGCCGGCCTCCTCTGCCCGCGTGGCAGCGGATTCAAGCGACAGACGGGCCGAGGCCACGACGCGGACCTCATGGCGCAGAAAGCGGGGATCGGCGGGATCTGGCGGTAGCCCCTCTTGCCCCGCAAACCATGCGGCCAAACGCGATGGAAGCGCGATCCGCCATGTCTCAAGCAGCTGCCTTGCATCCGCGCGACTGGTCTTATCCGGCACCGTCGGCCCCGAGGCGACCTGCGCCGGATCATCGCCGGGCACATCAGATACGATCAGCGACAGCACCGGCGCGGGATGGGCCGCCGCAGCCAGCCTGCCCCCCTTGATGCGCGAGACCTGTTTGCGGATCCCATTCATCACCGAGATTGGCGCGCCGCTGGCTAGCAGGATGCGGTTCAGCTCAATCTCATCTTCAAGGCTCAGTCCCTCGGGCGGAGCGGGCAGCAGCGCTGAGCCGCCACCGCAAATCAGTGCCACGACCAGGTCATCCGCACTCAGGCCGTGGACGGCTTCAAAGAGGGCATCGGTCGCAGCCAGCCCGGCCTGATCGGGGACGGGATGTGCGGCCTCGATCACCCGGATGCTTTGCGTAGCGCAACCATAGCCGTAGCGCGTGACGACCACGCCCTCGACCGGACCAACCCATAGCCGCTCAAAGGCCGCTGCAAGTTGTGCGGCCCCCTTGCCCGCGCCGATCACGACGACGCGCCCTTTGGGAGGATCCGGCAAATGCGGTCGCAGTGCGATTTCGGGATCAGCCGCAGCCACAGCCGCATCAAAGAGCCCAGTCAGGAAATCGCGATCCGCGGCCATCATTCCGCCATCTCCGCCTCGCCGCTTGCGTCAAAACGCGCAGGCCGTTTTTCGCGAAAGGCCGCAAGCCCTTCACGCAAATCGCTCGATGCGGCAGCCGCACTGCCCGCAAGGGCATCAAGCACGCGCTCACGCTCTTCGCCTTCGGCGGCATTGATCAGCATCTTGGTGATTTCGGTTGCGCGGGGCGCGCGGGCGATTACCTTTGCGGCCAATGCCTCGGCAGCAGCCATTCCGCCCCCGGAAGGCACGACCTGATCGACCAGACCAAGGCTTTGCGCCTCGTCCCCACCGAAAACTTCACCGAACAGCGCCATCCGCCGCACCACGCCAGAGCCAAAGCGCCGCACCACGCGTTGCGTGCCCGACCACCCGGGAATGATGCCGAACGAGGTTTCAGGTAAACCGATACGCACATGCGCCTCGGCCAGCCGGTAATCGGCACAAGCAGCCAGCTCCAGCCCACCGCCAAGACAATGTCCGTTCAGCACTGCGATCACTGGCTGAACCAGCCGCGCCAGCGCGTCGAAAGCGGCATGGCCGTCACGCAGCCAGCGACGGCTGAAATCCTCAGGCGTGAGTCCCGACCAAGCGGCGATATCGCCGCCCGCACAAAATGCGCGGTCGCCTTCACCGGTCAGGATTACCACCCGAGCGTCGGATCGCTCGATCTGGCGGCAAAGTTGGGCCAATTCATCGACCATATCCGCGTCAAGCGCGTTCAGCTTATCCAGGCGGCGGATGGTCAGCCAAGCGATGCCGGACTGGATTCTCAGATCAAGGCGCGGGTCATCGTTCACAGTGCCAACCCCATCGGCTTATCGCGAAACAGTGCCGCATCCATCTGCTTCAGATCCGGCGCCACGCGCAAAGGCGTCGCCGCCTGATCCAGAACATCGCGCTGCAGATCGATACCCGGTGCGATCTCGGTCACCGTCAGCCCTTCGGGCAAGAGGCGCAAGACGCATCGCTCGGTCACATAGGTCACATCCTGCCCCTGCACGACGGCGCGGCGGCCCGAGAAGCTGACCTGATCGACTTTGGGCACGATCTTGGCCACCTTGCCCTCGCGGTCGATCACCAACCGGCCATCTTCGATCCGCATTTTTGCCCCGGCGTTGAAATTGCCCGAGAAAACGATCTTTTTGGCGCGCGCTGTAATATCCACGAAACCGCCCGCCCCCGCCGTCCGATGCGGAGTTGCGGCAAGGCGGCTGACATTGACCGAGCCCTCGGCGTCGATCTCAAGGAAAGAGAGCAACGAGCAATCAAAGCCGCCCGCCTGAAAATAGCAAAATTGATGGGGCGAGGCCACGAAAGCCTCGGCGTTACTCGCGCAGCCGAATTTGAAATCCAAAAGCGGCACACCGCCGACCGCGCCCTGCTCGATCACCCAAGTGACCGCGCCGTGTAGATCTTCCTCGATCAGAATGCGTGGCACATTGGCGGAAATGCCAAAGCCGATATTCACCGCCCAACCCGCGCACAATTCCTGTGCAACGCGGCGGGCGATGACCTTGCCGGGATTGAACTCGGCCGGACGGAAGCTCGACAGGGGCCGGAAGACCTCACCCGAAATCGCGGGGTCATGCGGTGTCGCTGTCGTCTGCAGCTGATCCGGTGCCTCGACGATGACATCGATCAAGATACCCGGAACCTTGACGTCATGCGGCTTCAGCGTGCCTTGCGCGGCAATGCGCCGGACCTGCGCGATGACGATGCCGCCACAGTTATGCGCGGCCAGCGCCATCTCCATCGCGCCAAGCGTCGCCCCCTCATCCTCGAACGTCAGGTTGCCGTTCTCATCCGCCGTGGTCGCGCGGATCACCGCCACATCGGGGCGCAGCGCCTGGAAATAGAGCCAGTCCTCGCCCTCGAAGGTCACGCGTTTGACGATGGGCGTTGCGCGGGCAGTCTCGTTCATCGCGCAGCCGTCGAGCGCGGGATCGACAAAAGTGTCCATACCGACCTTCGTGAGCACGCCCGGTCGCTGCGCCGCGCCCTCGCGCAGCATATCAAAGACCACGCCCGAGGGCACGTTATAGGCCGCGACCTCTTCGGCCAGAATGCGCTGCCAGATCTTCGGCGGCTCGGCATTCGACGGGCCCGAGGGATAAGAGCCGCCGATGATGCGCGTGATCATTCCGGGGTAAGCGATGTGATCGACGCCCGGCGTGCCGAACATGTCGCCGGCCGCAATCGGATGGATGGTTGTCAGCCCGCGGGGCGCGCCTTCCTGCGCAAAGCGCTCGCCCAGAGCGGCCAGCACATGATCCGGGCACAGCAATCCCGAAGACGAATTCACCGCGATCACCGCGCCATCGCGGACCAGTTTGGCTGCCTCACTGGCGGTCCGGATTTTGGACATTGCGCTCCTCCTTCACAATTGCATTCTAAGTAACTAACTGGTTATCTCTATATCCAAGATCCACCTGTCCCGACAAGAGCAAAACCGGGATTGGCATACCACTGGCCCATGATGAGGGAGGACGAAGATGAATATTCTGTTGCAAACCGAGTTCTTGCAGGGATTCGGCACATTTCCCTTAAAGGGCGATATGTTGCGGGACGCGGTCCAGACGGCGGTTGCCGCAGGTTACCGGACCTTTGACACCGCTCAGGCATATGAGAATGAAGCGGATACGGGCGCGGCTTTGGCTGAAACCGGGATCGCGCGCGACCAGCTTTGCATCATCACCAAGGTCAAGCCCGAGAACTTTGGCGAATCGCAGTTTCTGCCCTCGGTCGAGGTAAGCCTTCGCGACCTGCGGGTTGATCAGGTCGATGTACTGCTTCTGCATTGGCCGACGCCTGGGTGGGATATCGCGCCCTCGTTGAAACTGCTGCAAAAGGCCTATGAGGCTGGATTGGCCCGTCATATCGGCGTGTCGAACTATACCGCCGCGATGATGCACCAGGCGCGGTCCATCGTCGATACGCCGCTCGTCACCAATCAGGTCGAGTTCCACCCGCTTTTGGATCAGTCGCGCCTTTTAGAAGCCGCGAAAGACACCGAGATCCCCCTGTCATCCTATTGCTCACTCGCGCGCGGCGAGGTCTTCAAATATCCGCTGTTTGAAGACATCGGCAAAGCGCATGGGAAATCCGCGTCTCAGGTCGTCTTGCGCTGGATCGCGCAAAAGGGCGTCAGCATGAACACCATGTCGACCAAGCCGGACAATATCCGTGCCAATCTGGCGATTATGGATTTCACGCTTTCGGCAGATGAGATGGAGCAAATCGATCGGCTGAACCAAACGAATTACCGCATCGTCGACCGCAACCGCGTTCCCTTCGCGCCCGTCTGGGATTGACGCGACCGGGCGCGGCGGCTGGCCGCGCCCAGAAATTGCTTTGCAAAACGCTTAGTGATTGCCCCCGATCATGTCGGATGCCTTTTCGGCAATCATGA
>NZ_DALZMB010000116.1:0-11586 GCF_032007265.1 Paracoccus sp. (in: a-proteobacteria) | reverse complement strand
TCTTCATCTCGTTTCAAATGACATTTGCCGCAATTACCGCCGTATTGATCATCGGTGGTCTGGTCGAGCGGGTCAAATTCGGGGCGCTATTGGCATTTTGCCTGCTGTGGGCGATATTCGTCTATTTCCCGGTGGCGCATATGGTTTGGGACAGCGCCGGATTGATCTTTGGCTGGGGCGCGCTTGATTTCGCAGGCGGCACGGTGGTGCATATCAACGCCGCGGTGGCCGCGCTGGTCGGTGCCTTGGTGCTTGGTCCGCGGATTGGCTATATGAAGGAAATGATGGCGCCTCATTCCTTGCCGCTGGCGCTGACTGGTGCTGCGGTTCTATGGGTCGGTTGGTTTGGCTTTAATGCCGGATCCGCGCTAGAGGCAGGGCCGGATGCGGCACTGGCCATGATCAACACCTTTGCCGCGCCTGCGATTGCGATCTTGACCTGGGCGGGGCTGGAATGGGCAACGCGCGGCAAGGCTTCGCTGCTGGGCGGGATCTCGGGCATGGTGGCCGGGCTGGTTGCAATTACGCCTGCGGCGGGAACGGTAGGGCCAATGGGGGCCTTGGCACTTGGCGTGATCGGGGCAGTCGGCGCCTATTACTTTGTCACAGTGGTGAAGATCAAACTGGGCTATGATGACAGCCTTGATGTTTTTGGCATCCATGGGGTCGCAGGTATTCTGGGTGCGCTTGGGACGGGGGTTTTCACCGCTCCGGGCTTGGGCGGCACCGGCGGCGCAGATTATGCCATTTTGGCGCAGACCTTGGTTCAGGCCAAAGCCGTCGTGGTGACGATCCTGTGGTGCGGGGTCATCTCATATCTGTTGTTCAAGCTGATTGATCTGACCATCGGCCTGCGTGTCACGCGCGAGGATGAGCGGCAGGGCCTTGATATCTCTAGCCACGGCGAGCAGGCCTATCATCAGTAATATCGTCAGCATCACGACAAAATGGCCGGGTTTGCACCCGGCCATCGGCTTGTCTTGATCCCTTCGGACGCGATCTGCCCTAGCTTTGCGGGCGAGTCTTTTTGGGGTCGTAATGCGATAGCGTGACGACTGTTGCCGGAATGCGCATCTGTTGGCCGTCAAGTTTGCCAACCTCTAGCTGGGTGCCGGGCGTGGCGACGGTCGGATCGACGCGAGCCAGAGCAATGTTCTTGCCCAAAAGCGGCGAGCGCGTGGCCGAGGTGATCTCACCCACCTGAGCGCGGCCTTGGAAAATTCCATCGCCATGACCGATCAGCAAATTGGCATCGACATCAAGGCCCACGAATTTGCGGGCCGGGGTCTCTTTGCGCCGGATCAGCGCCTCGCGGCCGATAAAATCGACCTGTTTCGACTTCAGCGGCACCGTAAAGCCGATACCGGCCTCGAACGGATCGGTCTGAGCACAGAAGTCGTATCCCGCAAAAATCAGACCGGATTCAATGCGCACCATATCCAGCGCATCCAGCCCCATCGGCTTAAGTCCCAGATCCTGACCATTTTCCCAAACGGCATCCCAAACCGCAGATCCGTCGCGCGGGTGGCAGAAAATCTCGTAGCCAAGCTCACCCGTATAACCCGTACGCGAGACGACAACCGGAATGCCTTTGGGGCCGCCGATACGCGCAGGCGTCAGGCGGAACCAGCCCAGATCCTCGATCTTGGTCTGATGTTCGGCGGTCCAGATGAACCGCTTAAGGATCTCACGCGAATTCGGGCCTTGGACGGCAAGGTTGTGCATCTGATCGGTCGAGGAACGGATCATGACCTGCAAACCGGCTTTTTCAGCCTGTTCGCGCAGCCATTCGCCGCCGTATTCCTCGCCGCCGATCCAGCGGAAATTGTCGCGCCCCAGGCGATAGATCGTGCCGTCGTCGAGCATGCCGCCCGAGGGGTAGCACATGGCGGTATAGACGACCTGACCGACCGCAAGTTTCGAGACGTCGCGCGTCATCGTATAGTTCAGAAGCGCCTCGGCATCGGGGCCGGTGATCTCGAATTTGCGCAGCGGCGACAGGTCCATGACCACCGCGGCCTTGCGGCAGGCCCAATATTCGTCGATCGCGCCATTGTTGGAATAGACGGTCGGCAGCCAGTAACCGCGGTAATCGACCACATTCGGCGTCAGCGCCGAGGTCCGTTCGTGGAAGGCGGTTTCTTTGGTCATGCGCGGCTCCGCATTCGGGGTGGGGCGCCAAGCAGCGGCGCGCTGGAATTTCTCGGCACCCGAATAGGTGCGAACGTGAATGTCGCTAAGGTACCAACCGTTTGCAGGCGAAGTATCATCTGGACATGCAGAGTTGACGCAGACGATGTCGGTCAGCGCTCGGAACAGAACGTAATCGCCAGGCCGTGACCAGGGCTCGTCCGAGATCAGCACACCATGGGCATCGATTGCGGTGTTGAAGAACAGGTTGACCGCCATCCAGCCCGGACGCGCCGCGATGTTATATTCCGACAGTGCATAGTTGAAGTTGTCCGAGCAGTTGATATGGCCCGGATAGCCGATGTCGTCGTAATATTTCGCCGCGCAGGCCATGGCAAAAGCGTCATGGCGCCCGACAGTGTCCTGCACGACCTCGATCAGGGCGGTCATGTCCTGATCATAGTATTTGTTATGCAGACCCGGCATCGAATAGGCATGGCCCATGATCGTGCGCGATGTGGTGACATCAATGGGACGCTCGATGCCCTTTTCCAATTTGCGCGCGTCAAAGCATTGCAAATCGGTGCATTGGCGACCGTCCACATCCAAGACCTGAAAATAGTCTCCAGCCTTGACGAAATAGGCCCGGGCGGTGGCCGAGGAGACGCGCAGATCCAGAATGGGATCGGCCAAAGGCTCCGGCAGATCAAACTGACCGACCTGACGCGGCTTGGCACGTTGGACAAAGACCACCAAAGGCGTTGCCGTGTCCTGGCTGTGGGGGTCCATCTGCTCTGCGGGGGCTGCGATCAGCAAATGACCGGGCCTTGAGGCAGTAAAGCTTTCCTCGGTTCCAGCCTTGGTGCCGGGGTCGAAAAAACTGACAGCACCCGCTTTTGCCAAGTCGATGCCGCGCCGTTTCAGGCCCGACCGCAGCCCCGACAGGCCATCACCTGCCTGATCGCCGCGCGCCAGCAATGCACGCGTGCCCTCGGCCGTCGAATTCGAGGTGGCGCCGATGACGCCGGGATCTATCCGGCCCGTATCATCCGCTGCCACCAGCTCGCATCGTTGTCCGCCCTCGTGGTTCACGATGCGGATTTGATCGCCCTCGCGAAGGGCAACAAGCAGGGCTTTGCCACCCGCAACTTCATAGCGCTCGGGGGCATTGTGTTGCAGAATTCCGTTCGGACGGATCAAGCGACTGGCGCGGGGCGGACCAGACAGGACTTGTGGGAAACGCTCATCCAGCATTGCAATCTCGCCGGTTAGGGGTTGCGTTAGCGGAAAAATTCTTTCACTGTAAGAAAGACAATATCGAAGCCCTCCGCGGCTCGCAACCGGTTTGTCCGCGACCCCATACCACAGTATCAGATGGCGTCACCAGATCCCGGTCAAACCTAAGCCATAGCCATCATTCAGAGCTGATCGACGAAAAATTAAGATTGAAATTTTATTTTCAGCGTCAATAGTTAAGCGACTTTTTTGAATCCTGACTGCGGTCCGAAAAGGCGAATGTGCCTGCAACCGGTGCGTTCAGGAGTTAATCCAGTATTCCTGATTTCCCGTCCAAGATGGGCTTTGCGGATATTGATCCAAGACCGGAACATAAGGGTCGCCGCTACGGCCCGGGCAAAGGTGGAAGTAGACATGACCATCGATACAAAACTGGTAGCTGGCAGCAAGTCCAGCACTGCGTTGAAGCAAAACCCCCATCAGGTGCGCGACACGGGCGAGCGGAACCTGGAAACGGCTATCGGCCGAGCGCTGCGCGCAGTGCGCCAGCAGCAGGGTATGACGGTGGTCGAACTCTCCTCGCGGACCCATATTTCGATTGGCATGCTATCCAAGATCGAAAACGGGATCACCTCTCCGTCCTTGACGACATTGCAGACTTTAAGCCATGCGCTTTCTGTGCCGATCACCACCTTTTTCCGGGGCTATGAAGAGCGTCGCGAGGTGCAGCATGTCAAAGCTGGTCAGCATGTCGAGATCGAACGGCGCGGCACGCGGGCCGGTCATCAATACCATCTGCTTGGCCATATCGGTGCCAATAGTTCAGGTGTTGTGGTCGAACCCTATCTGATCGTGCTCACCGGCGAGGCGGATGTCTTTCCGACCTTTCAACACGACGGTATCGAGCTGCTTTACATGATCGAAGGCCGGGTCGGCTATCGCCATGGCGAGCAGATTTTTGTGCTGGAACCCGGCGATAGCCTGTTGTTTGATTCCGATGAGCGGCACGGACCGGAGGAGCTGATCGAGCTGCCGGCGCGCTATTTGTCGATCATCTGCTATCCTCAGACCTGACTCCGGGGCAATCCCCGGAGCCGTGGACGCGCTTTGGCGCGTCTATTCGTCGGGCCACCAGCCAAGCGAGGTTGGCGCGCCGTCGTCATATTGTGCTAGATAGTTCACAAGCAGCTGGCGATTGCGGGCAAAGCCTTTGTATTCGGCCAGTTCCTCGGGCAGGGTTTGCAGGATGCGATGCAGGCGGCGTGCCCATTTCGGCTGCGTGACCAGATCTTGGAAGCTGATCAAATAGCAGCGGATCGGGAAGACGATCGCATTCGAGCGCGGCAGCCGGAACAGCGTTTGCAGCTCGACCCGAAGATGCTGGCGCGAGCCAACGGTTTCGGGCGTCAAACTGGCCTTGGTGGGCCCCCATTTGGGGTAGTTTTCCGGGCTGGTGTCCAAAAGCGGATCGACCGTCATCGTCCAGTTGAAGCGACGCACCGGCGCACCATATTGCAGCTTGAGCAGGAATTTCAGCGCCCGATCAAAAATTCCCATACCACCGGCCAGCGGCACCGGGGCGTGCCACTCATGAAAGCTCATGCCGATGTCGAAATCCAAGGACCAGTCCGCTTGGCTTGTGACCATACCGGCCTCGATCCACAGATTGTCCTCGCGCTGATCTTGCAAGGTAAAATCGCCCTGTGTCTGACGGGTGATATATTCCATCGGCCCATAGGGCAGGGTGGTCTCGTCCAGGAAGGTAAAGGTGTCGTCGATGCCAAGCGGCTTGTTGACCCAATGCCAGCGGTTGCCATTCTTGGTCAGCTGGAACAGATCGGGATAATCACGCGCCTTGCTGTCCATGATCAGCTCAAGCAGATCCCAGCCTGCCAAGGTCATATGAGGCAGCGACTGGCAGCGCAAAGGATCATCGGCCAGCACGCGAGCCCGGTCTGCCATTTCCGCGACGTAATGTTCGTCTACGTCGAAAGCATGTTCAAAAACCGAGCCTTTCCGACCAGAGACATGCGGTTCGATATTGACCGAATACATGTAATCATCTTCGGGGAACGGGAATGGAAAGCGCCGGATCGCCTCTTTTGAGTTGCGGTAGGTGAAGTCGTTGCGAAACGTCTCGTCGTTGAACTGAACTCCCATCGGCCCCTCCTTACAGGTCCAAGACCAGCCGCTCGCCGGCGAAGCGCGACACACAGGGCATGATTTTTTTGCCCGAGGCGCGCTGATCCGGGGTCAGCCAGTGGTCATTATGTTCGATATCACCCTCGCAGGTGATCACGTCGCATTCACATTGGCCGCAGGCGCCACCCCGGCACAGATAGGGCGCATCGACACCATTGGCCTCGATGGCTTCAAGCAGGGATTGCACGGCGCCGACCGAAATCGTTTTGCCCGAACGGGCCAGTGTCACCTCGAAGGGCTCTCCGACCGGGGGGGCCAGAAACTCTTCGGAATGGACGGCACCTTTGGGCCAGCCAGCCTTTGCGGCATGGTCATGAACCGCGTTGATCATGCCCTTGGGTCCGCAGGTATAGACATGCGTGCCAAGGGGCTGACCGCGCAACAGCTTGGGCAGATCGATAAAGCTGCCCTCATCATCAAAGTAAAGATGAACGCGGCTGTCATAGCTGCGCTTAAGCTCTTCGCCAAACTGGCCAAGTGCGCGGCTTTGCACGGCGTAATGCAGCTCGAAATTTGCATTGCGCTGATCCATCTGCGCCATATGGGCAATGAAGGGCGTGATGCCGATGCCGCCTGCAATCAGCAAATGTCGCCGCGCCCGCGCGTCTTCGGGGAACAGGTTGACGGGGTAAGAGATGGTCATTTCCATCCCTGGCTCGACATGGTTGTGCATGAATAACGAGCCGCCGCGCCCAAAGTCGTCACGCCTGACCGAGATCGAATAGCCTTCGGTATCTTGTGGGTCACTCATCAGCGAGTAGGGGTTCAAACGCCGCGTGCCATTGTCGTTCATCTCGACGACAATATGACTGCCGCCAGAAAAGGGCGGGACGGGGCTGCCGTCCAAGGGCACGAAGCGAAAGGTCTTGATCAGCGCATTAACCGGAATGACCTCGGCGACGCGGGCCTGAATTTTGGGTGCTCCGCTCATCGGAATTTCTCCACCATTTCGGGGACAAGGCCGGGGTCTTCTGCATCGATGTTGACGCCCTGAAATGCGGCCAGGCGACGCGAATAGTGATCGCGCACGAAAAGATGCAGGCCACAATGGCTACAGACCATCGGATCCGTGGTGACGTTTTCAGTGATCCCCTTGCAATGCACACATTGAACCCGGCGCGCCAAAGAGCCGCGATGTTCGCTGTGCATCCCGTCATGGGGGAAGCCGACCTTCATCGCCTCGCTTTGAACAACACCGATCAGTGTTTCGGTCCCCGCCAGATAGATCTGCAAGCCCATATGCTCATCCCCCAGCGCTTTGCGCACCCGCGACATGGCGGCGGCAAGCGAGGGGCCGTGATAGAAGCGCGCGGCACCCAGACGGGCAAGTTCATCGCCCCTGTCGGTGCCATTGGCGGCCTTCACATAGATGATATGCGCATTGGGACGCAAATCCATACCCTGCTGATCGGCCTTGGCGAAGAGGTCAAGGATTGCGCCTGCCCCTTCGCCATCTGCGACCATCAGATGGGCACTGCCTTGGTGGGGTTCGAGAACACCATAGACGGGCCGTGTCGAAATCGAGGGCGCGAATACGGTTTTCGTCATGGTCCTACCTCAGTTTTATATCAGCCCTTGGCGGTGCGAAGCTTCTTGTCGACGTCATAGAATGGCATCGAATGGGTCACTGCCGCGACATCCTTGCCCCCCGATTTGACCGTGACTTTGGTTCCGTCATTGGCATAGGCCACGGGCAGACGGGCGATGGCGACGGTGTATTTATTCACCGGCGAGACCAGACCCTGAGTGACCACCCCGATCTTTTTGTCGCCATCATAGACGGCCGAGCCGATTTCGGGCTGCTCATCGGTGTCCAGTTTCAGACCCCAAATCTTGAAGCGCTCTTTGCCCTTCAGGCGGGCATGCTCTTCTGCACCGCGGAAACCGGTAAAGTTCGGCGAGACGGTGAAATCAAGGCCAAGCTCCCACAGCGTATCGCCGGGGCCTTCGTTCTCGAAGGGGAAGGTTTCCGAGTTGTCACCGGGATAAAACAGCAGATAGCTTTCGGTCCGCAGCAAATCGAGCGTGCCAAACTGAACCGGGACAATCCCCATTTCAGCGCCTTCCTCGACGATCCGATCCCAGATTGCCGGGGCATCTTCGCCGCGGCAGAAAATCTCATAGCCGCGCTCTCCGGTATAGCCGGTGCGCGAGATCATGACCGGCTTGCCAAACAGCGAAGTCTGGATATGGCCGAAATAGGCCAGATTGCGAATGCCCGGAACATGCTTTTCAAGGTAGTCCACGGCAAGCGGCCCCTGAAGCGACAGGTCGTGCATGTTGTCATCGAAGTTGATCGAGACATCTTTGCCCACCCCGGCAGCGTTCAGCTGCTCAAGGCCCGCGCCCGTACCATGCACCAGCAGATAGGTGTTCGGACCCTGGCGATAGATGACGCAGTCATCAACGAATTTCCCCGCATCATTGAGCATGCAGGCATAAACCGCGCGGCCCGGCATCAGCTTGGCCATGTTGCGGGTGGTCGCACGCTCGATCACATGTGTGGCGCCAGGGCCGGTAACGTGCACTTTTTTCAAGCCCGAGACATCCATCAGGCCAGCTTTGGTCCGGATGGCGACGTAATCGTCAATCATCGGCTTGTCATAGGTCCAGGCAGTTGGCATGCCGTTCCAGTCTTCCAGATTGGACCCCAAAGCCCGATGCCGGTCCGCCAATGTGGAAATGCGCCAAGAATTCGCCATGCTCTCCCCCCGTATTTTAGCAAGTCGTCGTCTTCTTGTTCTGATGCGAGCACTCTGGGAGCGTAAAATCAAAGGAAAAGAATATTCCTAAGAGAAAAGTATTGCATGAAAATTGCGAACTGTTTGCCTGAAACATGGAAAATCAACGGCCTGCCGCACAGGGTTGTGCGACAGGCCGTTTCACTCAGCTTTGAGCGTTGGCTTAACTGGGCGAGACGAAAAACCAGTTGGAAAACAGCACGACCCCAAGTCCGGCCAAAAGCGCCAGATAGGGCAGAATGCCCGCGCGTCGCGGCCCCAGATCCCCGTCGGGGTCCAGACCCAGATCCTCCATGGCTTCGCGCGGAAAGCGACCTTTATCCGTGACCCAATGGCGATAGGCAAAGACCGGGATGATCAGTGCGGCAAAGATCAGCCCTGCCCAAAGCGCCTGTGAATATCCCCAGACCTTTGCGCCTGCGCCAAGAAAGATAGCATTGACGAAGGCAAGGACGGTATTGGTGCCCAAAAGCCAGTTCGGTGCCTTCCACGGGCGGTCCAGATGCGGCGAGTCGATGCGATGGATCCAGCCGGCGTTGAGGTTGAGGAAGTTGAACATCAGATAGCCGACGTTGGAAATCGCCAGCACATAGAAATACCCCCCCGGATCCGAGGCCAGCGCCAGCAGGAACGTATTGAACACCAGATCCTGACGCATCGCCCCGACCGGAGCACCGTTTTCATTCACCTTGCTTAGGTATTTTGGCAGCCAGCCATCTCGCGAGCCCTGATAAAGCGTGCGCGACGAGCCTGCGCCCGCCGTCATGATCGACATCATCAGCGCAAGGATCATCAGCAAAACGAAAAGGTGGATGACGATGCTCGAGGACGAGATCATACGCCCCATCGCCTCTCCGATGCCGCTGCCATCGGCAATGGCCGGTGCCAGCAAGCCCTCGTGGCCATAGACGCCCTGAAACGCAAAGGGGATCAGGATGAAAAACAGCATGCACAGAAGGCCGGAATAGAAAATCGCCTTGAACGTGTCGGTCTTGGGGTTCTTCAGCTCTCGGGTATAGCACACGGCCGTCTCGAAGCCGTAAGTGGACCAGGCGGTGATATAAAGCGCGCCCAGAATCAGGGTCCAACCGCCCACGTTCCATGAGCCCTCGACCGGCGAGTTGGCGGCAGCCGGGGGCACGATGTTGGTCACATTGCTCCAGTTGATCGAGCCAGTCAGGATCGGAATGATCCCGGCGGCCAGCAGGGGAACCAGCACGATGATCGCCAGCACCTTTTGGACACCCGCCGCCGTGCCGATGCCACGTTTCTGAATCGTGTACATCGTCAGCATCAGCGCCACGCCGACCACGAAGGTCGTGTTGAAATGCAGCGTGCCCAAGGCGGGAATGGTGAACTGCGCGGCCTCCCACGTGCGGATGGCGGGGGTCAGCGCCGTGATCGCATCCGCCGAGAGCAGGGCCTGAATACCCTGGGCTGCAGATTGCCCGGGGTTGGCCGCCAGCCATTCCAGCACGCGCGGACTGCTTTCCGTCAGGCTGCTGGCATGGGCCGCGATCCAATCCGCAACCTGCGGACTATTGGCCATGGGAATGGGGAAGAAGGCGTTCAGGATATAGCCTGCGGCAATGGTACAGCCCAATG
Organism: Paracoccus sp. (in: a-proteobacteria); assembly: GCF_032007265.1. Lineage (GTDB taxonomy): Bacteria > Pseudomonadota > Alphaproteobacteria > Rhodobacterales > Rhodobacteraceae > Paracoccus. The sequence continues at coordinate 1,672 of NZ_DALZMB010000116.1, read as the reverse complement.
ACAGGACCGGGCTCCAGGCGAACCAGTTGCACCAGACCGACAAGGGCGCGACCAGCTTGGAATATCGCATCCAGGCCGTTGCACCATAGACCGACGTTCCACCGGATTTATTGCCGAACATCCCTGCCATTTCGGCATAGGTAAAGCTTTGCAAAAAGCCCATACACATGGATACCGTCCAGACGACGAAGGCTACTTTGCCCGCGACCCCGGCGATACCGCCAATCGAAAACAGCACCAATGGCGGCACACCTGCCGCCACCCAGAATGCACCCTGCCAAGACAGGCTGCGCATCATTTCATTTTGGGAACTCTGGCCTTCCACCTGACCGTATTCGCCTGCTGGTGGGATTGCGGAAGGCTGCGGGATATCCGTCATTGCGTTTCTCCGACACCTGTTGGTTCGGGCAGAGTGGCGCAGATTTTGCTTCCTACAAAGAAAAAAATTCTACCCCCGGTTAAAAACTGCGAATCATGCAATGCGGTAACTTGTCGCGCATCCCGGCCCTGACGCAGATCTTCTACGTCCCATTTCGCCGATTGACGCAGCTTTTGGGCTATCTTTGTACATGTTGAAGCCGTCCCGGCGGCGCGAAGGGGCAGATGCCCCACAATCTGGAAGGGAAAATTCCACGTTTTTTTAAATAGTTCTACGACCTTACTCGAAATTTTATTCTCAGGGTGGTGCCGGGGCTTCCCGCTGATACGTTCTCGGTGCAGGATCATCCCGCGCGGCCATGGCAGTTGGGCTACGTGGTCAGTTTGACCCGGATGTCGCTACGGCAAGATGCGGTATCCAAGCAGCAAACCGCCTGCCAAAAGGCCGGCTTTGCCCCTTCAGGCAAGGCCGTGCAGGGCTGCGACGAGTCGGGGGAGAGGAAGGCGGAATGACACGCGATTTGCACGATTTCGCAACCAAGCGAGGGATCAGGCATTTCCTGATTTCCTATACCGACCTCTTTGGGGCGCAACGTGCGAAAATGGTCCCAAGCGATGCGATCGCCAGCATGAGCCGAACCGGAGCCTCTTTTGCGGGTTTCGCAAGCTGGTTCGATCTAAGCGCTGCCCATCCCGATCTGATCGCCATGCCCGACGCCGAGGCGGTCATTCAGCTGCCGTGGTTGCCAGATGTGGCGTGGCTGCCTGCCGATTGCTATCTGGGTGGACAAGAGTTCATGCAGGCCCCGCGCAACATCTTGGGCAAGATGGTGCAGCTGGCGCAAAAGGCCAAGCTCAGGATCCGCACGGGCGTCGAGCCGGAGTTTTTCTTGCTGAATCCCGAAGGGACCTTGCCGTTTGATCCGATGGATCGGACCGAAAAGCCCTGTTACGATCAGCAAGCCATCTTGCGCCGTTTTGGCATGCTGTCCGAGATGATGGATCACATGTCCACCATGGGCTGGCGGCCCTATCAATGTGACCACGAGGATGCGCGCGGCCAGTTCGAGATGAACTGGGATTATGATGACGCGCTGTTGACGGCTGACCGGCATACGTTCTTTAAATTCATGCTGCGCGCGATTGCTGAAAAGAATGGTGCGCGGGCCAGCTTCATGCCCAAGCCTTTTGCGGGGCAAAGCGGCTCGGGGTGTCATGTCCATATTTCGGGTTGGAACCTTGAGGGCACCAAAAACCTGTTTCTGGACCCGGATGCCGAGCTGTCCCTGTCCCA
>NZ_DALZMB010000115.1:0-11748 GCF_032007265.1 Paracoccus sp. (in: a-proteobacteria) | reverse complement strand
AAGCCCCGCCGTCAACGGCAGACCGCGCGCCGTGCGGCGGATGAACTGGCCGACATTGCGCCGCATGTGATCGCGCGCGCCATATCCCGTGACCACGACCAGCGCATCCGTGGCGCCAATGCGGTCCGCAGGCAGGTCCGATGCCAGCGCCAGACGCGATGAGCTAAAGACCGGCATCCCGTCCATCGTCGCAATCTGCCACGAGAACAGACGCTTTCCTGACAGGTCACGAGCCGCACGAAGCGGCTCGATCGCGCAGGCGAGAATCATGTTGGAAAAACCATCAAAGGTCAGAAAGGTCAGATGAAACGGCGAATTTGGCGACATATGCAAATGATATGTCCTGTTGTGCAAATCGCGAAGCCTGAAAGCAGTTAGGCTGAAAGAAAGATTCCTCGAATTGCCGGAGCTGCGATGAACCGCGATGTCTTTATCACCTGCGCTGTGACTGGATCTGGTCAAAGCCACCTTAAATCGTCCAAGGTTCCGCGCTCGCCGCAAGAGATTGCGCAGGCCTGCATCGAGGCGGCCAAGGCCGGGGCTGCGATTGCCCATGTCCATGTTCGCGACCCCAAAACCGGAACGCCGTCGCGGGACCCGAAACTGTACCGCGAAGTGGTCGAGCGTGTGCGCTCGGCCGATGTCGATGTGGTGTTGAACCTGACAGCGGGCATGGGGGGCGATATTTTCCTGGGCGATCCCGAGGCGCCTTTGCCGCTGAACCCCGCCACAGATCTGGTGGGTGCCACCGAGCGACTGATCCATGTCGAAGAGCTTCTGCCCGAGATTTGCACCCTTGATTGCGGCACGATGAACTTTGCCGAAGCCGATTACGTGATGACAAACACGCCCGGCACGCTGCGCGCCATGGCAGCACGTATTCAAAAAGCCGGGGTTCGCCCTGAAATCGAGGTGTTTGACACCGGCCACCTGTGGCTGGCCAAATCGCTGGTCGAAGAAGGGCTGATCGACGATCCGGTTATGATCCAGTTGTGCATGGGTATTCCCTATGGCGCGCCGGCCGATCCCAACTCGCTGATGGCAATGGTCAACAATATTCCCGCAGGCTGGACCTATTCGATGTTCTCGATCGGGCGGATGCAGATGCCCTATGTCGCGCAAGCCGCATTGATGGGCGGCAATGTCCGCGTCGGGCTCGAGGATAATATCTGGCTAGATCGTGGGGTTCTGGCCTCGAACGGGGATCTGGTTGATCGCGCCGCCACCATTTTGAGCAATATGGGGTGCCGCATCGTTGGGCCTGCCGAGGTTCGTGAAAAGCTTAAACTGACCCGCCGCTAAAGGACGGGCATCACAGGGAGAAGCAAGATGACCGAAGTAACCAGACGCAGCCTTTTGGCGGGCACGGTTGCCATGACCGCCGCGGGCCTTTTGCTGCCACGTGGGGCAAGGGCGCAGGACGCCCAGCCCAAGGTCGGCGGCAAGATGACGATCGGCATGTCGGGGGCCGCGACCTCGGATACGCTGGACCCGGCGCTGTTTCTATCCGGGCCAGTGATCATCGGTATGCTGGCCGTGACCAACACGCTGATGGAAATCGACGACACTGGTAATGCCCGGCCAGAGCTGGCCGAAAGCGCCGAGCCGGATGCATCTGCAACAACCTGGACGTTCAAACTGCGGTCGGATGCGAAATTCGGAGATGGCAAGGCCGTAACGGCCAAGGATGTCATCGCTTCGTTCAACCACCATCGCGGACCAGATTCGAAATCCGGCGCGATGGGCCCATTGGAGCAGGTCAAAGACATCCGCGCAGATGGTGACAGCACCGTTATCTTCGAGCTGAATGCCGGGAATGCGGATTTTGCCACTCTGACCGCAGATTATCACTATCTGATCATGCCAGCCAACGAGGATGGCACATTGAACTGGCAATCGGGCCTTGGCACGGGCGGCTATTCGCTGGTCAGTCACGAACCGGGCGTGCGGCTGGTTCTCAAGCGTCGTGGCGATTATTTCAAAAAGGACCGTGCATGGTTTGAGGATGTCGAGATCATTGCTATCTCGGATCCGACCGCACGCCAGAATGCGTTGATGACGGGCGAGGTCGATGTGATCAACGCCCCTGATCTGGCAACCGTTGGCTTGTTGAAGCGCCGTCCCGGTATCTCGTTGGTCGAGACGACGGGAACGGCGCATTACACCATGCCCATGCTGACCAACACCAAGCCGCTTGACGATAATAATGTCCGGCTTGCGCTGAAATATGCTGTGAACCGCGAGGAGTTTTTGGAAAAGATCGTGCATGGTTATGGCAAAATCGCCAATGACAGCCCGATCACACCGGCCAACCGCTATTATGCAGCCGATCTGCCGCAGCATAGCTATGACCCTGACAAGTCGAAATATTACCTTAAGCAAGCGGGGTTGGACTCGCTCGACATCGACCTGTCGACCTCTGAAACGGCATTTACCGGCGCTGTCGATGCCGCCCAGCTTTTCCAGCAATCGGCCAAGGCCTGCGGCATCAATGTGAATGTCAAACGCGAGCCCGAGGATAACTACTGGACTAATGTCTGGATGAAAAAGCCTTTTTGCATGGGCTACTGGAACGGGCGTCCGACCGAAGATGATATGTTCAGCCTTGCCTATTCCAAAGGTGCGGAATGGAACGAAAGCTTCTGGGATAATGAGAAATTCAACCAGCTTCTGCTAAGCGCGCGCGCCGAGCTGGACGATAACCGGCGCCGTGAAATGTATCACGAGATGCAAGGCATCGTATCCGAGGATGGCGGCACGATCATTCCGGTCTTTGTGAATTACGTGGACGCGCAGAACGACAAAGTCGCGCATGGCAAGGTTGCGGGCGATCGCTTCTTTGACGGGTGGAAAATCGTGGAACGGTGGTGGGCCGCATGAAAATCGCAGCAATTGGCGGTGGCGTGATTGGCGGGGGATGGATCGCAAGATTCATCCTTTCCGGCCACGATGTCCGTGTCTTTGACCCCCATCCCGAGGCAAAGCGTATTCTGGGCGAGGTCATGGCCAATGCCAGCCGCGCCTGGGGTCGGATGTTTCAGGCACCTTTGCCCGAGCCGGGACAGATCATCTGGTGCGATAGTATCGCGATGGCGGTCTCCGACGCAGATTACATCCAAGAAAGCGTGCCCGAGCGTCTGGATCTCAAGCATAAAATTTTGTCCGAGATCGAGGCAGCCGCCCCCCCTGAGGCCATCATCGGATCCTCGACCTCGGGGTTCAAACCCTCGGAACTGCGCGACGGTGCGCGTCATCCCGAACGGATCTTGGTCGCCCATCCGTTCAACCCGGTCTATCTGCTGCCCGTGGTCGAAATTGTCGGCGGTGGCCCGGCAGCGGCGCGTGCGACCCAGCTTTTGACCCAGGTCGGGATGAAGCCCGTACAGATTGCGCGCGAGATCGACGCGCATATCGGTGATCGCCTGCTTGAAGCGGTCTGGCGCGAGGCGCTTTGGCTGGTCAATGACGGTATCGCCACCACCGAAGAAATCGACGACATCATCCGCTATGGCTTTGGTCTGCGTTGGGCACAGATGGGCCTGTTCGAGACCTATCGCATTGCCGGAGGCGAGGCCGGGATGAAGCACTTCCTTGCCCAATTCGGCCCGGCGTTGAAATGGCCCTGGACCAAGCTGATGGATGTCCCCGATCTGGACGACCGGCTGGTCGGCATGATCGCGGATCAGTCGGATCAGCAATCGGGCATGCATTCCATTCGCGAATTGGAGCGTATTCGCGATGACAATCTCATCGGGATCTTTCAGGCGCTTAAGACCAATGACTGGGGCGCCGGTCAAATCCTGCGCGAGATGGAAGATCGGTTCTATGCACGCGCTCCGGTCGCGGTCAGTGGCTATCCGTTGCGGCTGCATCAGGCGCGCGTCAGCGGGGATTGGCTGGACTACAACGGCCATATGACCGAGTTTCGCTATCTTCAGGTTCTGGGCGATGCAACAGATGCCTTTTTGATCCATATCGGGCTGGACGCCGCTTATCGCGGGGGGGGCTACTCGGCCTATACGGTCGAAACCCATATTCGCCATCTGGCTGAAACCGGCCCAGGCGAGAAATTGACCGTCGAAACCCGCCTTTTGGGCCATGATGCCAAGAAATTCCGGCTATATCACCGCATTCTGAAAGAAGATGGCTCCGAGGCTGCGACGGGCGAGCATATGCTTTTGCACGTGGACACCAATCTGGGGCGCAGTGTGCCAATGCCGGACAAAATGATCACGACATTTGACAAGATCTTTGCCCAGGATGCGGCGCTACCGCCCCCCGAAGCAGCGGGCGCAGGCATTCGTTCCATCACCGCGCGAGGTGTCCCCGCATGAGCATGACCCGATCCGGCGGCGCTTTGCGACATATGATCCTTACGCGGCTAGGCATCGGTCTTTTTACGCTTTTCATCATCTCGATCCTGGTCTTTCTGGCGGTTGCGATGCTGCCGGGCGACATCGCCCAGCAAATCCTTGGTCGCAACGCCACCCCAGCCGCCGTCGCAGCCTTTCGCGAGCAGCTTGGTTTGGATCAGGGGCTGGTGACACGCTATCTAAATTGGATCTCGGGCGTATTTCGGGGTGATTTTGGCCGCTCGCTGGCCAATGGGCGCCCGGTCTCCGAGCTTTTGGCCGGGCGGCTTGGAAATACGATGTTTTTGGCGCTTTATGCAGCCGTCATCGCCGTGCCCCTGGCCGTGCTGCTGGGGCTTTTGGCGGCGCTTTGGCGTGGCAGTTGGTTCGATCGCCTGATCAATATCCTAAGCCTCAGTGCGATTTCCTTTCCCGAGTTCTTTATCGCCTATCTTTTGATGTTCTGGCTGTCGGTCAATCTGGGCTGGTTTCCTTCGATGGCCAATATCGCGCCGGGAACCGGGCTGTCCGAGATGTTATCGCGCGCGTTCTTGCCCGCAATCACGCTGGTTTTGGTCGTGACTGCCCATATGATGCGCATGACCAGAGCGGCCGTCGTCAATGTCTTGGGCGCGCCATATATCGCAATGTCGCAGCTGAAAGGGGTCAGCCGCTGGCGCATGATCTTGCGCCACGCATTGCCCAACGCCTTGGCGCCAATCATCAATGTGATCGCCCTGAACATTGCCTGGCTGATTACGGGCGTTGTGATCGTCGAGGTGGTCTTCGTCTATCCCGGCATGGGGCAACTGATGGTCGACAGCGTCACCAATCGCGATATGCCGGTTGTGCAGGCCTGCGCGCTGATCTTTGCGGCGGTCTATATCCTGCTCAACCTGATTGCGGATGTGCTGGCAATTGCCACAAACCCCCGCCTTCTGCATCCGAGGTAAGCGCATGGAGATCAGTCGAACCCTACGCTCGATGCCGCCCACTGCGATCTTTGGCATATTGGTCATCCTGATTTACGCAGTTTTGGTCATTTTTGCGCCCATGATCGCGCCTCACCCCGAAGCTGAGATCGTCGGCGGACAGTATGAACCCTGGGGTGGTGCCTTTCCGCTTGGCACGGATTCACTTGGCCGAGACATGCTCTCGCGCCTGATCTGGGGCGCTCGCAATACGGTCTCGATTGCCCTGATCACCACTTTGATCGCCTTTGCGATTGGTGCTGTCACCGGTCTTTTGGCGGCAGCGCTTGGCGGTTGGGTTGATCTGATCTTGTCACGGATCGTCGATATTTTGATGGCCGTGCCCTCGTTGATCTTTACGCTTCTGGCACTGTCAGCCTTGGGACCGGGCGTGTTCAATCTGATCATTGTCATCGCCATCCTTGATTCAACGCGGGTTTTTCGTCTTGCCCGTGCAACGGCGATGAATGTGATGGTCATGGATTACGTCGAGGCCGCCAAGCTGCGCGGTGAGGGAACATGGTGGATCATCCGCCGAGAGGTCCTGCCAAATATCGCCGCACCTTTGATCGCCGAATTTGGCCTGCGCTTTTGCTTTGTTTTCCTGACCATCTCGGCGCTGGCCTTTCTTGGCCTAGGCTTGCCACCCCCGATGGCCGATTGGGGATCGATGGTGCGCGACAATGCCTCTCTGATCACATTCGGCGATGTCACGCCACTGCTGCCTGCCGGCGCAATCGCGCTGCTGACCGTCGCGGTCAACTTCGTGGTCGATTGGATGCTGCACCGCGCCTCGGGGTTGAAGGATTGATCTGATGCTGATGAAAATCGAAAATCTAAAGATCGAGGCCAAGGGCGATGATGGCTGGAACCCCATTCTCAAGGGGGTGGATCTGGCGCTGGACCGGGGTGAGGTTCTGGGCTTGATCGGGGAATCCGGGGCCGGAAAATCCACCTTGGGACTGGCAGCAATGGGTTATGCGGCACCCGGGTTGCGCTTTGCGGGTGGCAAGGTGCTTTTGGATGGCGCCGATCTTTTGTCCCTGCCCGAAAGCGCACGCCGCGCGGTGCGGGGCAAGCGCGTGGCTTATGTCGCGCAATCGGCTGCGGCCAGCTTCAACCCGGCCTGGCGATTGCTTACCCAGTTCTGCGAGGGGCCGCAGATCCACCACACCGCTGGAAAAGCGCAATCCGAGGCCTTTGCCCGCGAGCTTTACGCGCAAATGCATCTTCCAGATCCCGAGCATTTCGGCCTGCGCTTTCCGCATCAGGTGTCGGGTGGTCAGTTGCAGCGTGCCATGGTTGCCATGGCGATGGCCTGCCGTCCTGATTTGATCGTCTTTGACGAGCCGACGACGGCGCTTGATGTCACCACTCAGGTCGGGGTGCTGGCCTCGATCCGCGAGGCCGTGCGTGAATTTGGTACTGCCGCGATCTATATCACCCATGATCTGGCCGTCGTGGCCCAGATGGCCGATCGGATCAAAGTCATGCGCCACGGCCAAGAGGTCGAAGAAGCGCCCACTAGGCAGATGATGGCCGCCCCGCGCGAGGATTACACCCGCTCTTTGTGGGCTGTACGCGAGTTTCGCCGACCAGAGCGTGAGTTGGTTCGCGATCAATCGCCCACCATTCGTGTCAGTGGGGTCACTGCGGCCTATGGCAGCGTCGATGTGCTGAAAAACATCTCTTTTGATATTCCCAAAGGTGCCACGGTCGCTGTGGTTGGTGAATCGGGATCGGGGAAATCCACCACGGCGCGGGTGATCACCGGGCTTTTGCCGCCGCGTCAGGGCCATATCGCGCTGGATGGCGTGGCCCTTCCGCCCGAACTGCGCGCGCGCAGCAAGGACCAACTGCGTCGTATTCAAATGATTTATCAGATGGCTGATACCGCATTGAATCCGCGCCACACCATTGCCGAAATCCTGTCGCGGCCCTTGGCTTTTTACCGCGACCTGCATGGAAAAGCGCGAACCGAGCGGTTGCACGAATTGATGGATCAGATCGAGCTAGAGCCGAAACGGTTTCTGGATCGGCTGCCCGGTGAGCTGTCAGGTGGGCAAAAACAGCGCATCGGCATTGCCCGCGCCTTGGCGGCAAATCCGGATTTCATCATTTGCGACGAGGTCACAAGCGCGCTGGATCAACTGGTTGCCGAGGGGATCTTGCGCCTTCTTAGCCGTCTGCAAGATCAGACCGGGGTGTCTTATATGTTCATCACTCATGACATCGCCACCGTCCGGGCGATTGCCGATGATGTGGTCGTCATGCAGGGCGGGCAGGTGATGGACAAGGGCCTGAAAGCCGAGGTTCTGGATCCGCCACGCCACCCCTATACGGTCGAGCTGCTGGCCTCGGTCCCCGAGCCCAACCCAGATTGGTTGACCCGCCGCATTGAGGAGCTGGCGCGATGAGCACGTCTCGCCAGATCACGGATCCGCAGGTGCTGGATTTCATTCAGCAGACCGAAGCAGCCTATCCTGCGGATGCCAATACAGCCAGCGCTGAAGAAAATCGTACTTATTACAATGAGATGTGCCACGTCTTTCGACGCCCTCGTCCCGATGGGATGATGGTCGAGGATCGCGCCATTGCTGGCATCCCCTGCCGGATCTATGGCCCGACGACGCCGGTATTGGTGCTTTACTGTCATGGCGGCGGCTATGTTGTGGGCGGGCTTGATAGCCATGATGATGTATGTGCAGAAATTGCCGATGCCACTGGATTGCAGGTGGTGGCGGTGGATTACCGGCTTGCGCCCGAATACCGCTTTCCATCGCAGATCGGCGATCTGCGCACGATCTGGCAGGCGCTGGATCAACCCGGCGTCGTCGTGGGCGACAGCGCGGGCGGCTGTCTGGTCGCGGCTTTGTGCCTTGCCATGCAAAAGGGCGCGGGCCGGATGCCTCTTGGGCAGGTCTTGATCTATCCTGGCCTTGGGGGGGATGGAACGGCGCCCTCTTATCGCGAGAACGCGCAAGCGCCGATGCTGCGCACCAGCGATCTGCAAGGCTATCGGCAGGCGTTGATGGGCGATCAACCCGATCATCCACTCTCTGCCCCGCTGACGGCGCCGGATCTGTCAGAAGTGGCACCGGCCTTTATCGTCTCGGCCGATGTCGATCCCTTGCGTGACGACAGCCGCGATTATGCTGAGCGGTTAACAAAAGCCGGCGTTCCGGCGATCTGGCGCAATGAGCTGCAATTGCCCCATGGTTTTTTGCGCGCACGCGCCACCAGTGATCGGGCGCGGCGCAGCTTTCATGCCATAGTCGCGGCAATCGTTCGATTTTCGCAACAAGCCAGCTAGCACGAAACCGCAGATCATGGCAGGATTCGCGGATGAGCTATCTGACCCTCGATCTTGAAGCAGACGCGGACAGCATGCCCGATCTGTCTGCCCCTGAATTGTGGCAACAGGCAGAAGCGGAAGAAGCCCCCGCTTTGGCCCGTGCCGCAGCCGCCCTGGGCGCGCTCGACGCGGCAGTCGAAGACGCGCCATGGCTATTGCCGCGCCTTGCCTTGCTCGAGGCCGAGGCGATGCTTTGGGCACAGGGCATCATCCTTCGATCCGAAGATATTGGTCGCGATCTGCTGGCCGCACGCAGCGGGGCCGATGCCGAAGGGTTGATGCAGGCACGCTGGTGTATCCGTCGCCTTGTTCCCGCGCATACCGCTGGCGAGGTCGCTTTGCGCCGCCCCGAACTGCGCGATCTGCGCAGCTTTCTGGCGCTGCACCGCGTCGAGGTTGCGGGCTTTCACGATGATGCGCCCGCGCGGTTGTGCGGGGCGGATTTCGACGCTGCAAGTCAGGATTTTCTGACCGCGCTGGATCAGCTGGCGGATCGTCATCCCCTGACCCGTGCCGCCGCCGCACAATATTTGTGGCGCCAAAATGGCCTGTCCGCGGTCGAGGATGTCATTGAGGCCGCAAGCTATAGCGCAATTCTGGCAAGCACCGATTTGCAATATTTGCGCTTTGCGCCCTTGGGTCAGTATGGCCAGACGGCATGGCGCAGTGGCGGCAGTGCTGCCATGCGACTTGCGCAATGGCTTGAGGCTGTGCGTGCAGGTGCCCATGAGGCGCGCCAGCACATGCGTCGCCTGCGCGCTTGGCGCGACGACGCCTTGGGCATGGCCGCCAAGATGAAGGGCGACACCCCCGGTCGCCTGATCGAGGCAGCGCTTCAGCGCCCGCTGATCGGGACTGAGGATGCCGAACGCGCCCTTGGCATTTCACGCGACAGCGCCGAACGTGGACTGGCGCGCCTGCAATCCATGGGCATTTTGCGCGAAGTCACGGGCCGTGGCCGCTTTCGCCTGTGGACCGTCGGCCGTTAGGCGCACACCAATCCAAACCTTTGATGCGCTCGTTTCCTAGTCGGATGCGGCGCATTTTCTGTGGCGCATAGGTCTTTTCCGATCGCTTTGGCTGATGGGTGGATCGCTTGGCGGGGATCTTTGGCCTCGCTGTTATCCTTTTATCCAGACGGATCCTGTGCGCCTCAATCGACAAGTAAAAGTTGTCGTTCCATTGCAAATCTTGATTTTTTCCAACGGCTGCCGCGGGCAGGATGAGTTGGAATTCAAACTTGCGCCGCCGCGCCAATTGCCGCGCCGGGCCGGAAATAAGGGACAATATATGCGCAACGGCGGGCAGCTTTTGGTCGAAAGTCTGGTGGCATTGGGGGCAAGCAAAGCCTTTGGCGTTCCGGGCGAAAGCTATCTGGCGGTATTGGACGCGCTTCATGATACGCAAGGCAAGCTTGATTTTGTGATGTGCCGCAACGAAGGCGGCGCGGCGTTCATGGCCTCGGCCTGGGGTAAGCTGAAAGGCGAGCCGGGCCTGTGCTTTGTCACGCGCGGGCCGGGCGTGACCAACGCGTCAATCGGGGTGCATACGGCCATGCAGGATTCGGCCCCGATGATCCTGTTTGTCGGTCAGGTCGGCACAGATATGAAAGGTCGCGAAGCCTTTCAGGAGATCGATTACCGCGCTGTGTTCGGCACAGTTGCTAAATGGGCGGTAGAGATCGATCAGATCGAACGTCTCCCCGAAATTCTGGCGCGCGCATGGACGACGGCGCTAAGCGGGCGTCCGGGTCCGGTGGTCATTGCCTTGCCCGAAGACATGCTTACGGCGCTGACCACGGCCCAGCCTTTGAGCGGCCCCGCGCAGATCGCCGAGGCTGCCCCGCTGCCTATGGCGCTGGAGCAAGCCCATAAGATGCTGGCCCAAGCCCATCGTCCGGTGATCTTGATGGGTGGCTGCAATTGGACCCAGCAGGGCCAACGAGATTTGCAGGCTTTTGCCGAAGCATCGGACATTCCGGTCATCGCGGCCTTTCGATATCAGGATCAATTCGACAACTTTTCCCCTGCCTATGCAGGCGAGGCCGGGGTCGGGATGCCGGCCCATGTCAAAGCGCGGATCAAAAACGCCGATGTCATTTTGGCCATCAACGTGCGTTTTGGCGAGATGACGACCGATGGCTATACGCTGCTGACGGTCCCTGTCCCCGTTCAGAAGCTGATCCATGTCCATGGCTCGGACCGAGAGCTGGGCAAGATCTATCAACCAACTTTGGGCATCCATGCCGGTCCCAACGCCTTCTCCGCCGCCTTGTCGCCAGTTCACGGCGATTGGGCACAATGGCGCGCCCAAGCTCGCGCCGATTGGGAGGCCGGAATGGATCTGCCGCCGCAGCCTTCACCAGTTGATATGGGGCTGGCGAGCGCGCATCTGCGCGACGTGCTGCCCAAGGATGCAATCCTCACCAATGGGGCGGGGAACTTTACGGTTTGGCCGAATAAATTCTACAAATACGGGCCGCAGGCGCGGCTGCTGGCACCGCAATCGGGCGCAATGGGATATGGCCTGCCCGCAGCCATCGCCGCCAAAATAGCCTATCCAGAACGGACTGTGGTCTGTTTTGCCGGTGACGGCGATTTCCAGATGAACTGCCAAGAGTTGGCGACCGCCCTTCAGGCCGGGGCGCAGCCGATCATCTTGATCCTGAACAACGGCATTTACGGCACCATTCGCGCACATCAGGAGCGAAACTATCCGGGCAGGGTCATGGGAACCACCATGGCGGAAAATCCCGATTTTGTCATGCTGGCCAAGGCCTATGGCTTTCACGCCGAGCGCGTCGCCACGACCGAGGATTTCCCCGCAGCCTTTGCCCGCGCCCGCGCCTCGCGAACGGGGGCCGTGCTGGATCTTGATATCTCTCCCGAGGCGCTAACCCCGCGCCAGACCCTGTCGCAGATGCGCCAAGCGGCCCTTGCAGCAAAGGAAAAGGCATGAGCGCCGGTCAGACCATCCGACTGGGGGCCGATATTGGCGGCACCTTTACCGACATTGCCCTTGAATGCCGCGGGCAGATGTTTTCGACAAAGGTCCTGACGAATTACGCAGC